>JAZNCG010000038.1:0-23771 GCA_045587405.1 Ructibacterium sp. | reverse complement strand
TAATTTATTATAACATATAAGTTTTTCATTTCAACTTATATAGGTGTTTTTAATTAAAATTTAACATACCTCCACTAAACCTTTATTCTATTGACAAAAAGAAAAATAAAATATATAATTATCCATAAGTATTAAATCTATGGAAGATGAAATTCACTTTAACAGCAAAGGCTATAGAGTATATGCTGATATATTCCGTAAAGAATTGAAGGATGAGTTAGATTTATATTAGGGTAGGTGATAGAATTGCAAATCAAGGAATCTGCAGAAAACTATTTAGAATGTATTCTTATGCTCAAACGCAAAAATGGCTCTGTGCGTAGTGTAGATGTTGCACACTCTATGGAATTTACAAAAGCCAGCGTTTCTGTCGCCATGAAACACCTACGGGAAGATGAATTTATTGTTGTTGAAAAAGACGGTGAAATTCTTTTGACAGAAAAAGGTATGGCTGTTGCAGAGCGAGTTTATGAACGCCATAATCTGATTGCTAAATTTCTTATTGCTATCGGCGTTAGCGAAGAAACCGCCTTTCTGGACAGTTGTAAAATCGAACACGATTTGAGTAGCGAAAGCTTTGAGAAACTTAAGGCTTATTTTCTGAACAATTTAGCTGATTAATTTTATATAATTTTTTCCAAAAAGCTATTGACAAATAAAAAAAGTGATGTTAAAATATCAAATGGTTAGTGGCAGCTAACCATTTGATAATCCTTTGAGTTAATCTATGCTAATCATTCATAATCTCTAAGGGTTGTACATATAAATTAATCAGGTGATAAAAATGAATTTAACTGATGCAATAGAAGAAAAAGAATATTTAATACGAAGCATCGAAACAAACGACGAAGAAGTGAATTCTTTTCTGTTTTCTTTGGGTTGTTACAGCGGAGAGCCAATCACTGTTGTTTCCCACCTCAAAGATAGCTGTATTGTTTTAATTAAAAATGGAAGATACAGTATAGACAAACAATTAGCGACAGCAATTAAGATTTAGTATATCAAAAGCTGTTGCTGATTGTTTTTAACGCGTTTAGTTAGTCTTATCTAACTAAAGATTTTGTTTTAACAATTAAAATACCAAGGAGGATATATATATGCGAATTGCTTTAACGGGCAACCCTAATTCCGGCAAAACAACTATGTATAACGCTCTTACAGGGCAAAACGAAAAGGTTGGTAACTGGGCAGGAGTAACCGTGGAAAAAAATGAGCATCCACTTAAAAAGAGTTATTCAAACTCTTTAGATGACATTATAATAGTAGACCTTCCGGGAGCATATTCTATGTCCCCCTTTACATCAGAGGAGGGTATAACCAGTACATATATAAAAAAAGAACATCCTGATGTTATAATAAATATCGTTGATGCTACAAATTTAAGCAGAAGTCTTTTCTTCACAACACAACTTTTAGAGCTTGGCATCCCTATGGTTGTCGCCCTGAACAAAATCGATATTAATGAAAAGAAAGAAACTGTTATAAATACAGATTTTCTTTCCAAAAGTCTTAATTGTCCTGTTGTTGAAACAGTTTCCACCTCTTTAGAGGGATTAACATCAGTTATCAATACAGCTATTTCTCAAATTGGCAAGAAACAAATTCCACCTTATAGGCAAACCGAAACAGACCTTACAAATAAATCTGCTGTAGAAATGGCAGACCGAAAGCGTTTTGACTTTGTAAATAAGCTCGTCAAAATCGTGGAAAAAAGACAAACACTGACACACACTAAGGATATCAATGATAAGATAGATAAAATTCTTACAAACAAATGGTTGGGCATTCCTGTTTTTGCAATAATTATGTTTTTGATGTTTCAGGTTTCCCAAGCTTGGCTCGGTCCGTTAATTGCCGAAGGCTATGAATTTAATAATGGAAAAGTTCTACCAGGACTTGTCACCTTAATCGAAATGTTTCAGCTTTTAGTCCGTGAATTAGTTGCAAACGCCCATCCTCTTCTGCAATCCATATTAGTCGATGGTATTATTGGCGGTGTCGGAGCGGTTGTAGGGTTCTTACCTTTGGTTATGATAATGTATTTTCTTATTGCTCTTTTAGAGGATTGTGGATATATGGCAAGAGTTTCGGTTGTTCTTGACCCTATATTTAAAAAGGTTGGTCTATCGGGTAAATCTGTTATTCCGTTTGTAATTGGTACAGGTTGCGCTGTCCCGGGGGTTATGGCTTGTCGAACAATCCGCAACGAGCGTGAGCGAAGAGCAACTGCCATGCTTACTCCGTTTATGCCATGCGGTGCTAAATTGCCTGTTATTGCTCTTTTTTCAGGAGTATTTTTTAATGATGCACCCTGGATTGGGACATCAATGTATTTTGTTGGCATTTTCTTGATTTTTATTGGTGCTCTTTTGGTCAATCGAGTTGTTGGCTATAAGAAAAAGAACTCCTATTTTATAATGGAGCTTCCTGAATACAAATTTCCATCTCTTAAGAGAGCCTTCCTTTCTATGTGCTCAAGAGGTTGGTCGTTCATGGTAAAAGCGGGTACTGTTATTTTACTATGTAATGCAATAATCCAGGTTATGCAAAACTTTAACTGGAGATTTGAAATTATACAAGCTGGTATGGAGAGCACTTCTATTTTAGCTTCAATTGCATCACCGGTTGCTGTCCTTTTAATTCCTCTTGGCTTTGGCTTTTGGCAAATGGCTGCTGCTTCTATCACAGGATTTATTGCCAAAGAAAATGTTGTTGGAACTTTAGCGGTCTGTTATGGTATAACAAACTTTATAAACACAGATGAGCTCGCTTTGGTAGGCAGCGGAAACGAAGTTGCCGCGGTTTTTGGAATAACAAAAGCTGCTGCCCTTGCTTGTCTTATGTTTAATCTTTTTACCCCTCCTTGTGTTGCGGCAATTGGTACTATGAATTCTGAAATAAACAACGCAAAATGGATGTTTGGTGGAATTGTTCTCCAGCTTTGTACGGGGTATATCGTCGCATTTTTAGTATATCAGGTAGGAACATTTGTTACCTATGGCGCCCTTGGTAATGGATTTTTCCAAGGTCTTGCTACAGTCTTAATTATGCTTTTTACACTTCTTATACTTATAATAAAGGCAGATAATGAGCTCCATAAAGAGCAGGCATTGCAAGGAGAATGATAGGCTATGATAAACATTATACTTATTTTTATTCTTTTAGTTATATTTTCAAGTGTGGGTTATTATATCTACAGAAGCAAAAAAAATGGTCAACAATGTATTGGTTGTCCCAATGCGAAACAATGTAGTCAAAAACAAATCTGTACTTCAACTAAAAAAGCTGATTTTTAAATCAAAAAACCGACCTCCCAATCGTTAGATTTTTGGTCTAACTTTTGGGGGTCGGTTCATTTTTCTGTCCCAATCGGTTTTTATTTTTATCTATTCATCTCGTCCTGATGACCTGTCGCAAGATGAGATTTTATAATTCCTTGAATTTCAGGAAGACTACTGCAAGACATATCCCCGCCTGTTGTGTTTTTTACTGCAGCCATAGCATTTCCAAATTGAACCGCCTTATTCATGTCATCATATTTAACCATCGCAAATAATGCACCCGATAAATACGCATCTCCACTGCCTATTCTATCTACAACCTCAATTCCCTCATAGGGTTTTTCCTCATAGAATACTCCGTTGTAATAAATCTGTGAACTAAAATTATGAACTCTGGGGCTTACAACCTCTCTGCGGGTTGTAGAAACAACTTTGCAGCCATAGTTATCTGAATAACCTTTCATAATTTCTTGCAGCGTTCCTGTTCTTTTTAACATTCTTCTTGAAGTTTCCTCAGATACAAACAAAATATCAACATATGGAAAAATTCCTTCAACACATTTTTTTGCAGTTTCCTCATCCCATAAATTCGCTCTGTAATTTACATCAAAAGAAATACATGCTCCTGCTTTTTTAAATCTTTTTATAAGTTCAATAATTGTGTACTTAAGATTTTCGTTTAGAGCAAGAGAAATTCCACTGACATGAAAAACAGCCGTCTTATCATATATATCCGAAGGAATTTCCTCAATTTTAAGGGTATTTATAGAAGAATTTGCCCTATCATAAACAACAGATGCTTTTCTTGGATACGCACCCTGCTCATAATAATACACACCAAGTCTGGCTTGCGAAGATGTATCATATATGATATAATCATCGCTTACATCCCCGTATCTAATCATATTTCTTATATAATGTCCAAGCTTACTTTCAGGTAGCTTAGTAATCAATCCCGTTCTTATTCCCAACATTGCCGCTCCTGACATAACATTAAATTCTGAGCCACCTGCGTTCTTCTCAAAAAACGAGGACTTGGAAATTTTATCTGTTCCCTGAGGAGATAGTCTAAGCATTACCTCACCAAATCCAATCATATCATACTCTTTATTCTTCTGAATAAAATCCATAACTATCACTTCCTCTCATCTGTTTTTTTAATTAAGTATATACATAAATTAGTTTTTTAGTCTATAATAGCTTTTTCTTCTAAATTTCCATTTATGCTATCCCTCACATTATACATCTTTCCGCAAACGCAATCAATGTCAAAAGAAAAGCTGACAACTGCATCTCCCTTTTCAAAAAGAACTTTATGACAATTAGGGCATAGCAACTGATTTCCATTGTATTCTGCCACTTCTCTTTTTCCTTCAGGCTTTATACCATATTCAATATATCCGCTGCTACCACATTCGCAAATAGTTTGCAGATAAACATATTCAAAATTTGAATAATTCAACTTCCCTACATATTCGTTACATTTCTCGCAGAGAATAATTCCTGTCCCAAACCTACCGATTTTATATCCCATTACTCTTTTCTTTTTCATTTGATTACCTCTTTTAAAGGATATTTATTACAATGCTAAATTAGGCACCGCATTTAATGTCATATCCCCTATAACTCCATTTTGATATTCATAATAAGCCGCACAACCTATCATTGCGGCGTTATCCGTGCAAAGCTCAAACTTGGGATATTGAAATTCCATACCATTTTCCCCAGCCCGTTCTGCCACTCTATCTCTTAAGGGTTTATTCGCCGCAACTCCTCCTGCTAAAGCAATTCTTCCAACCCCTAACTCTTTGGCACACCCAATAAGATGCTCTGCCAACACATCTATAACCGCTTCCTGAAAAGATGCCGCAATATCTGCTACATTTATTTCTTCTCCCTTTTGCTCTGCATTATGAATATAGTTTAAAACAGATGTTTTAACTCCACTAAAACTAAAATCAAACCCATTTTCTCCCATACTGACTCTTGGAAATTTTATAGCGTCGGGATTTCCCTCTAATGCCTTTTTCTGTATTGCAGGTCCACCGGGATAACCCAAGTCCAAAACACGGGAAACCTTATCAAAAGCTTCCCCTGCCGCGTCATCTCTCGTTCTTGCCAACACCTTGTATTGGGTATAATCCTCAACCAAAACAATATGGCTATGCCCCCCCGAGGCGACCAAGCACACAAAGGGTGGTCTAAATTCGGGATTTTCAAGGTAGTTTGCCGCGATATGCCCTTTAATGTGATGAACAGGTATTAAAGGTTTTTTTAGCGCGTATGCTAATCCCTTTGCTGCAGAAACACCAACTAATAATGCCCCTACAAGCCCGGGCCCATAGGTTACAGCTATAGCATCAACCTCTTCAAGCTTTATATTACAATCAGCAACAGCCTTGTCTATTACAGAGCTTATATTTTCAATATGCTTGCGAGATGCAATTTCAGGGACTACACCTCCATATAATTTATGTATTTCAATTTGGGTGTTAATAACATTAGAAAGCACCTTTGTTCCATTTTCTATAACCGCGGCTGCAGTTTCATCACAAGAGCTTTCTATCGCTAAAATACGCATTTTTCTCTCTCCTTATCCCAATTCTTTCGTCATCAAAATAGCATTATATTTTCCTCTATAATATCTTTTTCTTACACCACATCTTACAAACCCATATTTTTCATAAAGCTTTATAGCAGGAATATTTCCTTCTCTTACTTCTAAGTTGATTGCAAGCATACCTTTTTCCAAACAAGCCTTAGTTAAAACTTCAAGTATTTTTTCACCAATTCCCTCTCGCCTGTATTCAGGAGCAACTGCAATATTGGTTATATCTCCAACATCATACATATATCTAACTCCTCCATAAGCAATAACCTCATCAACTTCATTATCTATTGCCACAATGAACAGAGAAATGTCGTTACCTACTTCGCTTTCAAAAGAAAGTCTTCCCCAAGGGTCATCCGGAAAACAGATATTCTCTAACTCAAGAACACTGTCTATCAATTCGTAGGTTAAAAGTTTTAATTCTATCATCTGTTATTTTCCCATCCCTTTTTAACCATCTCAAAAATCTGTTCTCGGCATTCTCTGTAAGTTTCTATATCTCCACCAAACGGGTCTGCCACATCTTTGTCTTCCCCTGCCCATTCTCCGAGAGTAACAATTTTATTCTGCATGTCCTCAGCAATAGATATAAGCATATTTTTATGAGCTTTCGTCATAGTTATCACAATATCGGATTCCTCTATGACAGAAACGGTAAGTTGTTTTGAAATATGGTTACTGATATCTATACCTATCTCTTTCATTACTGCCACAGAATTTGCAGATGCCTTTTCTCCGCTTGCAAATATACCCGCAGAAATTACAATAACTTCCTCTCCTGCGATATTGTCCAATATTCCCTCTGCCATAGGACTTCTGCAGGTATTTCCCGTACAGACAAATATAATCTTTTTTATATCACTTTCTAACTTTATAATCTTTTCACCTGCTGCTCTGTATAGTCTGTTCCTGACAGCCATCCAAATCCCATCATCAGGAATTTCAGGAGCTAATATAATCTCTACACCTTTTTTGTCAAGCTCGCGCATCGCCGCAAACAAATTATGCGCTACAGCCAAGGGTTCTTTTTTGCTTCCTAAAGAGTATGTTATTATCTCTTCTGCATATATATTCTCTTCCTCAAAAATTAAAGCCCCCACAACTTTTTCTCTTGACAACTCAGTTGCATATTCACGCTTCTTCTCGCTTGAACCTGAAAGTACTACAACCTCAGCATCAGGAGAATAATGCTTATATTTAAGCCCGGGGGATTTTGGGGAATCGCCCTCCTTCATTTCTGTGTTAACCAAAACTTTAACACCTATTGTTTCTTCTATTTCTTCCTGAGTTACCCCGCCCGGTCTGAATAACCTTGGAGTATCACCGCTTATATCTAAAACCGCAGACTCAACTCCAACAGAGCAATCTTCATCACAAATAATTCCATCAACTCTGCCGTCCATATCGTCAATAACATGTTGAATAGTCGTTGGGCTTGGCTTTCCCGACAGATTGGCGCTTGGTGCTGCAATTGGAATTTGAGCAATTTCCAAAAGCCTTCTCGCCGTTTTATGCGCAGGAATTCTAATAGCAACAGTATCCAGCCCGCCTGTTACCGTCTTTGGCACAATATCAGACTTTTTAAAAATTAAAGTCAATGGTCCCGGCCAGAATTTATCCATCAAAGCTTTTGCAAAATCAGGAATTTCCTCCACCAGCTTATCCAGCATAGACACATCTGCAATATGTACAATTAAAGGATTATCCGAAGGTCTGCCTTTTGCGGCAAAAATTTTTTCAGCAGTTTCACTCTTTCTCGCATCAGCTCCTAAACCATAAACTGTTTCTGTAGGGAAAATAACAGTTTTCCCTTGTTTCAGCAATTTTGCCGCAAATTTTAAATCCTTGTCTGAATTGGTAAACCGCAATGTTTTTTTATCCACAAAACCCCCTCTTTCTCTACAAATACAAATGAAACCCACAGACTATGTCGGCGGATTTCATATTTCAGCTCTCCTAATTTTCTCCCTGAGCTTTAAGCTTCTCGCTCTGGTCAGTTGTAATTAATGCATCTATGATTTCGTCTATATCGCCATTCATAATCTGCTCTAACTTATATAATGTAAGACCTATTCTATGGTCTGTCATACGCCCTTGAGGGAAGTTATATGTTCTAATGCGTTCACTTCTGTCACCCGTTCCGACCTGACTCTTTCTGTCTGCCGCAATAGAGGCATTCCTCTCCTGCTCCATCATATCAAACAGACGGGATCTCAACATTTTCATTGCTGCCTCACGATTTTTATGTTGAGAACGCTCATCCTGACAGGCAACAACTATTCCCGATGGAATATGGGTTATTCTTATTGCCGACTCAGTTTTATTAACATGCTGACCACCTGCTCCACTGGAACGATAGGTATCAATCTGCAAATCTTCAGGATTGATTTCCACCTCAACATCATCAACCTCCGGCAAAACCGCAACTGTAACTGTTGATGTATGAATTCTTCCGCTGGACTCTGTTTCAGGAACACGCTGAACCCTATGCACTCCGCTTTCAAACTTCAATCGGCTGTAAGCGCCATCACCCTCTATCATAAAGGTTACTTCCTTAATTCCGCCAATTCCTATTTCACTGAGATTTAAAACCTCTGTTTTCCAACGCTTGCTGTCTGCATACATTGAATACATTCTGAATAAATCACCTGCAAACAACGCCGCCTCATCGCCACCTGCACCGCCACGGATTTCCACAATAACATTTTTATCATCGTTAGGGTCCTTGGGCAAGAGCAAAATTTTAAGCTCCTCTTCAATCCGCTCTATATTTTCTTTTGCCTGCTTAGACTCCTCCACCAACATTTCTTTAAACTCCTTGTCAGTTTCAGGGTCATCCATCATAAGCTTTGCATCGTCAATTGTTTCTTTGTTTACTTTGTATTCTTTATACTTTTCAACAATCGGTGTTAAATCCGAATGTTCTTTGCAAAGTTTTCTCCATGTTTCCTGGTCTGCAATAACCTCGGGGTCACTTATTTTAATCGCTAAGTCTTCAAACTGTTTTTCTATAAATGATAATTTATCAAACATTGTATTCTCCTCAATTTAAATATTATAGCTCTCCTTTGGATTTCGCTATCAAATACGCATTGATAAATCCATCCAAATCGCCGTCCATAACCGAACCTGTGTTTCCGACCTCAAATAAGGTTCTATGGTCTTTTACCATACTGTATGGGTGGAACACATAGGAACGAATCTGGCTACCCCAGCCAATATCCATCTGAACACCCTTTAAATCCTCTATCTTCTCCTTCTGTTCTCGCTCTGCAATCTCAATCAACTTTGATTTCAACATCTTCATAGCAGTTTCTCTGTTCTTATGCTGCGAACGCTCATTCTGGCAGGTAACAACAACGCCTGTGGGAAGATGCGTTATTCTTATAGCAGATTCAGTTTTATTTATATGCTGTCCTCCCGCTCCGCTGGCACGGTAAGTATCAACCTTTAAATCCTCAGCGTTTATCTGTACATCGATATCATCATCGATTTCAGGCATAACTTCAACTGAGGCAAAGGATGTGTGTCGTCTTGCGGCAGAATCGAAAGGAGAAATTCTTACCAATCTATGAACTCCCTTTTCGCTCTTTGCATATCCATAGGCATTAAGCCCTTCTATAAGGAAGGTTACACTCTTTATTCCCGCCTCTTCGCCATCTAAATAATCAAGAGTTTCCGTTTTATATCCCCGTCTTTCTGCCCAACGGCAATACATTCTAAAGAGCATTTCGCACCAATCCTGGGCTTCTGTTCCGCCTGCGCCTGCGTGAAGAGTTATAATTGCATTGTTCTTATCATATTTTCCCGAAAGCAAGGTTTCAAGCTTCATATTTTCAAGGTCTGCTTTTAACCTATTGTAGCCACTTTTAACCTCGTCAAGCACGCTTTCGTCCTCTTCCTCTATGGCAAGAGCAACCAAGGTCAAAAGGTCCTCCCATGTTGATTGAAGATTATTATATCTTCCAATCTTATCTTTTAAACCCTTTATCTGTTGCATCACTTTGCTTGCAGACTCCATATCACTATAGAAATCTGCCGACATAGTCTGTTGCTCCAGCTCATCTGCCAGAGTTTGAGTCTTTTCTATGTCAAAGTGAATCCCTCAGTTCTATGATTTCCTTTTCCATACCTTCAAGGCTTAGCTTATATTCATCAAAAGCTATCACTATATCACATCCTTAAATGGCTTATTGCGCCTGATCTTTATCAAGACAACAATTCTTATATTTTTTACCGCTACCACAAGGGCATGGGGCATTCCTACCAATTTCAACCTTCCGTCTTACAGGTTGTTTTTTAATAGTTCCATCTCCGCCAAAATTTTCAGCAGTTGGCTTTGCTACCTGAGTTCTCTCTATTCGGGTCTGGGGAACAACATGGAACAAATGCTTAACTGTGTCTTCTTTGATAGATGCAATCATCTCTTCAAACATATCCATCGCCCCAAATTTGTACTCAACAACAGGATCGCGCTGAGCATATGAACGCAGATTAATTCCTTGACGGAACTGCTCCATATTATCAATATGATCCATCCATTTTTGGTCAACAACACGAAGAAGTATAACTCTCTCAACCTCACGCATAGTTTCCCCGAATTCGGCTTCTTTCTCCTCATATTTTTTAGATATGCTATCCATAAGATGTTCCTTAAGGCTTTCAGGGGTCATTCTGTCTATTTCATGCTCGCTAAAGTCGAATGCTTCCTCAGGAAGTTCTCCGAAAACAGATGTAAAATGCTCCTTTATGCTATCCCAATCCCATTCTTCTGCCATCTGTGACTCGCCTACATGGATTGATATAATATCCAAAACAGTATCCTTAATCATATTCATGATATAATTCTTCATATCCTCGCCGTTAAGAACCTGATTTCTCTGTTCATAAATCATCTCACGCTGTTGGTTGTTTACATCGTCATATTGAAGGACATGCTTTCTTATATCAAAGTTTCTTCCCTCAACGCGCTGTTGAGCCGTTTCTATTGCACTACTCAACATCTTGCTCTCTATCGCTTCGCTTTCGTCCATACCAAAGGTATTCATAACACGATTTATTCTCTCAGGAGCGAAAAGACGCATAAGGTCATCTTCAAGAGAAAGATAGAACTTAGATGCACCTCCATCCCCCTGACGACCCGCACGGCCTCTCAACTGATTGTCAATACGCCTGCTTTCGTGTCGCTCAGTACCGATTATATAAAGGCCTCCTGCTTCCAAAACTTTTTTCTGCTCAGGCTCCATTTCAGCCTTAAATTTATCATAAAGTTCTCTGTAAGTCTTTCTGGCGTCAATTATATTATCGTCATCTGTTTCTGCAAAGCCTGTTGCCTGAACAATCATCTCTTCTTCAAAGCCTTGTTTACGCATTTCATCCTTTGCCATAAACTCAGCATTACCGCCCAAGACAATATCAGTACCACGACCTGCCATATTAGTAGCGATAGTTACCGCACCATATTTACCCGCTTGAGCAACGATTTCTGCTTCTTTGTCGTGGAACTTAGCATTTAAGACATTATGTTTAATTCCTCTCTTTCGCAAAAGCTTACTTAATGCCTCAGATTTTTCGATAGAAACTGTACCAATAAGCACAGGCTGACCTTTTTCGTGAGCAGCTGCAACTTCTTCTATAACTGCATTGAACTTCGCCATCTCTGTCTTATAAATACTGTCTGCCGAATCAACTCTGGCAAGAGGCTTATTAGTTGGAATAACAACAACATCCAATCTATATATTTCCTGGAATTCATCTTCCTCTGTCTGAGCTGTACCTGTCATACCCGACAATTTCTTATATAATCTAAAGAAATTCTGGAAGGTTATGGTAGCAAGAGTTTTGCTTTCGTTTTCTACCTTAACTCCCTCTTTTGCCTCAATTGCCTGATGCAAACCATCGTTATAACGACGCCCAAACATCATACGGCCTGTAAACTCATCAACAATTATAACCTCTCCATCTTTAACCACATAATCCTTATCCTTTTTCATAACACCAATAGCCTTTATAGCTTGATTAATATGATGAGATAATGTCATATTATCAGGATCGGTAAGATTTTCAATATGAAATACCTCCTCTGCTTTTTTTACACCCTTTGGCGTAAGAATTGCAGTATGAGCCTTTTCATCTACGATATAATCGTAGTTATCATACTCTGCCTCATCTTCCATTTCCACTTTGGAATCTGTTTCTATAACTTTTTTATATGAAAGAGTTTTTGCAAATCTATCTGCCTGAGTATACAAATCCGTAGATTTATCCCCAACACCTGAAATAATAAGCGGTGTTCTTGCCTCGTCTATCAAAATACTGTCCACCTCATCGACGATAGCGTAGGCATGGCCTCTTTGAACCTTATTTTCTTTATAAATAACCATATTATCACGAAGATAGTCAAAACCCATCTCGTTATTTGTTCCATAGGTAATATCGGCATTATAGGCTTCTTGTCTTGCCTTGTTATCCTTATCGTGAATAATAAGACCAACCGACAAACCTAAAAAATTATAAAGTTTGCCCATCCACTCACTGTCACGCTTTGCAAGATAATCGTTTACTGTTACAATATGAACGCCCTCGCCCGTCAATGCATTCAAATAGGCAGGAAGGGTTGCCACCAAAGTTTTACCCTCACCTGTTTTCATTTCGGCAATTCTACCCTGATGAAGGACAATTCCACCTATAACCTGAACGGGGAAGTGTTTCATTCCAAGCACACGCCACGCAGCCTCACGACACACAGCAAAAGCCTCAGGCAGAATATCATTAGTTGTTTCGCCCTCTGCTAATCTCTTTTTAAAAACATCGGTCATTTCCCGAAGTTCGGCATCGCTCTTCGCTTCCATCTCGCCCTCCAAGGCAAGAACCTGGTCACAGATAGGGTTTATCTTCTTTAACTCTCTATCGCTATATGTTCCAATGACCTTTTCTATAATGCTTTTTACAGACATTTTATAACCTCCATATTTGTTTAACTACACAACACAAATAATTTTACATTATCATTTTGTTATTGTACCATTCTTTTTGCCATTTTGCAAGCAAAATATCAGTAAAAATAATATATTTTCAAAATTTATTTTAAAAAATTTAGCATAAAATCATAGCAATTATGATTAAAATACTATATATATAATAAACCAAATTTGACAATAATTTTCTTGACAAATAAAAATTTAGTGTTATAATTTCCTTATTAATTTATTTGTATTTTCATACATAAGGGAGTAGTTAAAAGTATTATGTCAACATCTCGGCATTTGCCTGGCAGGATACACCCAAGGGGTAACAAGACTTTTGTATGGTTACGCTTTGTAGCCATGCAAGAGTTTTTTTCATTATTAAAGCAGAAAGAGAGGAAAGAGAATCGAGTATTATTTAAAAAATGGTGAAGAGGTATGCAGGCAACTAAATTCCGGTTTAGATGGGATTACGACTGGGGAGGTTCAAAAGCGCATTGAAAAATATGGCAAAAATCTTTTGACAGAAAACAAAAAGAAAAGTGCTTTTCAGGTTTTTTTAGAACAATTTAAGGATTTGCTTATTGCTATATTGATTGTAGCCGGGATTGTTTCCATGGCCTCGGGACAATTTGAAAGTACCATTGTTATTTTTGCAGTTATTGTGCTTAATGCTATATTGGGAACGGTACAACACATTAAGGCTGAAAAATCCTTGGATAGCCTTAAACGATTATCATCACCTACAGCTAAGGTTATAAGAAATGGGATTAAAACAGAAGTTAAGTCTGAGGAAATAGTTCCGGGAGATATACTTATTTTAGAAGCAGGAGATTTAATAACTGCTGATGCAAGAATATTGGAAAACTATTCTCTTAAGGTAAATGAAAGCTCTCTTACAGGTGAATCGGAAAGCGTTGAGAAAAACACTGATACCATAACCAACACAGAAACTCCTTTAGGTGACAGAAAAAATATGGTTTTTTCAGGTTCACTGGTAACATATGGCAGATCAACAGCCATTGTTACAGAAACGGGTATGAACACAGAAATAGGTAAAATTGCAGGGCTTTTGAACAAAACAGCACAGCGAAAAACTCCTCTACAGGTAAGCCTTGACAAGTTCAGCAAAAATCTTGCTATAATTATAATAGGAATAAGTATGGTTGTTTTTGGTCTGTCTTTGTATAGGAATATGGAAGTCCTAGATTCTTTATTATTCGCAGTTTCCCTTGCAGTTGCGGCAATTCCTGAGGCCTTAAGTTCTATTGTTACCATAGTTCTTGCTATGGGCACTCAAAAAATGGCAAATGAAAACGCTGTTATAAAAGATTTAAAAGCTGTTGAAAGTCTTGGAAGTGTTTCGGTCATATGTTCTGATAAGACGGGAACTCTTACGCAAAATCGTATGGAAGTTCAGCAAATGTACGCAGGTGGGGAAGTTTTTACAAAAGAAAATTTGGATTTAACAAAACCTGCACAATATATGTTGCTGAAAGAAGCTGTTTTAACAAATGATGCATTGGTGTCTGATGGCAAAGAAATAGGGGACCCAACAGAGGTTGCACTTGTAAATCTGGCAGAAAATTTAGGTATACCAGTTAATGAATACAGAGGACAGCATACGCGTGTTTCGGAAATAGCCTTTGATTCTGATAGAAAATTAATGAGCACGGTTCATCATATGGATGGAGAAAATATATTATGTACCAAAGGTGCCGTAGATGTTTTGTTAAAGAGAACCAAGAGCATAATTACTCAAAACGGTATTGTTCCTGTTTCTCAGAAAGACATAGATGAAATAGAAGAAATTAATCGTCAATTCTCTAAAAAAGGTTTGCGTGTTTTATGTTTTGCTATACGAAATATAGGCATAATAACAGAAGTGGATTTTTCACACGAAGAAGATTATACATTTGTTGGACTAATTTCTATGATGGACCCTCCAAGACCTGAGGCCATAGAGGCTGTTGCTGATGCCAAATGTGGGGGAGTTAAGACTATTATGATAACAGGCGACCATAAGATAACAGCCTCGGCGATTGCCGAAAAAATTGGGATTTTTGAAGATGGGGATTTGTCTGTAGATGGTAACGAACTTGATAAAATGAGTGATGAAGAACTTGCTGAAAAGCTTGAACATATATCAGTTTATGCAAGAGTATCTCCTGAACATAAAATCAGAATAGTTGATATGTGGCAGAAAAATGGGAACATTGTTTCTATGACAGGTGACGGAGTAAACGATGCTCCTGCATTGAAAAAGGCTGATATTGGTGTTGCTATGGGCATTACAGGTACAGAGGTTGCAAAGGATGCTGCATCTATGATTTTAACAGACGATAATTTTGCAACGATTGTAAAGGCTATTATAAACGGAAGAGGTGTATATGAAAACATAAAAAACTCTATACAATTCCTATTGTCGGGAAATATGGCAGGAATAATTTGTGTTTTATTTACATCTCTTATAGGACTTGCAGTTCCATTTATGCCCGTTCATCTATTGTTTATAAACCTGCTTACAGATAGTTTGCCCGCTATTGCGATTGGTATGGAGCCTGCCCGAAAAGGGTTGCTTTCACGCCCACCACGAGACCCTAAAGAATCAATTTTAAATAAATCAGTTCTGACTAAAATTGGTGTTCAAGGCGGATTAATAGCCATATTCACTATGATTGCATATTTTATTGGATTAAAGACAAACGGAGCAACAGCATCAACTATGGCTTTTGCGACATTGACACTTGCAAGACTTTTCCATGGCTTTAATTGTCGCGGAAGAGAGGCGATTTGGAGAATTGGATTGTTCAGTAATAAAAGTTGCGTAGGTGCTTTTATTATCGGTGTGATATTATTGGCAGTTGTTATGCTGACTCCTGCATTAAAAGGATTATTTATGATTACCCCTATGTCAGTTGTACAACTTGTTTTAATAACTGTTCTTGCATTTATGCCAACCCTGATAATACAGATTTCAAGAATTAAGAAGTAGACTCTTTGTTAAAAACATAAATTTGAGCCAACCTTTATCGTAGACAAAAAATCTAACGATAGGAAAGGTTGACTCATTTTAGTTATAATTTTTTATAAAAAAAGTGACCGAGATGGTATTCTCGGTCGGGAGTTCCATTTAAGAAGTGGTGTTCTTAAATGAAGAAATGAAAAAAAGATTGTTAGTAATTGTGGTACTTTTACATTATACAACATTTTAATCAAATTTTCAATAGTTATTTTTATACAGGGAGTAGAAAGAGTAAAGTTTTTTTTGTGCAACGCTCACAAAAAATATAAAATCTACTTCAAAATTAACTTTAAGAAGGTCTTTTTACCTTTCTTAATAATCAATTCACCATCATTAAACATATCTTTTGTGATATTTAAATCAATAGCTGTTACCTTCTCGTTATTAATACTTAAACCATTTTGTTGAATTAAACGACGGCCTTCACCTTTTGAAGGAATTAATTTAACTGAGGTTAAAAGTTCTAAAACATTTATTCCATCGCCGATAACAGATGCGTCAATTTCCTCAGATGGCATATTAGTACTTCCTGCGCCGCTAAAAATAGCCATAGCTGCATCATTAGCTTCTTTTGCAGCAGTTTCGCCATGAACCATTTTGGTAACTTCATACGCAAGGATACACTTAACTTTGTTAAGCTCTTGACCTTCTAATTTTTCATATTCAGCAATTTGCTCCATAGGAAGAAAGGTGACAAGTTTAAGCATACGAATAACATCCTTATCGTCAACATTTCTCCAATATTGATAAAATTCGTAGGGGCTAACCTTTTCGGGGTCAAGCCATAGAGCACCCTTCTCTGTTTTGCCCATTTTTTTACCTTCTGAGGTTGTAAGAAGAGTAAAGGTCATACCATATGCCTGTTTGCCTTCTTTGCGGCGTATAAGTTCAATTCCACCTATAATATTAGACCATTGGTCATCGCCACCGAATTCCATTAAGCAGTTATATTCCTTATTTAATTTATAGAAATCATAACTCTGCATAAGCATATAGTTAAATTCAAGGAATGTAAGACCTTTTTCCATTCTACTCTTGAAACATTCAGCTGTAAGCATTCTGTTTACAGAAAAGTGTACGCCAACCTCTCTTAAGAAATTTACATAGTTAAGCTCCAAAAGCCAATCGGCATTGTTAACCATTATAGCCTTTCCGTCTTCAAAATCGATAAACTTAGACATCTGAACCTTGAAATTATCAGCATTTTTCTGAATCATTTCCTGGGTAATCATAGGGCGCATATCGGTTTTGCCTGTTGGGTCCCCAACCATTGTTGTACCACCGCCCAAGAGGATGATTGGACGATGACCTGCGTTTTGCATATGCTTCATAACAATAAGTTGCATAAAGTGTCCTATATGAAGGCTGTCTGCTGTAGGATCAAAGCCGATATAAAATGTAATTTTTTCTTCGCCTAAAATTTTTCTGATTTCTTCTTCATGTGTGGTTTGAGCAATCAAACCGCGTTCTTTGAGGGTATCAAAAACATTTTGCATAATTTTTATCCTTTCGTTTTAAGAGAAGCCTATGCTTCCTCAGTATTTTCTTCGGTTTTTGTTTCTATTGTTGCAATAGCCAGTTCAGTCAGCTGCTTTTCATCAACAGGGGAAGGAGAGCTTGTCATAAGCTCTGCGGCTGTTTGAACTTTCGGGAATGGAATAACATCGCGAATAGAATCACACCCTGCCATAATCATAACCAATCTGTCAAGACCATATGCCAATCCACCATGAGGAGGAGTTCCATATTTAAATGCTTCCATTAAGAATCCAAAACGCTCCCATGCTTCCTCCTTTGTAAATCCAAGGGCTTTAAACATCTTTTCTTGCAGGTCGGTGTGGAATATTCTAAGACTACCACCGCCAATTTCTGTTCCGTTTAAGATAATATCATATGCTTTTGCACGAACTTCCCCAGGCGCGGATTCAAGCTTTTCGATATCTTCGTCAACAGGATGTGTAAATGGATGGTGCTTTGCTACATAGCGATTTTCGTCTTCATCATATTCAAGAAGAGGGAAATCTGTAACCCATAAGAAGTTAAATTTGTTTTTATCGATTAGGTCAAAGCGTCTTGCAACTTCCAAACGGAGATTTCCCAAGGCATCGTATACAACATTGTTTGTATCAGCGATAATGAGTATTCCATCTCCGGGTTTTGCGTTTGTCTTGGTAAGAATTGCGTTTGTTTCATCTTCGGATAAGAACTTAGTAATTTGAGAACGCAACCCATCTTCCTCTACAACAATCCAAGCCATACCCTTTGCGCGATATGTTTTAACATATTCTGCAAGGCTGTCTAAGGTTTTTCTTGTAAGCTTTTCTCCTAAGCCTTCGGCTACAATACAGCGAACGCTTCCGCCATTTTCTATAGCCCCTGTAAATACCTTAAAGCCACAATCCTTCACCTCGTTTGAAATATCAATAAATTCCATCCCGAAACGAGTATCAGGTTTATCTGAACCAAATCTGTCCATCGCTTCAGAATACGGAAGACGGAGAAAAGGTGTCTGAACTTCTAATCCTAATATTTCACCAAATACTTTCTTTAAGAAACCTTCGTTAATTTCAATAATAGTATCGATATCTGCAAAAGAAAGCTCCATATCGAGCTGGGTAAATTCGGGCTGACGGTCAGCACGCAAATCTTCGTCACGGAAACAGCGAACAACCTGAAAATATCTGTCATAGCCTGATAACATCAAAAGCTGTTTATAAAGCTGTGGCGATTGCGGAAGGGCATAAAAACTTCCCGGGTGAACACGGCTTGGTACGAGATAATCCCGTGCGCCTTCGGGGGTGCTTTTAGTAAGCATAGGTGTTTCAAGCTCTAAGAAACCATTGTTATCAAAATAATCACGCGCGAGTTTTGTAACCTTATGACGCATCATCATATTGCGTTGCATATCAGGTCGTCTTAAATCCAGATATCTGTATTTTAACCGAAGTGCATCGTTTGTGTCTATGTTCTCCTCGATATAAAATGGTGTTGTTTCAGCACCATTTAAAATACGAAGCTCTGTAACGAAGATTTCAATTTCACCTGTTGCCATATCGGGGTTGATATTTTCAGGTGTTCTTAAAAGAACCTTACCTACAATTGCAACAACATATTCACTTTTAAGCTGTTCGGATTTTTCAAAAACAGCTCTGTCTGATTCGTCGTTAAAAGATAATTGAACAATACCTGTCCTGTCACGGAGCGTAACGAAGTTTACGCCACCGAGTTTTCTGTTTCTGGCAACCCAGCCTGTAAGAACAACTGTTTCGCCTTGATTTTCTGCAGTTAAGTTTCCGCACATATGTGTGCGTTTAAGACCTGCCATTGTTTCAAATTGCATATGATTGAGCCTCCTTATTATCCTTTGTTAATTATATTATATATGTTTTCAGCAGATATAACTGTTTCGGTTGTATCTCCGCTTTCCATATTTTTAACAGATGCAGAGTTTTGAGAAATTTCATCATCACCTATGACAATAGTATATTCTGCATTCAGTTTGTTTGCATATTTCATTTGAGCCTTAAGACTTCTGCCACATAAATCACGCTCAGCAGGACAGCCCATTTTTCTCAAATCATAGACCAATTTTTGAGCGGGTATATCGGAATTCTCGCCTAATGTACAGACAAAAAGTTTTGGCGAAACAGGTTTGAATTGCTCGGTTAAGCCTTGGCGTTCCATTATCATAGCTAAACGCTCAAGACCAACAGCAAAGCCTATTCCCTCGGTTGGCTTTCCGCCAAGCTCTTCAACCAATCCATTATATCTGCCACCGCCACATACGGTTGATTGAGCTCCTAAGGCATCCGAGGTTATTTCAAAAACTGTTCTTGTGTAATAATCCAGTCCTCTTACGATGCTTGAATCTATTTCGTAATCAATTCCCATCGCCTTAAGATATGCAGTTGTTTTATCAAGGTGTTCTTGACAATCAGGGCAGAGATGGTCAATCATTTTTGGTGCATCTTTTGCAATTTCTGAGCAAATTTCAGATTTGCAATCTATAATTCGCATAGGATTTTTTTCAAGTCTGCCAAGACAGGTTTCACACAATTTTTCCTTGTGTGCACCGAAATATTCTCGTAGCTTTTCGTTATATTCCTTTTTACAAACAGGGCAACCGATACTGTTGATATTTGTTTTTAAGCCCTTAATTCCAAGTTTTTCAAAGAAAGAAATTGCAAGAGAAATAATTTCTGCATCTGTCGCATCGGAAGTTCCGCCAAAACATTCTATTCCAAACTGATGAAATTCTCTCAATCGTCCTGATTGAGGTTTTTCATATCTGTAACAAGAGATTAAATAGAAAAGTTTGGTAGGCTGAGGGTCAGCGTAGAGAGAATTTTCTATAAAACTTCTTACAAGAGACGCAGTTCCCTCGGGCCGAAGAGTAATACTTCTTCCGCCTTTGTCTTCAAATGTGTACATTTCCTTTTGAACAACATCGGTGGTATCTCCAACACCTCTTTGGAAAAGAGAGGTGTCTTCAAAAACAGGAGTTCGTATTTCGCGATATCCGAAGGAGGCGCAAATTTCACGAGCAGTTTTTTCAATATGTTGCCATAGTGGAGCAGAAGACGGAAGAATATCTTCTGTTCCGCGTGGTTTATTTATCATTAGTAATCGGCTCCTTTATAGTTTTTTCTTTTTATTTAAGCTGTCTGATGTGTTTATTTTGAATTATTCCCGATTGACGGGTCATATTTACGACACATCATTTCGATAAGTTCATGAACATCTTCTCTTCCTGTTCGTTTCTCAGCCGAAAAAGGAATGAGAATTGAGTCATCGTTCAGCTCAAGCATTTCGTATATTGTAGTCAGATTAGATTCAATTTGTGAATTTTTAAGCTTATCCAGTTTTGTTGCAATAACCACAGGGGTATATCCAAAGCTTCTTATCCAGTTAAGCATTGTTATATCGTCTTGAGTTGGTTTGTGTCTTGCGTCTACAAGTTGAATAACTTGAACCAGATTAAACCTGTCGGAAAGATAGGTTTCAATCATTTTTGCCCATCGTTCTTGTTCGGATTTAGAAACCTTAGCATATCCGTAACCCGGAAGGTCTACAAGACGATATTGTCCATTTATGTCGTAGAAATTAATTGTTGCAGTTTTTCCCGGGGTACTGCTTGTTCTTGCAAGTTTGGTTCGATTGGTCACACAGTTAATCAAAGAAGATTTACCAACATTTGATCTTCCAACCAATGCAATTTCAGGAACAAGAGTATCGGGATATTGCGATGGCTTAACTGCGGTTGCCAAAAAATTTGCATTTACAAAATCCATAATGTACTCCTAAAGGTTTTTATTTGTTTTTGCACTTATATGTCCTTGTATTTCTGAATTGTTTATAATCGGTTCCATATACTGAACTTCTTTAATAAAGTTTGTCTTATCGGTTTTGGATAAGGGAAGAAGCGCAGTTTCTAAAACAGTATCCATATTTTTAGCAAATACAAAGTTTATATTTTCTTTTATATTTTGAGGGAGTTCTTCGTAGTCGGGCTTGTTTTCATATGGAATCACAATTGTCTTTATACCCATACGAAATGCTGCCAAAGATTTTTCTTTAAGACCTCCAATTGCTAAAACTCTTCCTCGAAGAGTAACTTCACCTGTCATTGCAACATATCTGTTAACAGCTCGTCCGCTTAAAGCTGAAATTAAAGCTGTTGCCATAGTAACACCTGCCGATGGCCCATCTTTGGGAACAGCCCCTTCGGGAACATGAATGTGTATATCAGTTTGTTTGTAGAAATCCTGAGGAATAGCAAAACGGAAGGTGTTTGCTCGTACAAAACTCAAAGCGGCTTTGGCAGATTCTTGCATAACATCACCGAGATTTCCTGTAAGTTCAAGCTTGCCTGTACCCGGCATAGTGTTTACCTCTATGCAAAGAGTATCCCCTCCGCATTCTGTCCAAGCCAGCCCGTTTACAATTCCAATTTGGTCTATTGAGTCGGTTTTGTCATAATGATATATCTGCTTGCCTAAATAGTCACTAAGGTTTTTGTTTGTTATGGAATAAGAATTAATTGATTCATCAGAAACAATCTTAATAGCAATCTTTCTGCATATTGCGGAAATTCGACGCTCCAGAGAACGCACACCTGATTCTCGTGTATATCCATCTATAATTGCAGACAGGGCTGTTTGAGAAAACTTGATTTGCGATGCCTTTAGTCCATGAGCAAGCCTTTGCTTTGGAATAAGATATTTCTTGCCTATATTAATCTTTTCTTCAATGGTGTAGCCACTGATTTCTATAATATCCATACGGTCCAATAAAGGACGAGGAACTGTTGATAAATCGTTAGCTGTTGCCACGAACAAAACATCGGATAAATCAAATGGCAGCTCGGTATAATGGTCTCGGAAGTTCTTGTTCTGCTCAGGGTCGAAAACCTCTAACATAGCAGAGGCAGGGTCACCTGAATAGTCCTTTGACATTTTATCAATTTCATCAAAAAGCATCAAAGGATTTGATGTGCCCGCCTTTTTTAATGCTTCCATAATGCGTCCGGGCATAGCGCCAATATATGTTTTTCTGTGTCCTCTTATTTCAGCCTCATTATGAACCCCTCCAAGGCTTATACGAACATATTTTTTGTTAAGAGCTTCTGCTAATGAACGCGCAATAGAGGTTTTACCTGTTCCGGGAGGTCCAACAAGACATAGAATATTGCTCTTTGGCTGACCGGAAAGCTTTTTAACAGCTATATATTCTAAAATTCTTTCTTTAACTTTATCCAGGCCATAATGATCTCTGTCAAGAATGATTTTTGCTGAATTAATATCCATATGGTCAACAGATTTTATTCCCCAGGGCAGAGCGATAACAGTTTCTATATAGTTTTGCAAAACTCCATACTCCTGAGATTGCGGATTTGTTTTTGAAAGCTTTGCAAATTCTTCTTCAAGTTTTTCAAAAACTTCCTGAGGAAGAGTTCTGTCTTTAATCTGCGTCCTGTATTTCTTAGCATCACTGTCTGCTGTGTTACCTTCACCCAATTCCTCTTGGATAACCTTGAGCTTTTCTCTTAGAACATATTCACGCTGATTTTTATCCAAGGCATCTTGAACCTTAGACATAACTTCTTTTTCAATCTCCAATATATCAACTTCGTCTGTAAGAATGTTAATAAGATTTTCCACTCTTGCAGCAACGGAAAGCTCACCCAAAATCTGTTGCTTAATCTGCGGTTTAAGGGGTAGGGTCGAAACCACCAAATCAGCAAGCTCACCGGGGTCGTCTACCGACAACAAAGATGTTAAAGATTCAGACGAGAAACGGTCATAAAGGGCAATGTATGATTCAACCAGCTTAAATAGACGACGAGTAAGCACCTGAGCATAAACTTCGTTATCAATTTCGATGTCATAAAGGCGGGTAACACCTACCTCAACATATTGGTCCAAATCTGTATATTTTGTTAAAGAACCACGCCAAAGACCATCAACCAAAACTCGGATATTTCCGTCAGGAAGATTTAAAATCTGGCGAATTTCGGCAATAGTACCGACCTCTGATAAATCCTCTTGAACAGGCTTATCTACATCAATATCTGTTTGATAGCAGAGAAATATCTGTTTATCTGTTTCCATAGCACGACGGACAGCCGCAATAGATTTAGGGCGCCCTACATCAAAGTGCAAAACCATCCCGGGAAAGATTGTCAATCCACGGAGTGGAACCAGAGGTAATGTATATTTATTTTTAGTCATCTAAAATAGAACCTACTTTCTGTTTCAGTTTAATTGTACATCAAATTATTATACTATTAATATAAAAAA
Organism: Ructibacterium sp.; assembly: GCA_045587405.1. Classification (GTDB taxonomy): domain Bacteria; phylum Bacillota; class Clostridia; order Monoglobales; family Monoglobaceae; genus Ructibacterium. The sequence continues at coordinate 90 of JAZNCG010000038.1, read as the reverse complement.
ATATCAAGTCTTTTTTACAGAGTTTTTGTTGTAATAATGTACATAATCCAAGACATTTGAACCAATATATTTTATTTTTGCAATATAATT
>JAZNCG010000037.1:0-2549 GCA_045587405.1 Ructibacterium sp. | reverse complement strand
ATGCTTCAGGCTTTGGTCCTGAATATACAACTCCGTCATCACCTGCTCTTGCCATTCCGTAACGCAGTACGGATACAAGTTCATCTACTTGACCTTGCGTGATATGGTCAGTCATTTTGCCTGTATGCACAGAGAGTCGTTGCAGAGCAGTGTTAAGAGAGCATTGACTCAGCACTTCGTTTCCTTCATCATCTGTTGAGCGATTAATAAAACATTCTACAAAGCCATCATAGAATTCAGCGGATTTTATCTTTTCTTCACCAAAATATAAGGTGTAGAAAACAGCATGAATTTGGTCACGGTCAAGTGCCGGGTACTTATCATCTATCTCTGCATCAAGTTTCCCATAAGCATACTTCATGTCATCAACAAACTGCACATAAGCTGCCGATGCAGTTGACGAACCTGAATCGTCAAATGAAAAGATATTCAGAAATGCAGCCACAATTCCGACTATCATAAATATGACTCCAAAGACTATTGAGCCGATAACAATCCAAGTTCGTTTGTCAGTGGCAAGTGTTATCGCTGCTTTTATCAGCGCAGGATTTACTGCCATAGAAACACCTCCTATTGCATTGTCATTCCGCCTTGCTGTTCATCGGAGAACTGCAGTTCTTCTGTTGCAGTATCATATAGAATTTCGTTGCAATCCATACATTCAATTGCAATACATTCCTTGCCGCCATAGGTAGCAAGTTCAATGGAATGTCCTATATGATTTTCAAGTTTACCTCCCTTGTCTTCTGCATAAAGCACGAAATCGTCTGTCCTGTTATTCACGACAATCTTATCTCCTGCTCTGATGCATTCTAAATCAAAGCCAAATGCATGCTTTGTTACATACTCGGTCAGGTAGTATTCTCTGCAGGTCATTTGTGTTCGATGCTCACAGGATTGTTCCATTAATCTCACAAACAAATCTCGTTCATCATCTGTGGGAACATATTCCCTTTCGAATGTGCCGTCATCAGCATCTACTGTAAACGGTATCTTGATTTCGTTAGTGCAAGGATTATATGTTGCATACATATTTACCCAGGCTCCGTCATGGTCCTTGGTATTTACACCGAACTTCTTATCTGCATCAAACCATACCTCGATTGGAAACAGCATTCGCTGATTATCAAATTCAAGATCGAAGTCTTCACGGATGAGCATATCTCCTTCTTCGAATGTGTTCAGATAATCATTCTTCAATGGTATCACCTCCATAACGCAAAAAGAGCGACCAAGTTTATAGCTTGATCGCTCTTAGTATTTGATTACTTTTCGTGTTTAAGTTCTTTCTGTATTCTCTTAAAATCGGCGATTTCTTCTCCGGTAGCATACCTGATGGCTTCTTTCCCACAGTCAGGACACCGTTCCTCTTCGCCGTGTCTTACAAATTGAAACTTACACGCATCGCATATGTAGTATTTCTCCATGTGACACCTCCGCATTTCGCAGATCATTATATCACATTGTTCTGCAAAAATCTACCCTTTACGACAAATTCATACCTTGATTTTGCTCCTCGGCAACATCCTCATTTAACGAATTGATTTCGTCATCGGTCATTCCAATGCATATTTTGAGGACGTGGTTTAAGTCTTCGGAATTTACCGATTCCTTTATGTACTCAACTGCATTTCCGAGGATTTGCTTCATTCTGTCAAGCTCAAGTATTTTGATCTCAAGCTGATATGAAGACCAATCACGTTCGACCATCTGCTTGATGCCTTTTTCGATAGATTCGACCGACTCATCGTCATACTCGAAATTCTGCATCATGTTGAAGTCGCCAAGCTTGTGTTTGAATTCCGTATCACTTTCCTGATACACTTCACACCAAAGTTCATCGATTTCGATGCCCTTTTCAATTCTATCCTTGTAATCGGGTTCAACCTTAATTACAAGACCGTCAAATTTTATCATATTATCTACCTCCTGCCTTTCCGAATAAGGCTTCTTTATATTTTGGTGCTGTTACCATTAGGTTATATCGCTCGTTACCGCATTTATAAAGGCAGACGCCTCGTTGCGGATATCTTATCAGATTGTATTCGCTCTCGTCAAGCTGCAGACTGTCCATATAGAATTTAGCATCAATATTTCCGGCATTGAACAAGAACGAGTGTGTCGGGATTGAGAACAGCGGTTTTGTATATTCCGCAATTCCGGGCAGATTGTAGTCTTCCAAGTTCTGACTTGCAAGCACAACTGCTGATTCCTTTTTACGAACTCGTTTTGAGAAATTTCGGATATATTCTACTGCAGTTATGTTTGATAAGAATAAGTAAAACTCATCAATTGCGGCAACTGTGTTACCGTTTGTGAGAAGCTGATTTGACATATACGATAAGATGTTAAAGAGCAATGCATTCTTGATATTCTTACTTGCTTCTAATAGTCCTTTGACTCCAAATACAACAAAACGGTCACTCATGATATTTGTGTGACCGTTGAAGAATTTACTTTCTGCACCTTTACACATGGAGTGAAGTCCAAGCAGAATTTCCTGCAAGTGTGATTCGGTGTATATGGGTTTATTATCTTTATCGTAATTC
>JAZNCG010000036.1:0-7491 GCA_045587405.1 Ructibacterium sp. | reverse complement strand
GTAAATATATGCAAAAATACTTTAAATAGGATAAAATGTTGTTAATTTTATAAAAAAATCAGTTATTTTATATTGACCTTGTAATTAATTGTGGTAAAATATAACTATATAAGATTAATGTTTGAAATGAAGTTTATGATTTTATGGCAGAATTAAGATATAACCCCTTAAAAAGGATTGGGTTATGATAGCATCTCATAGACAAAATAGATTGCAATTTAATGAACGATAAAAAGAAAATCTTGTAAAGATATTGCAAGAAAAGGCAGAAATGTTATATAATTTCTTTGATTATCTGTTTCCATATATAATGTGTATGCATCAAGAACCTGTAAACAGTGGTGATTTCTTGGATTACTTTTATTTCAATATAGAGTTCTTACTGCCAATGCGTGCGGCGGATAAACAAAAGTTTAATTCATATAGTGAAACAGGTGCTTGGGTGGCATGTAATCCTACTGCTACTGAGAAAAAAGGCAGAGGAATTGAGAGCGGCACATAAAAAATTTTTAGAGAGTTTAAAGGATTAGTATATTAAGATAAGAAGGGTGTTTATTATAATGACAATTACTGAACTAAAACAAGAGTTTTTAAAAACATTCGGAGGGACATTAGAGGATGTTCGTGTTTTTGCATCCCCAGGCAGGGTAAACCTTATAGGAGAGCATACGGATTATAGCGGTGGTTATGTTTTCCCTGTTGCGTTAACTTTTTGTACAACTGCTATAGCCCGTGTTCGTCAAGACGGTAAAATCAGGATGAAGGCAACAGACCTTCCTGATATGGTAGAGGGAACTGTTGACACGATTGATAATTTCAAAAATATTAAATGGGGAAATTATCAGTTTGGCGTATTTGTTGAGTTGAGAAATGCGGGTTACAACATTGTTGGGGCGGATATGCTTTTCCATGATACAACCCCACACGGAGCGGGACTTTCATCATCTGCGGCTATCGAGGTTACATCTGCTATTACTATGGCGACTTTGGGCGGAGCAACAGAGTTAGATGGTATTTAGATGGCGAAACTCAGTCAAAAAGCAGAGCATAATTATATTGGTGTTATGTGTGGAATTATGGACCAGTTTGCATCTGCTATGGGTAAGAAAAATCACGCTATTTTCTTAGATTGCAAAAATCTTGATTATAAATTAATTCCGATTGAACTTGATGGATATAAATTGGTTCTTTCTAATACCAACAAAAAACATTCCCTTGGAGCCTCTGCATATAATGAGCGTCGTAGTCAGTGTGAGGCGGGATTTGAAATATTGAAAGATAAGTTGCCGGAAATCACTTGCCTTGGAGATGTTTCTGTTGAGAACTTTAGGAATGTTGAAGGTGCTATAGAAGATGATTTAATTAGAAAAAGAGTTCGCCATGTAATAGAGGAAGATGACAGAGTTAAAAAAGCAATAGAGGTTCTTATTAAGGGGGATTTGAAAGCATTTGGAGAGTTGATGACGGCATCTCACATTTCTTTAAGAGATTTATACAATGTGTCTTGCGATGAGCTTGACATTCTCGTGGAAGAGGCTTTAAAGATTGATGGGGTTCTCGGTTCAAGAATGACAGGTGCCGGGTTTGGCGGATGTACAGTAAGCCTTGTAAGAGATGATGCTGTTGATGAATTTGTCGATAAAATCGGTAAGATTTACCAGGAAAAAGTTGGATATGCACCATCTTTCTATATAACAGAAATTGGTGATGGTGGAAGAGAGTTATTTGAATAAAAATAAGATATTTGAAAAAGAGAGCTTTGAGGCTCTCTTTTTCGCTTGATGGATTGTGAAATTGAATACAAGATTGCAAGAGTAAAAGTTAAGAAAAAGTTGCGTTTGAACCGCTTATGTATGAAAAGAATTTTATTAATATTTCAGTTTGGGGTTGGTTAAAATAATTTGCTGTAGAAAAGGCTGTAACATATTTAGATTGTGGACATAATATGGTAATGACTATCGGACACACTCCTTCTATCCGATAGAAAATTATCCGAAAGGAAGGATGTAAATGCCTTTTGCAAACGAAACAAAGCCTATTTCTATGCCAATGGTAGGATATTCATATGTGCCAATTCAAATTGCAGAGATGAGAAATCTTTTTAGTGTAGAGGAAGGATTAGCACAAGGAACTATCTTCCCTATATTGGCAAAACCCTTGGGTGTTTATGGAAAACAGGTATCAGGAGATAAGATTTTCCAGGAGGGAGATAAGAAATGAGCGATAGAGCAAATTTGATGAAAAAAATCAGCGCATATGCTTTTGCGGCATATGATTGGAATTTATATTTAGACACTCATCCGAATGATACAGATGCAATTGCTATGTTTCATAAAATGGCTGATAAGGCATCGGCATTAAAAAAGGAATATGAAGATAAATATGGTCCGCTAACTGCTGAGGCATCACAGGATATGGAAAGATGGAATTGGTTGGATTGCCCATGGCCATGGGAAAAATATTAAGGAGGTTTGTCTATGTGGAGTTATCAAAAAAGATTACAATATCCAGTTAATATAAAAAACACAAATCCCCAATTGGCTCAGTATATAGTAAGTCAATACGGTGGACCTAACGGGGAACTCAGTGCAAGTCTCAGATATTTGTCCCAAAGATATTCAATGCCAAATGAAATGACAAAAGGTTTATTAACGGACATAGGAACAGAAGAGTTAGCACATTTGGAGATTGTAGGAAGTATAGTAAGACAGCTTGTCAAGAATGCAACTACAGATGAAATTGAGAATAGTTCATATGGTGTGTATTTTATGAATCACGGAAGAGGAGTATTCCCTGCAGATTCTTCAGGAATGCCGTTTGATGCAAATTGTATTGCAGTGAGTGGCGACCCAATAGCGGATTTAACTGAGGATTTGGCAGCAGAACAAAAGGCAAGAGCGGTATATGATAATATTTTGAGAGTGTCGGATGACCCTGATGTAAGCGATGTTATAAAGTTCTTGCGTCAAAGGGAGATTGTGCATTTTCAACGCTTCGGCGAAGCCTTAGACCAGCTCCAGAACACACCGGAAATTCAAGGCTTTTGTCCCGGAATGAACGCCAAATAAAAGTATATTAAATAAGAGAAATCATCAGTTCAAAGGAGCTCTTGCTATGAGCTCCTTTTGCAAATATGTCTTTTCGTTTATATACTTCGTTATGACAGTTATATACTGGAGTGGATTTGTACTGCTTTGGAATATGAAATTTCTGAATATTATTAAATATGAAAAATAATGATAATAGTCTATGAAAGAGGTAAGTCTTTTTATGGATTTTTTATTTTTATGAAACTTTGTCCAAACAAGCATATAATGTAATATAGGATTTTTTTGAAATAAATCGGTTGAAAAAAAATTGTATATATGATAAAATATATTTTTAGAAGTTTGGAGGAAGAAATATGAAGCGATATTTAGATAACAGCGCAACGACAAGACCATATGATGAAGTTATTGCAAAGGTGGCTGATGTTATGGGTAAAAACTATGGAAATCCGTCGTCTTTACATCGTCTGGGAATTGCGGCTGAAAAGGAAATAAAGATTGCGAAAGAAAAGATTGCAATAGCTTTGAGGGCTGTGCCTAATGAAATATATTTTACCTCAGGGGGAACAGAGTCTAACAATTTAGCTATAATGGGTGTTTGTAAAAACGCAAGAGGAAAGCATATAATAAGCACGCCTTTAGAACATCCTGCCACAATGAATACATTGGCAGAGTTGGAGAAAGCAGGGTATAAAGTTGATTTTATTCCTGTTAATTCAGAAGGTGTTGTCGACTTGCCTGCTTTTGAGGATTTGATAACACCTGATACTGTTTTGGTTACAGCTATGCTTGTTAATAACGAAATTGGCGTTATTGAACCAATAGGAAAGATGGCGACAATTCTTAAAAGGAAAAATCCGAGGGCATATCTGCATATAGATGCAGTTCAGGGTTTTTGCAAAGTTCCTTGTGATGTAAAAAGCCTTGGGGCGGACCTTATGAGTATAAGCGGCCATAAGATACACGGACCGAAGGGTGTAGGAATTTTGTATGTTAAAAAGGGTACACACTTCTCGCCCATTGTATTTGGCGGTGGTCAGCAGGATAATCTGCGCTCGGGAACCGAAAATGTTCCTGGGATTGCAGGTATTGGTATCGCAACGGAAAAGTGCCATAAAAATATGCAACAGAATGTTATGAAAATTAATGAGCTGAAAAACAGGCTTGCAGAGGGAATAAGAGCAAACATTCCCGATATTAAGATAAATACTCCTGATGAATCTGCGCCCCATATTCTTAATGTATCGTTTAAGGGTGTTCGTTCGGAGGTGGTTCTGCATTCGTTGGAAAACAAAGATATTTATGTTTCAAGCGGTTCTGCGTGCTCAAGTCATAAAAAAGAACCAAGCTATGTTTTAACAGCTATTGGTACTCCAAGGGAATTGATAGATGGAAGTATACGGTTCAGCTTGTCGGAATTTAATACACAAGAGGATATTGATGTGACAATTAGTGCATTAATAGAAATTATAAGTATGCAAAGGCGATTAAGTATAAGATAAGAGAGGAAAAACAAATGAGAAAAGTAGATATAGTTCTTTTAAAATACGGAGAGATTGCCCTGAAGGGCTTGAATAAACCGATGTTTGAGCAAAAGCTATTGAGTAATATTTCGGCGGTTTTAGACCCCATAGGTAAATTCAGTATAAAGAAATCTCAGTCTATGATTTATGTTGAGCCTTTAGAGGAAAATGCCGATATGGATGAGGCTTTGTCGCGTTTAAGAAAGGTTTTCGGGATTGTTAATATTTGTCCTGCTGTTTCCTGCGACAAGGATTTGGAAACTATTGAAAAAACAGTTGTCGAATGTATGAAGGAATTGGAACCTGAAGGAAAAAGTTTTAAGGTGGAGGCAAAGAGAGAGGACAAGCAATTTCCTATGAATTCACCGCAGATTTGTAAGCACTTAGGAGGTTGTATTCTTAAAAATGTTCAGGGATTAAAAGTAGATGTTCATAATCCTGATATTTTGGTTCAGGTGGAAATCCGTAAAAAGGCATATATATTTACCCAAAAAATTAATGGCGCAGGAGGTATGCCTGTTGGAACAAACGGAAAGGCAACTCTGTTACTTAGTGGCGGTATTGACAGTCCTGTGGCAGGTTGGATGATTTCAAAAAGAGGTGTGGCTCTTGATGCTGTGCATTTTCATAGTCACCCATATACTTCTGACAGGGCAAAGGAAAAGGTTATAGACCTTGCAAAAATTTTGTCGGTATATACGGGGAAAATTAATCTGCATGTTGTGCCTTTTACGGAAATTCAACTTGCTATTATTGATAAGTGTCCTAAGAACTATCTCACATTGATTATGAGAAGGGTTATGATGCAGATTGCAGAAAGAATTGCTGAGAGAAATGGTTCAAAGGCTCTTATTACAGGGGAGAGCATCGGTCAGGTTGCAAGCCAGACCATGGAGAGCCTGGCTGTTACGGATAATGCTGTAAATATGCCTGTTTTTCGTCCTTGTATTGGTATGGATAAAGAAGAGATTATTGCAATATCCAAGAAAATTGACAGCTACGAAACATCTATTTTACCATATGAGGATTGTTGCACAATCTTTGTGCCAAAGCATCCCAAAACCCGTCCTTCTGTAAGTGAAATTGTGGAGGCGGAAAAATCTCTTGAGAATCTTGAAGAAATGATTTCAGCGGCAATTGAGGGCGATGAAATTATTAAAATTAAACCTTAACGGATAAATGGTGATAAATATGAATTTTGAGATTATATCTGTTGGAACAGAATTGTTATTGGGGCAGATTGTGAATACAAACGCCAAGGAAATAAGCATTATGCTTTCGGAAATGGGATTTAATGTTTATTATACTACAGTTGTAGGCGATAATCCCGAAAGACTTCGTTTGGCTTTAAAAATTGCGGTTCAAAGAGCAGACGGCATTATTACTACAGGTGGCCTTGGACCTACAGCAGATGATTTAACAAAAGAAACCATTGCGGATTTTTGTGGTGTTAAATGTGCTATGCACCAAGAGAGCAGAAAAAGGATTGAGGAAAGATTCAAAAAACAATGCAGATATATGGCAAGTAACAACCTTAAGCAGGCTGAAATGCCCGAAGGGTGCATAATTTTGGAAAATGACTTTGGAACAGCTCCGGGTGCTATTATAGAAACTGATAAGAATATATTTATAATGCTGCCCGGACCTCCTCGAGAGATGAAACCAATGCTTAAAAATAAGGTAAGACCATATCTTGAAGCAAAGACGAATTGTATTATCCATTCAAAGAGTTTGCGAATTTTTGGGGTTGGTGAATCTGCTGCTGAAGAAAAGTTGAAGGAGATTATAGAAAATCAGACAAATCCTACTATAGCACCTTATGCGAAAACAGGTGAGATGGAATTGAGATTAACCGCTAAGGCTAAAGATAAAGAAGAGGCAGAGGAGCTGTTGCGACCATTAGAGGAAAAAGTAAGAAATATTCTTGGCGATTTTATATATGCTGATGGAGAAGATGCATCTTTGCAAAAGACAGTCGTTAAGCTACTGCTTGAAAATAAGCTTACTATTGCGACTGCAGAAAGTTGCACAGGTGGTTTAGTGGCAAAGAAAATAACGGATATATCAGGCTCGTCGGAATGTTTCCATTGTGGAGCGGTAACATATTCTAATGACAAAAAGCAGGAGTTTTTAGGGGTTAAAGAGGAAACTCTTTTGACTTATGGGGCGGTTTCTGAGGAAACAGCCTTGGAAATGAGTAGCGGTGTAAGAGAAAAAATGCAGGCTGATATTGGAATAGGTATAACAGGAATTGCAGGTCCAACAGGTGGTAGCGAAAAAAAGCCCGTCGGATTGGTTTATATCAGCATATGTACAAAAGATGTGCATAGGGTGTGGAAATTTAACTTGAACGGAAGCAGAGAAATGGTGAGAGAAAGAGCGTCTTTATATGCTCTGGATATTGTTCGCAGAAGTGTTTTAGATAGTTTTGAAGATAAGTATATCTGGTAGGCGTTTGCTTTAGTAAGAGAGGGGACAAGTACTATGAAAAAAGTTTATTATGATATGAGCGATGAAAACCTATGTGCTGCGATATATGTTCCCGATGCTGTTGTTATTCCTGCGGGAACATCAATAAGCCCTGTTTCGGCAATTTATAAAAATGCTGAATACCAAAAATTTGCGGAAGATTATGATATATATTTTATTTTCGATGATGAAATTCCATCTGTGAATTTTTATACTGTGCCTCAGGTAGATATATTTGCAAAAGACAGCCAAGGAGGATGGCTTGGGAAAATGTATGGCGATAATGGTGCTGATATTGGTGTCTGTTATATTGACGAAAGTGAAAAGTGTTACTTGGTTGCAGAAAGTACAGAGGAGTTTTTGAAAATAGCTGACAGTTGGAAAGAAAAACTAACTTTACATAGCGAAATTGTTTTCTAAAGTCGGAGGCCAAGCGGTCTTGGAAGACAAAA
>JAZNCG010000035.1:0-8520 GCA_045587405.1 Ructibacterium sp. | reverse complement strand
GCTTAAATAGTGATAATAATCGGCTTCTGCTTTGTTAGGTGTACGATAATTCAAATATGTATGTGGTCTTTTTTCGTTATAGAAAATTATATATTCACCCAAAGATCTTCGTAAATGTTTTTCAGATTTATAATTTGTTCTATATAATTCCTCTTGCTTAAGAGACCTGAAAAACGATTCACATACCGCATTGTCATACGGAACAGATTTTCTTGAAAGGGATTGTTGTATACCGAATGAGATTAGGCAATCTCTAAAAGCCTTTGCGGTATAGTTTCTTCCTTGATCACTATGAAATAATAACTTTGATGCATCAGGATTCCTTTCTTCGTATGCGTTGATTAGACAGGTTTTTGTTAACCATGCGGAGTTCCTTTTTGAGATAGTATGTGAAATAATTTTTCTTGCATATAGATCCAAAATAACGCAAATAAAATATCTTTTACCATCTAGATTGAAATAAGTTACATCGCTTACCCATACTTCGTTTGGAGAATTTGGATTAAATTGCTGATTGAGAACATTTACTTTGCGTTCTTTGTTTTGAAGATATATTTCTTTTGACTTTGATTTTACACTAAACCAACCATTTTCGCGCATTATCCTACCGATAGTTTTCTCCGTTGTTTTGTAGCCTCTGTCATTCATTATTGCGGCTATTTTGCCAGCACCAAAAGTTTGTTTACTGTCATTGTATATTTCTTCAATGACAGGAGTTAACTCTTTAATTCTTTTGGCGAGTAATGTATCTTCGTTTTTATTACGAAAAATATGATTGTAATAACTTCCTTTTGGAACATTAAGTGCGTTGCATAATGTGGCTATGCTATATACGGATGAAAGATCTTTGATAACTTCGTATCTTTGCTTTAATGGTGCGTCTACAGTACAACCGCAGGTCTTGAGAATTTGAATTATATTCTCAAGTTTTTCGCAATGCATTTTGAGTTTGTTGTAATCGTTTCTGTTTAACGGCTTGAACTTTTTGTTGGAATTACGTTCGTTAATCCAATTGTATAGTGTACTTCTTGCAATTCCTGTGGAATTGTGAATGGAAGTGATGGAAACACCGCTTTCGTATTGTGTAATAATTTTCTCCTTATCTTGTTTTGAATATGATTTCCTCATACAAATAGAAGCCTCCTTAAAGTTAAAATAGTTTCTATTGTAACATAAATCGTTGAAATTGGCAAAAAAACTTGCGGTTTGTGGAGAAATATGGTATAAAAAATTATGTGAGAACATAAGCATGGCACTCCATGACACTCCTTTTCGTGTTAGGATAAAATAAAAAACACAAAAAGGAGTTATGAATGATGTCAAAAGAAAATCAAAACAAAAAGTATGACGGACAAAACAGATGTAGGAGATGCGACAGACCACTCAGTGACCCAAATGATATTTACGGCTGGCGTTGTGCACAAATTGTGGGAGCCAATAAGTATAACGAGATAGCGAGTATGCTTGACGAAGATTCTTTAAATGTGTATAATGCGTATGTATCAACCTATCTTGTAGATGACAATAAAACAATTACTGATAATAGTGGCAAACTTGAAAAAGTCGCTTGGATGGATTCTGTAAAAGAAGGCGCCGAGTGGATAGGCAATAAGTTATATGATGCATGGAATTGGGGAGAAGATAATATCTGGAAAGGAATTGCCGCTGGCATGAAAGCGGTTGGTTATGAATTAACGGCGGATTTGCTCTCATTAGCTGCAAGTGGCAGTGGAAATATTTATGAAAAAACCTCTGGAAGTTATGCGTCCAACTTGCTTAAGAATGATAAGGGTATATCGCAGAAAGTAAATGATATCATATGGGAAAGGGGAACAAGTCAAGGGAAGCGATACATAAGCACAGAGCCAATTTGGTATAAAATTCCTCTTGGAAATGGTGATTTAGGGGCAGCGTTGCACAATGTAAATATTCAGGTTGATGCAATACAACAAAATAATGGAGTATGGTATGCAAATGTTACAGTAACAGACAAGTTCGATTTTACGGAATTTGTAAATCCTCTTAGTCAAGACTCTGTCGTAAAAGGAATCCTATGGGCAGCAAATGATATTGCATACTTTGACACAAAATGGGGACTTTTAGATAGCGTAGACGTCAAGATTAAGTTTAGTGATTTTTATTAAAGAGGTGACTAAAGTTGAAGAAAAGCCTTATACTAATATTTTTAGTTTTATTATGGGTATTAATTTCGTCTTCTTGCAGTAATATTGATAATGGCGGATGGAAGGACACACATAAAATTTACGAAAATACTGATTATGAAATATTAAATCATTCCAGAGATGGCAAAATCATAAGAGGAATAAACAATAGAAAATACAACCAATGTATTGTAGATGAAATACTTGGAATGGAAGAAACAAATGAAATGGTATATGTTTATGGAGAGTTTACAAAGCACCCAATCTATGCTGTTATAGATATCGTAGATAACAAGGTGAAAATGTATGCCGAAGTAGAGGAAGGCGATACACTTTGTATGACACAACTTTATAATATGATAAAAGCGGGCGATGCAATGTATCTTAATAACTATGAAGAATTCTCGAACAGCGAAAGAGAAGCTTTTGAAAGATTAGGCAAATAATTGTTGAACAGACACCTTAATTTGAACTATGAATGTTCGAATAAAGATGTCTGTTTTTATTTTTGACAGCAAAAATAAAGGTTTTGTTAGCATTTAAACAAAAATTCTTAATGCTACACTAAAACCGTTTTGTGTTAGAATATGAAGCAAGTTGTATAAAAAGTTTCTAATGGACTACTCCTATTCGATTGAAACTTTTTCTTTTTGCCTTAAACAGTGATAATAATCGACTTCTGCTTTATTAGGTGTACGATAATTTAAGTATGTGTGAGGTCTTTTTTCGGTTTTATGATTTAAAACTTCCCGGTGGTAAGCTGAATTAGACTATTGTCAGCTTAGGTGATGTTAATTTATATATAAAAAACCAATAATTACGGAGAGGTTTTTATTACAAATGATAGTTGATTTTTACTGGTAATAATGGTATAATCTTGTTAGTTTATATGGATTAAAAAATAAATCAGGCATGAAAAGATACAAACGGAGAAAGGGAGAAAATATGCTATCAGCACATGAAATTATCCAATTAGTACAGAGTTTGATTTGGTTATTAGCCGGTGTAGGCATCTTTATCGTTGGCATGAACTTTATGGGAGAAGCTCTTGAGAAAAGTGCCGGAATGGGAATGAAGCGATTGCTTGAAAGAATCAGCAACAATCGATTTTCCGGTGTTGGTATAGGTGCTGGTGTTACTGCTATTATCCAAAGCTCATCTGCGACCTCAGTAATGGTTATAGGTCTTGTTAATGCAGGCGTTATGACGCTTATGCAGGCAACACCAATTATTATGGGTGCCAACATAGGTACAACAATTACCGGTGTTCTTGTTGCACTTAAAAATGATTATTTTAACATGGTGATGTATACTCTTGCCTTTGCGGGTGTAATGCTGGGATTTTCCCAAAAGGAGAAAGTTAAGATTGCCGGCAGTCTTTGCTCCGGATTGGGATTAATATTTGTTGGTCTGAATATTATGAGCAGTGAACAAGCATTTGGTAATCCTTTAGTTGAAAATATGTTCACGGAAATATTTAAAATGATTGATTTCCCGCTCCTCTTAATTTTGGTTGGTGTTATTTTTACTGCATTGATACAGAGTTCTTCCGCATCTGCCGGTGTAGTTATTACAATGGTCGGCACAGGTGTTCTTCCCCTTGACCTTGCATTATTTATTGTTTTAGGTGCAAACATCGGTACATGTGTAACGGCTCTGCTTGCATCAGTTGGTGCAAATGCTAACTCTAAAAGAGTTGCTCTTATACATTTTACATTTAATGTGATTGGAACAGTATTTTTTGCTGCAATTATATGGATTTTCAGAGAACCTGTTGTCAACTTCCTTGTATCTGTATTCCCCGGAAGTGATGCAATGTCACTTCAGATGAGAGTTTCACTTTTCCATGTTATATTTAATGTAAGCACTACATGTTTGTTGTTGCCCTTTGTAAAACAGCTTGTGGATTATTCTTGCAAAATTATTAGAGATAAAAAAGAAGAAAAGAATACTTTAACCCTTAAATATGTTGATGACAGACTTGTGTCAACACCTCCTGTAGCACTTATGCAGGTTAAAAAGGAAATCGGTTATATGATTTCTTTAGTAGAAGAAAATATACGGCTTTGCTTTGTTGCAATGCATACAGGTTCAGCAGAGCATAATGAGCGGATTTATGAAAATGAAAAAATCATTGACTTTACTAACAGTACATTAACCGAATTTTTAATTAAACTGTCCGCAGTGGTTGAAGGAAGCGATGAAAAGATTATCGGTGCATACTTCCATGTTTTAAACGACCTTGAACGCATTGGTGACCATGCTGAAAACTTCCATGAAATCGGTTTTGAAATGATAAAAAGAAATATTTTATTCTCAGAACATGCGTTTACAGGAATCACAAGAATGCACGACACGGTAGTGCAGATGCTTTCAATAGCGAAAAATATATTTGAGACATTAAATAAGGAAGAACTGTCAGAGTTAACACAATTGGAGAATAGTGTTGATGATATGAAAAAAGATCTTATTGCCAGCCACTTTGCAAGACTTGCCGAGGGTAATTGCAGTGTAGATGTAAGTCCTTATTATTCATCAGTTATAATCGGACTTGAAAGAGTAGCAGACCATATTATTAATGTTGGATATAGTATTGTAAGTCCGATAGGTTCTCAAAAAAAAGAAGGTTAAACAATTTTTTTAAAGTGTATTATGTGAATTATTCAGAATATTTTGTCATAAAATATGTTGTATCTATTTTTGAACAGACACCTTAATCTGAACTATGAATGTTCGATATAAGATGTCTGTTTTTATTTTGACTCTTTGTCAATAGTTGGGGTAAACGAGTTAAAATAAAATTTTGCTGGGAAGAGAAAAATAACTATAATTTTCTCTATATGCTTTATCAGGTATTACAGTTTAGCTTGCAATTTAGGTCATATTTTGCATCTCCTTCGAATTGGCTTATGGGACAACTCCATTTTAACGGATTTCAGCTAACTACGCCCTATTTTTTAAAAGTTTTTATTATTTTTTGCAGACTTTACTCGGTTGCTTAATTATAGAGCCTTTAAAATAAAGGTTTGTAATTATTCTTATTTTATTGATTACATCTAAAAACATATATTGTATTAGGTTTTAATCATATAATCCTGCTCTGTCATTTACAACAAAAATCCTGAGCATCTGGGTGCTTAACATAAGTTCTCCATCGTTATTTCCAAGCAACCATCCATTATTTACTAATTTTTCCACTGTTGCTTTGGACCATTCAGGCAGATTGTCGTCTATATAATTATAAGTCGTTTCTGCATCAGCCAATCTGCTTTCTAAAAGCTCTATCCGTTTAAGCAATTCTTCATAATTTGCCATATTTTCTTCACCACCTTGATCTTCTTCAGCCCTTAAGCCGAACCCTTGTATTATTCCTTCGGCAATAGCTTGTGCTGTTTCCTCTTTCCTTGATTGGTACAACCGCATATCGTCAAAATCATCAATAAATGCAACCTCTAACAACGCAGAAGAAACACCCTGCATTTTAACCTTGTATATAACAGTATAGTTTCTTCTTTTTACGCCTCTGTTTGTATATCCTATTTTTTCAAGCTCATCTAATATATCCTCTTCAACAGTTATCCCTGCCTCGGAGGTTGTAACATAAATCTCAGAACCTGTAATGATTCCATCACCTATTTCGTCATCTGCTCCTGAATTAAAGTGAAGTTCCAAAACATAATCATAAGGCGTAAAGTCAAAGGTGTTTGTTTTAAGCCACTGAAACCAATCCCGCCTTATATCTCCCACTGTTACATTCGCATATTCGTCCAGATACTGCGGAATTAAACCTACAATCTCTCTGGTTAAATTCGCCTCCTCATATCTGTTGCCTATCGCTCCGCTATCACCATCTCCGTGACCTGCAATAAGAAAAATATTCACAATATCTCCCCTTTCTGCACCGCACTATATTATATGAGGTCTGTCCTGTTTGGTTACTTTTTAAATATCTATACCTATGTACTTGTAAAAAAACATAAAGTATGTTACTATATAAAAAAACTTAAGGGAATGAATAGTATGGAAGAAATAGTTACATCTGCAAGAATGAAGGAAATAGAAAAAGAAGCCTTTGAAAAAGGACTTCCATATATTGATATGATGGAAAATGCGGGAAAGTCCGCCGCAGAAGAAATAATAGAAAACTATAATCCAAAGGATAAAATTGTGGTTATTGCAACAGGAAAGGGTAACAATGGCGGAGATGGTTATGTGGTTGCAAGATACCTAAAAAAAATTGGTGCCTATGTTGTGGTTATTATGGCAGAAGGAAAGCCTGTAACCCCTGATGCGATAACAAATTTTCAAAAATGCCAAAGTGAAGATATAGAAATTTTACAGTATCAGCCAATAATAAGCGACATACTTTTCGATGGTGCTGATTTAATCGTAGATGCAATATACGGAGCAGGTTTTCACGGCGAATTTTCTCCCTCCGTTTTGCCCGTTGCAAAAATTATCAATCAGGTTGACGGCAAGGTTATATCTTTGGATTTGCCCAGCGGTTTAAACGCCGACACAGGAGAGATTGCAGAAAATGCGGTGAAAGCAGACTCTACAATAGTATTTGCTCGATTGAAAAAAGGACAGGTCACAATCTCAGGACTTAAACAATGCGGAAAAATTTCTCTTAAAGATATAGGAATATAAAGTTATATTAAATTAAGGTAAATTTATTGAAATTACCATATAAATATGTTATTATATTAGGGTTAAAACCTATTCAGAAAGGTGAATGTACAGATGATTGCAATAATAGATTACGGGGCAGGAAATCTCCGTTCAGTTCAAAAAGCCTGCGAGTTTGTAGGCAGTTCTGCCGAGATAACTTCAAACCCTGATATAATAAAAAAAGCTGACCATGTTATTTTGCCAGGTGTCGGTGCTTTTGGGGATTGTATGAATAATTTAAACAAAAGCGGTTTGGTTGGGGTTATAAAGGATGTAGCATCGTCCTCTACTCCGTTTTTGGGAATATGCCTTGGAATGCAACTTCTTTTTGAAGAAAGCGAAGAAACCCCAGGAGTTGAAGGCCTTGGAATTTTCCAAGGGAAAATAGTTAAAATTCCTGATGCTGACGGATTAAAAATCCCACATATGGGTTGGAATTCTTTATCTTTCCCAAAGGATTCTCCCATTTTCAAAGGATTGCCTGAAAATCCTTTTGTATATTTTGTGCATTCCTATTATATGCAACCAAAAAATACTTCTATAATTTCTGCAACTACAGAATATGGGAAAACACTTCCCGTCGCATTGAGTAGCGACAATATATTTGCAACCCAATTCCATCCTGAAAAGAGTGGAGAAATTGGGCTTACTATAATTAAAAATTTTGCCGAGTACAAGGGAGGTAACAAATAGTGTACGCAAAAAGAATTATTCCCTGTCTTGATGTTCATAACGGGCGTGTTGTTAAAGGGGTAAATTTTGTCAATCTCCGCGACGCAGGGGACCCTGTTGAAATTGCAAAGATGTATGACGCAGCAGGAGCTGATGAACTTGTGTTTTTGGATATAACTGCAACTCATGAGGCGCGAGCGACTGTTTTGGATATGGCTCGCCGTGTTGCCGAAACAGTCTTTATTCCCTTTACAATAGGTGGTGGCATTAAAACTGTTGAAGATTTTCGACTCTTACTCAAAGAGGGAGCAGATAAAATTTCTATTAATTCCTCTGCTATCCGCACTCCTCGATTGATTAGCGATGCCGCCGATAAATTTGGCAGACAATGTGTTGTAGTTGCAATAGATGCAAAACAAAGAGAAGATAAAAGCGGTTGGAATGTATATATAAACGGAGGCCGCATAGACACAGGCTTAGATGCTGTACAATGGGCTATAGAAGCTGACAAATTGGGCGCAGGCGAAATTCTATTAACCTCCATGGATTGCGACGGAACAAAAACCGGATATGACATTGAATTAACCAAAACAATTTCCGAAAATGTATCAATCCCTGTTATTGCCTCAGGTGGAGCCGGAACTATGGAACATTTTAAAGAAGCCCTTACAGATGGCAAAGCCGACGCGACCTTAGCCGCATCGCTTTTTCACTTCAGGGAAATAGAAATAAATGATTTAAAGGATTATTTGAAAAATCAAGGTGTATCAGTAAGGCGATAGAAATTTTCATTCAAGAACCATAAAAATCATAGGCAATTATATCTGCCTATGATTTTTATAATTATACATCAAATCAAAATACATCCACAACACCGTTAATTCCTTAATCTTATAAAGAACATAACTGTATTTATAGGACAATTATGTTTCTTGCCACATGGACAGTTCTGAAAAAGTATTCATTTTTGTTAAATCCATGTTTGGCAACCCCTTTGATAACATATTTATGCTGT
>JAZNCG010000034.1:0-10954 GCA_045587405.1 Ructibacterium sp. | reverse complement strand
CTGCTCACGAAGTCTCGCTATCGTAGCATTGGCTCTGTTTAATTGATCCTGCTGACCACTAAGTTCCGCTTCTGTCTCTCCTAACTTCTTTACAAGACCGTTATGAACTGCTTCATCCTGCTTTGTATTCTCAAAAATCTTCAGTTTCTTATTTAGCTCATCATAACGCTGCTCCTGAAACTGGATTTTGGCTACTGCCTCTTCGATCTGCTTAACAAGCCCCTGCACGTATTCTCTGTCTACTACTGAAGACTCAGCGGAGCCGGTCTTAACTCTTTCCAAATTGGACATTACCGCTTCAAATGCTTTCTGCATATGCTTCGCATTTTCACCTTTGTCGATTACTGATGCTACCGTTTCAATCGGTACTCCCTTTTGATAAAACTCAAGTGCCACCTGCATCTGGCTACCATCAAGACCTTCCCGCATAATAACAGCAATTACTTCTCTGCTTAATTCATCCCTTAAACACATGGAATAGACTTTCTTCTGTCTTAAATCCCATTTCTTATCGAGGTAAAGGTTAATCTCATCATTTACCAAGCCGAACTCCAAATCGTCCTTAACAAGATCAAGAACTTCTTTGCTATGCCCCATATCAGTTAATTTTTTAATATAACCATTACGCTCTGAAACACTTAACACTCTGCGTTCCATACATTACCTCCTTCAGTCCATAAAAAATACAGCCTATCGTTTTGGCTGCTTTACAAGTTTCTTTTCTTCTTTTTTCTCTTGGATAATCTCTTTCTTATCCTCAAGTCCTGTCTCATCTGTAACCATATCTTTCCAGATAGATTTACCAAGCTTCAATTCTTTGACAGCTGCACTTTCCTTACCATTCACATATGCAATCTGTTCCCGATAATATTCACGCAGCCTTTTTACCTCCTCATAAGAATATCCTTCTTCTAAAAGCTTCTTTTCTAGCTCCTGCCATTGATAATGCTCCTCTACAAAGAAATCATCTCCCTTTTGATAACTGTTCTCCGCATTTGCCAAACCATCCATCTCGCCAGCCACATCAAACAGCTCCTTGCATCTTTGCCTTGCCCGATATACCCGACTCTTTTCCGAAGATGATTCTTTCTTTTTATCTGTCAGATTAGATATTGCTGCAGCCAGTTCTTCTACCGAATGGACATTATGACGCACCAGAAATAAATATTGCTGTTGCAGTTTCTCCATCTTTTTAATGTCATTCTTATATTTCCACGCCTGTGAATATGGTTTCTTCTTTAACTTTCCAATCCGATACAACTTAGCATAATAGCGTTTTTGCAGTCCCGTCAGCCTTGCCCGTTTATACCGTCTGACATAACATTTCACTATCTCAGGCTTAAACTCTTTGTGCGACTGATAAAAGGATAAATCCTCTTCCTCAATTCTTCTTCGTATGCTTTCTTCTGAATAATCCTCTCCCAGCGTTTTGCATCTTCTAAATTTGCTCATTCCCGGCGGCTTGACTGCAAAGTGTTTCCCTTGCTTTGTTTCATATCCCTTCTCGTGAAGAAGTTCAATAAAGTCTTCAAAATCCGTAGCTTGCAAAATGCAGGCATCCAAATCTCTGGCAATCATTTTACCCCATACAAACTTACCTTCCCGGTATTCATTGTACTCTTTGTAATAGTCGTGTTCTTCTCCCTTTTCACTACAAATATCAATAGTAGATAGACCATACTCTTCACACAGACGGTTGGTAATCGGTTGAATATCTCTTGCCCAGTCTCCCTTTTCATAACGATACTTTCTGCCATCCACAAAACTTACACTGTTATAAATAATGTGAGCATGAACATGGTCCGTATTGTCATGCACACAATAAACTGCTTCATAGGTAGCACCCAGATATTCATTCACAAACTTTTCCGCTATCTCAAATGCAGTATCCGGATTAACCTCGCCCTCTTTGAAAGATAATATCAAATGATATCCCTGACGCTTGTCGACCTTACCAAACTGCTGTTTTGTGTTCATCATCTGAGAAAATGCACTCTCCGGTTGGCAATTCACACCACCAATTAATCTTCCGTTCTGCGTTTTTTCAGGATTCATAACATACTCTAATGACTGCTTTAGATATTTCCCATGAAAATGACCTCCGCAATCCTTCATATATAAAATCTTACTGATTGCCAACGCTATCCACCACCTTTGCCACCGTCGTATTGAGTTTTCTCATATACGCAACAAGGCGTTCCTTATCTTCTGGAGAATAAATTCCTGCATTATGGCTGTGAGTAATCTGATTGATATTGATACCAATTCTATTCACTTCGTTTATCAGTTCACGTAGAAGTTGTCTTACCTCCGGATAATCATTAGGTTTTTGTGAAATTAAGAATCTCAAGTATTCGGACTCTGTCATATTAGCAGCTTTTGATTTCTCCTCTAACAGCTTTGCTTCTTGTGGAGTTATTCTTAATAATTTACTTACGCTGTGCTGCCTCTTCTCCATTCCATCACCTTGACCTTCCATTTACAGCAGGTTGTTTTACATCTGCCACCAAAGTTCTAACAGCCATCTCTGCACCATTAAGATTCAAATTCTGAATAAATTGGTTAGCCAGTTCTTCAGCAAGTTTATCAATACCTGCACGATATTTTGTCTGATCAAACAGCCCATCCAATATTGCCTCATCCGCTTTTAAACTTTCGTACTTACTCTGCTTATTTGAGAAATCAATCATATCCTTCGGGTCCTGTCTTTCAGCATCCATCTCCAGTATCATCTCATAATTCCACTCACATACAGAATCAATCAGCTCATCTACAGAATAGTCGTCCCATACGATTTCGCCGGGCACCTCCCCTAAATCTCCTCGGTAAAGTTCCCCCTGTGCATAACCTACTACATAGTCATGCCCTTCCATATAGCCAAGAAGCATCTCTGCCTCTTTATCCGTCATCACAATCTTGATGTCATTATTTCTAATAAAAATCAACAGTTCTTCCGGCTGTCTGATTTCTGTTATGCTAACAGCTTCATTTCCCATTGTTTCTGCACACCTCCTTATCTGTGTTTTGAGAAATTTTCCGTAGCCTCCAAAAGTTCAGAGCATAGCCCTGTCCTTTGCTAGATACGCATTTTGGATATCCGCACCAAAATGCATCTAGTTAGGGGTTGCTTCGCCCCCTAAGACCCCAAAATATATAAGTATGTCGGAATTTCCAACATAAAAATTGCAAAGTATGTCGATATTTCCGACATAAAATTGCATTTCCAACATAGATTTCCGACATACTATAAATTGATACCTTAAACCTAAAATACTGTACCGACATACTTTTCCAACATAGTTTTTACCAAGTGTGTCGGAATTTCCTAATGAAATCTTCCAAGTGCGTCGGAATTTCCGACATACCTATCCGTTTCAGCTTTTTTCTTTACTTTTACAGCTACCAGCCACTCATTATAATCCTTGTATCCTGCGGGGGGAGGACAGTCCTCAACTTCATATCCCATCCCGTAATACTTTTCCATCAGCTGCATTGCTGCCTTTCTTCCCGGCTCATCTGCATCTAAACAAAACTTTATGGTCGTAATCTGTGGATGGTCACTCAAAAAAGTCATTAGCGGAGCATCTGCAAGCATTCCTAAAGCAAGCTTATTTGTCTCATAATCTGAGAAAATATCAACATAGCTCATAAGGTCAATTGCTCCTTCAAACACTACCAGTTCCGTGCTGGCATCATTTGCCACATTGAAACCATACCTCTTATCATTCCCGGCAACATCACACTTAAAAGGTTTTCCTTCCTTATCAAACACACCTCTCATACTGGCAAACTTCGTCACACCGTCTTTATCATTTCCTTTAAATACAATGTTGTGATAATGTCTGCTCTCATATATCAGACTCTGCGATACAAAGTAATCGATCACCGATTTGCTGATTCCACGCTCTTCACTTAGATACGAATAAAGGAAACAATTATCAGGTGCCGGAATTGGAAGTTCAAACTTCTTAGGCTCCGACTTCTTACCGGGTTCTACCTGATATTTAAGAGCCGGCTTTTTGTCAGCTTCATCAATCCTTCGATACCCGGCAAAATCCAAAAGCCACCAAACAGCTTCTTTTACTTCCATGCCGCAAAACACTCGTAAGAAATCAATCTGCGAACCACCATTTTCTCCCTTTTCATACTGCCTCGACCATCTGAACCAGTGGCTCTTATCATATATTCTGATAGAATCCATCTCTTTCAGTGTATGGTAATGCCCTACACGCTTTACAGTGTAACCAAGATATGATGCAACCGCAGTTAAATCAACGCTTTTTGCAATTGCCAGTTCACTATCAGTAAATCGTTCCTCCATTCCTATCTCCCTTTCCCCTGCTCTGCCACAAGACTATTTGTAAAACTAAAATTTCTATAGTCGGTTGCATAGGTAATCTTAGGATTATCCATAAGACCTTTTTCCTTGAAACTGAAAAACTCTCTGTTGTTGCCACCAACTATCACATGGTCAATTAACTGAATCCCAACCATTTCACATACCGCATTCATACGATCCGTTATCATGGTATCCTGCTTGCTTGGAAGAAGATTACCACTTGGATGGGAATGAATTATCATAATGCTTGCTGCATTTGACAATATACTTGCCTTTAGCATCTCTCTCGGATGCACCATCGCTTCATTGAGCGAGCCGATACTTGCAAACGTAACGTTAATTGGTTTCAGATCTGATTGCAGATTTACCACGCAAACCACTTCCCTGTCCATATCACACAGGACCTCTCCAATGGCAGCTACTGCATCATAAGGGTTCTGCAAAGGAAGCTCCGAAAATAACGGAGCCTCCTTCACAAGTTTTACTCTTACCACATCAAGCTGAAAAGGCGCTTCATCATTAATCAGATTCTTTGTCTCTTTCTTCATGCGAATCTTCCTCCTCCAGCTTAACCTGTATCATAAAATCACCCTCACGGTCATTCATAAGAGCAATCAGTTCCTTTACGGTAATTTCCTGCTCCATAAATGCCTCCTATCTGGACTTTCCTGCATCGTAGATAAGCTGAGCTTCTGCAACAATACCGTCAAGTCTCTTGTTCGGAGTATCCGTTGCCAACGTAAGTCTTCTTGCATCCTTATCATAGTGATATACCTGATTGGATAATCTCTCCTCCAATGCTACCTGCCCCATATTGATTTCACTTACCATTTCAGCAAGTTCATACGGATCACCCATATTTACCGAAACAGCGATGCACTCATGCACGGACGAAGGGAGCAGATAAAGGTCTGTCTCAAGGTCCATAGCAAGCTTATGAAGATTATCCTCATATAGCATGGAACCTGCTCCGTTAATGCCTCTGTCATTACTGATAATCCACATCGTTCTGTCCGCAGGCATTTCTCCGATCATCTGGTCCACCATCTCAGGCGGCATACCGTCGCTGACAAACATCTCACGAATCACATCATTCATTGACTTAATCGTAGGCGGAAGAAGTCTTCTGGTATTCTCAACCGCAGCTTTAAACAACTGCTCTTCATTCATGCCAAGCTTTTCCGCAAGGTTATTATGAATAACCGTACTGTTGATTCCGGACTCATCCAATTTTACTACCCAACGGTAGATAATGGATAAATCCTGAAATTCTCTGTGAGGCATATCCTTAAGCATCTCTTCGTTCTGCAACGTATTAATGACCTGAAAAACAATGTTGTCCTTTGCACTGTCAAAGTCAAGACTGCCAACCATCGGTGCATTCTCAAATGCCTTTGCCATGGTTGTTGCTGCTTCCTGCAACACTAACTGCAATTCCTCGGTATCAACGTAACGCTCATACATATCATTGAGATAGAGCGTAGGTGACACATTACGTTCTGCGCTGTGGTCAACAAGGGTAAGACTGTCAAAGACCTTATTTACCTTATTTACGGAATCAAGACGCACCTCCATATGCTGATACTCCTGCGGTAAATATTCTTTGAACTTCTCCGCTACAACTTCCTTAAAAATCTCGTAATTCATCATATAAAAAATCCTCCTTAATACAAGTTGTCATATAAAAGCCCCTCATCATCAGGGTCTCTAAACTCTTTTACTTCTGTTTCATATCCGGGATCATCTTCCAAATGGATGACTACCCTTTTCTTTTCGTAGGGACACTCCCTACAGGGATATGGGCATAACACTTCCAACGGTACATACAACGCCTCTGCAATCTTTTTGAGCTTATCAATATCCGGAAATCCTTCATCCCTTTCAAATCCGGCAATGATTGATTCACCGTTACGACCAAAGCCACACAATGCAGCCAAGTCCCTTCTTGAAAAACCTCTCTTATCCCGATATTCCCTAATCTTTTCTCCAATCAAATGCATCCCTCCAAAAAAATAGAGGTGTAAGCAAACGGCCTACACCTCTACAAATTCATTATTCAGTTACTAATCTTCCTTTTTCTTTTTCCAGAAGAAAGCACCAACACCTGCCAACATAGCAGCTAAACCAATACCGCCAAAGAGCCAAGGATTGAAATCATCCCCGGTCTGAGGAAGCTTAGGTTCTGTCGGTTTGTTTGTGAGGCTGAGTGTATAAGTTACAACTTCAGGAGCTTTTCCTTCATACTTTAATTCCACCTCATGCACGGTTTCATCAAGAATATATCCGTCAGCCGCCTTAGTCTCAACCACATAATACTTGATGGTGCCAACGTATGAACCATCTTTGAACATACCGATAGGAAGAAGTCCTGATTCAGCATGACCCTTCTTGTCAGTTACAAGAGTTTCAATAACGTTACCATCCTTATCACGGATTTCAAACTCTACTCCGGCAATACCCTTCTTGGTATCCTCTCCGATCTTTTCAATGATAATCTTACCATTTGCAAGTTCATCCTTCATGGATACCTTCTGGATTTCCTTTGTTTCAGTCACTTCAAATTCCACATCATTTGCAATCTTATATCCATAAGGAGCAATTTCTTCTCTGAGGATATATTTGCCAACAGGGATTCTCTCAATATAGTGTGCTGTACCGTCAGACACCCAGCTTTCAATCACATTACCATCTGCATCAATGATAGAAAGGGTTGCACCCTTCAGTTCATTTTCTCCGGTAATATCTGTCTTACTAATCTCAAGCTTTGTAGGGAAGTTTTCAAACTCCGCTTCAAACTCGATTACTTTTACACCTGAACCCTGATATGATGCATCCACATCAAAACACTCATCAGATTTCACATATCCGGCAGGTGCTTCCATTTCCTTCACATAGTACTTTCCAAGAGGAAGGTCTGATATAAAGGTTACGGTTCCGTCTGTTCCGGTTACTACCTTTTCAATGAAAGTATCTGCTGCAACAATCAGTTTTCCATCTGTATTGAAAATATCTTCCTTTGCATATAAACCGAATACTGCTCCTTCAAGAGCTTCTTTTGTCTCAGCATCTTTCTTAATTACGGTAATCTGAACTTTCTGTCTTTCATTCAGTACATCCATACCCGCATATACCACTTTTGTTTCCTGATCAATATAGGAAAGGTCTGCTTCGATAGGTGTACTGTCAAGAACAAATCCTTCAAGTGTCTTAGTCTCTACAAGATAATACTTACCAAGAGGCAATTCACTAATCATGGCAATTCCGTCATCATTAGTAACGATGGTTGCCACAAGTTCATCTGCCTTATAGTAAACAGTATCCAGTCCATCAGGACTTACGATATCCTCTCTCGCATATACCTCAAAAGTTACTCCGGCTAATGACTTTTTGAAATAATCAAATACGAAGTCATACCATTGTCCTTTTACGAGGTTAATGTCTGTAAGGAACTCGCCATCTTTGTTGATAATGATTGTTCCTGTAGGAACCTCATCTTTCATAACAACACTCTGAATCTCTTCAGTGTCTTCTACCGTAAATGCTACATCAGTTGCCTTAAGATATCCGTAAGGTGCAAATTCCTCACGAAGTACATAGGTCTTACCCACTTCAAGCTTTTTAATTACATGAGTCTCGCCTGCTTTAGAAGTCCAAGTGTCAATTACGTTTCCATCCTTATCCAGAACGGTAAGTGTTGCACCTGAAAGCTCTGCACCGCTTGTAATATCAACCTTTGTGAACTCAAAGGTAGTATGCATATTAGTAAAGTTAGCACTGTACTCTGCCACTTTTACATCCTGTCCCTTATATTCAGCGGTAAAAATGATTGCTGTTTCGCTTGAAACATAACCCTTAGGAGCTTCAATTTCCTTTGCGGAATACTTACCAAAAGGATAATCCTTCACAAACTGGATTACTCCGTTTGCATCAGAAGTTGCCACTTCTAAAAGAGTGCCTGCTTCTACAATTACTTTACCTTCTGCATTTACAATATCTTCATAAGCATACAAGCCAAATACTGCACCTGCAATCGGTGTTTCATCCTCTGCATCCTTCTTAATTACGGATAAATCAAGTTTCTGTCTGTCATTTGCAAATGTGAGGCTTTCCTGAATCACAGGAGTCTTATCATCTACATACACAAAGGTTACGAACTGCTCTTCTGCATTCAATACATAACCATAAGGAGCTTCCACTTCCACAACTCTGTACTTTCCGAGAGGAAGGTCTGATACAGTTGCCTTACCATCTTCGCCTGTAACAACAGTTGTTACAAGGTCGCCTGCAGAATAATACTTGTTTCTGTTTCCGTTCTCATCAGTCTGCATATCTGCTGTGTAAATATCTTCAGCTGCATAAACTTCAAACTTTGCACCAGCAAGGGAACCTTCTACATATACAAATTCCTTTTCTTCAGAATCCGCAAATAAGCCACCCTTATAAGAATCCAAAGTTTCACCCTTCTTCTCGATCACAAGCTGACCAACCGCAGGAGCATCTTCATACTCTACAGTAATAATCGCTTCGTAAGTGTCAGGGTCCACTTCATAGAAAGTATCAGTATCAACTTTTACTTCTACATAATTGTCATTGAGTACATATCCGTAAGGAGCTGCCACTTCTTCAATACGGTAATTACCAAGTGGTAATACATCAGGCAGAATTAAATCGCCATCTGCATCAGTAAAGAACGAAGTATGAATTTCCTTTGAAGGATAGGTTGTAATCATTTCCACATACTGGTTGGTATCCATGTTGAAAATCTTAAACTCTGTGTTAGGAATCAGAACTGTCATTCCGGTATCTGCATCCTTTTTGATTACACGGAGTTTTGCAGTAAACTCTCTGTCAATGAATACTCTCCAAATCTGAGGTTCCGTCGGATTGTTTTCAGTAATATGCACCTCGAAAGGCTTGATAGTCTCCATATTATGAGGTGTTACTGTTTCAATCACAACATAAGTTCCATAAGGGATAGGAATTGTAACAAGATGTCCCTTTGCATCTGTGAAAAGCTGTGTTTCTCCATTTGCACCAATCACAACAGGAGTCGCACTGTCAAAATCGAAACTACCATCTTCTTTTACGGATAAAGATGACTTAAGATAAGCTGTAAAACCAGCCTGTTCAAGTAACGGAGCTTCTGTGTCTTCTCCATTGTCAGATACCTTAATCATCTGGAAAGGCTGCTTCATAACCTGTTCTGCCGAAGTTGTGCTTCTTGATACTTCCGCAACAAGATCACCTTCATAATCACAGACTACATCATGCTCTTCCTCGTCTAAAAGGTATCCTTCCGGTGCAGTGATTTCCTTTACATAGTAAGTTCCAAGATAAAGGTTATTCACCTCCGCATCACCGTTTGCATCAACAGTCAAGGTTGCTACCAAATCATTTGCTTTGAACACAACACCTGTAGCACCATCCGGATGCACAATATCTTCACGGGCATACAAACCATACACTGCTCCCTCAAATGAAGCATCGCCCTGTGGTACTGCAAGACCTGTTTCCTTATCTACCTTGTAGATATGAATCTTTGCAGTTGTTCTGTCATTTACAAACGCATGACTAAAGGTAGCCTTTGCAGTAGTTTCTGACAGATAGTTGAAATTGAAGCTGTAAACATCACTACTGTTTCTGATATATCCAAAAGGTGCCTGGGTTTCAGAAATATAGTAGCTGTTTGCAATCGGTAAATCCAAAGTATATGCAGCCTTGCCATCTTCTCCAGTGGTTACTGTCTGTAAAGCAGTACCTTTGGTTACGATTACCTGACCTGCATAATTCTTGATATCATTGCCTGCATAAAGAGTATATTTGCCTCCATCAAGCGGCTTATCAGTTTCAGAATCCTTCTTCATCACAGATACTTCTGCCTTCTGTCTGGTATTCTGAATGGTTGCTGATTCATACTGCACTTCCACGTTCTGATCTTTGTACTCAATCTTCACAGTCACAGGAGTAGTGTTAATGGTATAACCATCAATACTCTTAGTTTCTGTTACTACATAAGTTCCAAGGTGAAGGTCTGTAAGAACTACCTGACCATCGGTTCCGGTAACAATGTTTTCTGCAATCAAGTCTCCTTTGCTATAGACCTTAGTTCCATCTGCCTTATAGATGTCTGCACCTGCAGTCACTTTAAAGGTTGCTCCCGGTAACTTTCTTAACTCATAAGTGAAGTTACTGCCATTCCATCCGGAAAGAACTTCACCTTCCTTATAGATGGTAAGCGCTCCAAGCTGTTCCTTATCAGTTGCAGTAAAAGTAGTTGTCTGTCCGGCTTTTACGGTAAGTGTATGGACCTTGTCACTAATCACATAACCTGTAGGAGCCTGAATCTCTTTTACATAGTAAGTTCCGGCAACCAAAGCCTTTGAAGTCGCACTTCCGTCACTTCCGGTTGTAATGGTATCTACTTTATTCGTACATCCGCTGTCAGTATAAATTCCATACTTTGCACCGGGAAGCTTCACTCCACTTTCCTCGTCCTGCTTGATAATCTTTCCATAACCGATATTCTCAGTCTTAACCTTGAAATATGCTGACACAGGATCAACGGTAGGCTTTTCGGAAACAAATTCCTGATAGCCATCTTTTCCGGTAAGCCAG
>JAZNCG010000033.1:0-3449 GCA_045587405.1 Ructibacterium sp. | reverse complement strand
ATGATGTATATGAAATCTATGAATATAGAAATAGAAAAGGCTATTGCCAAGGCTATGATTTTAAACCTATTAAAAGCAAACCTTATAAGCGATGAAGAAGCGGATAAGCTGATAGATAAAGCCTTTGATGCATTAAGCGAGCCTTTGATAGAAAATTCAGCATAATCTTTTAGTTTTTGTTTAATATTTGTCTGGATATATTAAGTTATTTGTGGTATTGTTGTCTTGAAAAAAATTATGGAAAGGAGCGTGAAGCTGATGTCAGAAGTAATTGTTATCCAAGGGAATTATACAAAAGACGAACCTGTGCTAAAGCGAGTATCCGCCTATGCCAGAGTAAGCTCTGCATCAGACGAACAGCAATACTCCTTCCATAATCAGGTTCAGCACTTTACAAGCCTGATACAGAATACACCCGAATGGGAATATGTAGACATATATGCTGATGAAGGTGTAACAGGCACAAGAGAGGACAAACGCAGTGAATTCAACCGAATGATAAGAGATGCCGAGGATGGACTGATGGACATTATCATTACAAAATCAGTCTCACGCTTCGGCAGAAATGTTTCAGAGTGCCTAAGAACAGTAAAACATCTCAAGGATATTGGAGTTACCGTGATATTCGAAGAGGAAGGTCTTGATTCGGGAAAGCCTGCTGACTTTGCAATGATATCTGTAAAAGCAGCAATGGCAGAACAGGAGTCAATCTCTACTGCTGAAAACGGCAGAATGGCAAACCGCCAGAGAATGAAGATGGGTACATTTGTTCAAAGCAACCCTCCAATCGGTTATACATTAAACGGCACTGAATTCGAGGTTAACGAAGAACAAGCCGAGGTTATCAAACGAATATTTGCCGAATACCTGTCAGGAAGCGGTACAAGCAAAATTGCCGATGGACTTATGCGAGATAAAATTCCCAATAAGTACGGCAAGGTGCATTGGACACCGCAAAGTGTCAGCTATATCATAAATAACCCAAGATACAAAGGCGGTGCCCTGTTCCAGAAATCCTTTAAAACAGGATTTCCGTATAAGAAAAAGAAGAACACAGGCGAATTGCCGATGTATTATGCAGAGAATGCCAATATTCCCATAGTAAGTGCGGAAGACTTTGACAAAGCTGCCGAGCTTATGCAGACAAGGCGTGAAAAGCATGCCAAGGAAAGTAATGAGAATGCAAGTATCTTTACAAAGAAGATATATTGCAGGCACTGCGGTTCAACTTACCGACATAAAAACGGTACAGACACTTGGGTATGCAGAACACACGATAAAGGTACAGACAAATGTCAGGCAATGCCTGTAAGCGAAGAAATGCTTAAAAAGGCATTTGTTCAAATGTATAACAAGCTGAAAGCAAATTATGAGCATATCCTTCTCCCGTTCTTAACACAGGTAGAGGCTATGAAGATAAACAAGGCAGAGCAAGATAGAATTGCTGATATCAACATGCAAATAGCACAGAATACAGAGCAGGTTTTATCGCTCCGAAGACTAAAGAGTCAGGAGCTGATAGAGCCTGCTTTCTATATTCAGGAGCTTAACCGCTTTGATAAACAGACAATGGAGCTTCGCAAAAAGAAAAATACCATACTGCACAACAACCGATATGATGACATTATCTCAAAGACCAGAAAAATCATAAGAGAAATGGAATCGGCTTGTGCAATAGGCAAATTCGATGTTGAGAGCTTCAAAAATCTTGTAAGCAGAATTGAAGCAGATAATGAAGTAATAACCTTTATCCTAATAAATGGAATGGGTCTCGAGGTTAGCAAAAAGGAGGTGTTATAAATGGCAAACCGTTACCTTGCATTCGGCTACAAAATAGCTGACGGCAAACTGTGTGTTGGAGAAACTGGGGCAGTGCTTGTAAAGGCAGCCTTTTCACTGTATGCGGCAGGAAAATCATACAGTCAGATTGCCGAAAGATTTACCTTAAGCGGAATCAGATACAACATTGATTCTGACAAATGGAATAAAAATATGGTAAAACGGATAATTGAAAACGATAAATATATCGGCAGAAACGGTTATCCGCAAATCATAGAAGAAAAGCTCTATAACAAGGCGAACAAAACAAGGCTTTCAAAAGTCGTAAATAAACCGCCCGAAAAAGCAGAGCTTGATAACTTCCTGCGGACTCATTCGGAGTGCCCGATATGCAGTTCACCGATAAAAAGGCAGAATCAATGCTATGGCGAGAATAGGTCTGTGGCATATAAATGTACCAATTCCGTATGCCCAGCAAAATCCGTTAAAGAGAATCGACTTGTAAATCTCATAACGGAATTGCTTAACAAAATTGCAGACGATTTAAGCCTTGCAGACGAACCCGTTATAACCGCAATTCCCGATGATGAGCTGACAGACGATATGGCAAACGATATCTACATAAAAATGCTGACGGAATATGATAAGGATGAAGTGCTTGCAGACATATACGAGCTTGCAAAAATCAAATTCCGAAACAGTATCAAAACAGATATGAGTGCAGTTACCGAAAGGATAAAAAAAGAGCTTTGCAAGTATGGAATAATTACAGAGCCTCATCTTCCGCTTATGCAGAAAATTATATCAAAATTTTATGTAGGCGGTAAGGATGAGCTTTCTATACTGCTTACCAACGGAAAATTAATAACAAGGAGTGTGAATTAAGGATGGCAAATGTAATTGAAATACCTGCAACAAAATCATATTTAGGGCATGGTGCAAAGCGAGTGCTGAATGTCGGTGCCTATGCAAGAGTCAGCACCGAGGCAGAGCAACAGGCAAAAAGCTTTGAGACTCAGGTTGAACACTATACCAAAATGATTAAAGAAACGGCAGGTTGGAAATATGTAGATATATACGGCGATGAAGGTATCAGTGGAACATCCATATATAACCGACCTGATTTTCAGAGAATGATGAAAGATTGCAGAAAGGGTAAGTTAGACCTTGTAGTAACAAAATCTGTATCAAGATTCGGCAGAAACACCGCTGAAAGCTTACAATGCATCAGAGAGCTTAAGGATTTGGGAGTCGGAGTGCTATTCGAAAAAGAAGGCATCAACACCCTTAACTATACAACCGAGATGTTCATTGCGCTGCATACCATATTCGCTCAGGCTGAAAGTGAGTCAATGAGTGAAAACATAAAGATGGGCAGAAGTTACAGATACCGTGAGGGCAAGTGCTGCTATAACTTTAACGGAGTATACGGCTTCAGACAGGATGCAGAAAAAAATATATCGGTGGAAATCGGCGAAGCAATCAATGTCAGGTTCATCTTCGACTGCTTCATAAAAGGTATGAGCATAGAACAAATTGTAAATGCACTTGCCGAAAGAGAAATCCCATCTCCGAGAGGTAAAGAAAGATGGTCGCCCGGCTCGGTGGAAAGAGTACTTAAGAATGAAAAGTATGCAGGTGATGTCCTGACCTCAAAGACATTAACTCTT
>JAZNCG010000032.1:0-2820 GCA_045587405.1 Ructibacterium sp. | reverse complement strand
ACGATCCGACTTTTGATAATGTTTGTCGCATTTTATCCTGTAATTTCAGGGGTTCCAATCTCAAGATTTTATGTTGAAACATTTTTGACTTGGTTCGATTCGTGGGTATTTTTTATATAAAATAGCAAGAAGAAGTTCGTTATGAACTTCTTCTTGCTATTTTAGGGACTTTTAAACATCACATTTATATTTAATTAATCCTCAATGCGTCTTAAATTAATTCTGCCTTTATCGTCAATCTCCATAACTTCTACTTTGACAATATCGCCTTCTTTAACAACATCTGTAACCTTTTCAACCCTTGCTTTTGATAATTTGGAAATGTGTATCAACCCATCTTTGCCGGGCAACAATTCTACAAATGCGCCAAAATCCATAATGCGAACAACTTTACCTTCGTAAATCTCACCAGGCTCAGGCTCTTTAACAATCATCTCAATCATCTTACGAGCTTTCTCACCCATCTCACTGTCAACAGCAGCAATATATACGCTACCATCATCTTCTATATCAATCTTCGCACCTGTATCTGCAATAATTCCTTGAATAACTTTACCACCACTGCCTATTACTTCACGGATTTTATCAACAGGAATAGTCATATTAATAATCTTTGGAGCATATGGCGAAAGTTCTTTTCTATATTCAGGAATAGCCTTTAGCATAACCTCGTCTAATATATAGAAACGAGCATTCTTTGTCTGCTCAAGAGCAGTACGAATGATTGCAGGAGTCAAACCATCAACTTTTAAATCCATCTGGATAGCAGTGATACCCTTCTTTGTTCCTGCAACTTTAAAGTCCATATCGCCAAAGAAGTCTTCAACACCTTGAATATCAACCATAGTCAAGAAGTTATCATCATCTTCAGGGTCTGTAATCAAACCAACAGAAATACCTGCAACAGGAGCCTTAATAGGAACACCTGCATCCATAAGAGCCAAAGTGCTTCCACAAACGCTGCCTTGAGAAGTTGAACCATTAGAACTTAAAACTTCTGATACCAAACGGATTGCATATGGGAACTCTTGCTCAGATGGCAAAACAGGAACTAATGCTCTCTCTGCCAAAGCACCATGACCAATCTCACGACGGCCGGGACCACGAGAAGGACGAGTTTCTCCAACGCTGTATGACGGGAAATTATAGTGATGAAGGTATCTGCGATACTCTTCATTATCCAATCCATCAATAATCTTAGCCTCTCCTAAAGGTCCCAAGGTTGCAACTGTCAACACCTGAGTCTGTCCGCGTCTAAATAAACCACTACCATGAGTTCTTGGAAGCATTCCAACTTCAGCAGATAGAGGTCTGATTTCTAAAATGCCTCTTCCGTCAACGCGTTTCTTATCATACATCAACCAGTTTCTTACAACTGTTTTCTGGAGCTTATAAAGAGCTTCATCTATCTGTGCCTGATATTCTTCCTTAGGATATTTTTCCTCAAAGTTTGTGTAAACCTTATCATATACAACCAAAAGACGCTCATCGCGAACAGTCTTGTCGTCTGTATCCATAGCCTCTTTAACCATGTCTTCTGCAAAACCTCTAATGTCTGCAAACAAATCTTCATCAACTGTCATATGCTCATATTCAAACTTAGGCTTTCCAATTTCATCCTGTATTTCCTTGATGAATGCACAAATCTTCTTGATTTCTTCATGAGCGTACATAATTGCATCGTACATTTGGTCCTCAGGAACCTCGTTTGCGCCGGCTTCAATCATAACAACTTTTTTAGCGCTACCTGCAACAGTAAGATTAAGATCACTCTTTTCTCTTTGAGCCTCTGTTGGGTTAATAACAAATTCGCCATCAACCAAACCAACATATACAGCTGCAATAGGTCCATTAAAAGGAATATCCGAAACAGAAACTGCAGCAGACGAACCTATCATAGCACAAAACTCAGGCGCGTTATCTTGCTCAACAGAAAGAACTGTTGAAACAATTGATACATCGTTTCTCAAATCCTTAGGGAACAAAGGACGCATAGGACGGTCTATAACACGAGATGTTAGTATAGCATTCTCAGAAGGACGCCCCTCGCGCTTTGTAAATCCACCGGGGATTTTACCAACCGCATACATCTTTTCCTCATAATCAATACTGAGCGGGAAGAAATCAATCCCATCTCTTGGCTTGTCCGAAGCGGTAGCAGCTGTAACAACAACTGTGTCACCATAACGAACAATAACAGCACCATTGGCAAGCTCTGCAACCTTGCCAAACTCCAGTGACAGTTTTCTGCCTGCCACTTCGGTTTCAAAAATTTTACTCATAGCAATTACCTCCTAATTTTTTTGGAGATGCCCGTTTTTTAGCACTTAAAAATATAGGCTTCTCACACAAAAAGCATATATTTTTAACTGCTAAAGCTAAGCATCTTCCTATTTTGTTTTTTCTTGGTAAAATATACCAAAAGGGCAGTTCGAAAACTGCCCCATTGTTTCTTAGTGTCTTAATCCGAGCTTTTCAACGATAGCACGATATCTTTCGATGTCATTCTTTGCCAAATAGTTCAAGAAACTTCTGCGAACACCAACCATCTTTAACAAACCGCGTCTTGAGTGATGGTCTTTTTTATGTGTCTTAAGATGCTCATTTAAATGGTCAATTCTGTATGACAACAAAGCGATCTGAACCTCAGGAGAACCTGTATCGCCTTCGTGCATCGCATACTTTTGAATAATTTCCTGCTTGATGTCTTTTTCCATTGTAATTTCACCTCCGTTATAATTATATCCCCTCAAAGCTTGGAAATGGGCGGTGATTCTTCAACCCCTAAATCTAAGCCATAGGTTTTTGTTAAGATATCCC
>JAZNCG010000031.1:0-5886 GCA_045587405.1 Ructibacterium sp. | reverse complement strand
AGCTGAGAAAGAGCTTTCCCAAAAGGATAAGTATGACTATGTAATAATAAATGACCAACTGGATGACGCAGTTGCGTCTCTTGAAGATATAATACAGAAAAGGAGTGTTGTTTTATGATGATTCATCCACCAATCGTTGAGTTGGTAGAAAAAACAGGAAGTCGTTACACATTAGTTATTGAGGCGGCTCGCAGAGCAAGACAGTTAGCTATGGGTTCTGAAGCTTTGTGTAATTGCGATTCAAACAAAGAGGTTTCTATTGCTACAAACGAGATATATCAAGGAAAGCTTGATATATACACAGTTTCTCCTGAATCTGAAAATATTTCAGAGGAACCTATTGTCATTTTGGATGGTGAAGCTGTTTCTGTTTCTGATGCCATAGCATCAGTTGAGGAATTTTAACTTCAAAATAGTTTTTCTTAAAGGGGCTGTGTGTCTATCCACAGCCTTTTTTCACAATTTAGCGTTATTATGAAAGGAGTTTTACTATGATAGCAAAGGTTATGCTAACTGACACTCATCACGCAGTAGACAAAAGCTTTGATTATAAAATTCCTACAGAATTAACAAATGCAGCTATAGTCGGTAGGCGTGTTTTAGTCCCTTTCGGTACTCGGAATGCAACCGCAGAAGGAATTATAACAGAGATTATAGAAAAAAGTGACTATAATCGCCTTAAAAATATTATCAGCTGTTTAGACGATGCGCCTATTTGTACAGAGGAACTCTTATCTCTTTGTGATTGGATGCAAAGAAGATATCTATGTACCTTCCAACATTGCTATAAACTAGTCAAACCCCCTTTTATACGAAGCAAAATAAGACAATGGCTCATTCTTCTCTCTACAGATTTTGGAGGTTTAACAAATCCTCAAAGAGAACTTTGTAAAGTATTAAGAGATCTGGACGGAGTTGCAGAGCTTGAAGAAATAGAAGCACATCTTTCTAAAAAGGGTCTTAAACGAGTTGCTTACGCTCTGTGTGATAAAGGAATTCTTGAAATTAAAGAAAAAATCGATGATAATATATCCTTAAAATACCGTCGTATAGCAAAACTTAATCTTACGACAGACGAGGGTTACGAACTGGCAGATGAACTACTTTGCAGAAGAGCAGAAGCCCAAGGCAGAATTATTTTGACTTTATGCGATTGCGGAGATATGATAACATCAGATCTTGTTGAAATGGCAGACAGTGGATATGGTTCTTTAAATGCGCTGTGCGAAAAAGGATTTATCAGCATCTACAAAGAACGGATTAAACGAGAGGTTTACGACTCAAATCAATTTACTTCCTCTTCCGCATATGAACCAACGCCCGAACAAAAACCAATAATTGAGTACTTAAATAATCTTATAGAAAACTCTATCCACGAAAAAATTCTTTTGCGTGGGGTTACGGGCAGTGGAAAAACCGAGGTTTTCCTACAAGCTATTGACACCTGCCTTGAGCAAGGAAAACAAGCTATTATGCTTGTGCCTGAGATTTCATTAACTCCTCAGATGGTTGAACGCTTTGTCAGCAGATTTGGAAAATCTGTCGCTGTTATGCACAGCAGACTTTCCCAAGGAGAAAGATACGAACAATGGCAAAAAATCAGAAACAAAGAAGTAAATGTTGTTGTTGGAGCAAGAAGTGCTGTATTTGCTCCCTTCGATAATATTGGTATAATAATTTTAGACGAGGAGCACGAATCCAGCTATAAATCCGAATCATCTCCCAGATACCACGCACGAGATGTAGCAATATATCGCGGAATAAAACATAATGCCTCCGTTTTATTTGCTTCTGCAACCCCATCTGTAACATCATATTATCGTGCCAAAAGTGGACAATACACCCTTTTGGAGATGTATAACCGATACAATAATAACCCTCTTCCTAAAGTCCGAATTGTTGATATGCGAAGTGAACTTCTGGATTATCATAATATGTCTACAATCAGTTTAAGGCTTCAGGAAGAAATACGCCAAAATCTAGAAAAAAAAGAAAAAACAATCCTGTTTTTAAACAGACGGGGCTTTAACACCTTTGTTTCTTGCAGAGAATGTGGATATGTTATGGAATGTCCTGAGTGCAGTATTGCTTTAACCTATCATAAAAATAACGACAAACTTATTTGTCATTATTGCGGATATAGCTGCGATAATATAAGTGTTTGTCCTGATTGTGGTTCAAAATATGTAAAATTTTTCGGCACAGGAACTCAGAGAATCGAGAATGAACTAAATGAGCTCTTCCCTGATGCTAAAATATTAAGAATGGATTTTGACACTACATCAGGAAAAGGCGGGCACGAATCAATTATTAATAAATTCAAAAATGACGAAGCGGATATTCTTCTTGGAACTCAAATGGTTACTAAAGGACTTGACTTTTCCGATGTCACTCTCGCAGGAGTTCTTGCTGCAGATTCTTCTTTGAATGTTGATGATTTCAGGGCAAGTGAACGGTGTTTCTCTCTTATTACCCAAGTTTGCGGTCGAGCAGGGCGTGGCAACAAATCCGGCAGAGCTGTTATTCAAACCTATCAACCCGAAAATCCTACAATTGTTTTTGCTAAGGACCAAAATTATACGGATTTTTATGAAAATGAGATAATTTTCCGCAAGCAAATGATGTATCCACCATTTTGCGATATTATTTATCTCCTTCTGTCAGGTGAAAACGAGGATAGCGTTGCTTGTGAAATGGATAATATAGGTAATTATCTAATGGAAAAATTAAAGCAGTTTTATCCTCCTATTAATGTTATAGGACCTGATAAAGCTCCTGTTTCAAGGATAAAAAGCAAATACAGATACAGAATGTTATTAAAGGTAAAAAACGCAAACATTGTTATTCCTTTATTAAAAGAGCTTAGTACCGCTCATAATAATGGTTCAAGTTCAAATACTTTGGTTATTGATATCAACCCTATTAATATGATATAAAAAAGGAGCTTAATTATGGCTATAAGAAAAATTTTAACTGTTGGAGAGGATACTCTCACCAAAAAGTGTCGTACTGTGGAAAAAATTGATGCAAGGATAACAACATTACTTGACGATATGGCAGATACCCTTTACGAATCAGGTGGCGTCGGCTTAGCTGCACCTCAAGTTGGTATTTTACGCCGTGTTGTAATTATTGATGTAGGTGATGAGAATGGATTAATCGAATTAATAAATCCCGAAATAATATCACAAGAAGGCGAACAAACCGACGCCGAGGGATGTCTGAGTAATCCCGGCAAATACGGATATGTTACTCGCCCTAATAAAGTAACTGTTCGATATATGAATCGTGCGGGCGAAACCTTGGAAATAACAGGGGAGGGCTTGCTCGCCAGAGCTTTTTGCCACGAGGTTGACCATCTTGACGGAAATATGTTTATGCGCCTTGTTACAAAATGGGTGGAAGAAGACGAGGAAAATTAAAATATATCCAAAGGAAAAAGAACGACTTAGAATGTATCTAAATCGTTCTTTTTTGTGCGATAAAAATTAAACACTATAGATGCAAAGCATCTTAAATTTATTCTTATACTTTAAGTATTTATATACCAACAGGCTTATCAATATACAGCGCTTCCTTATATTCAGGCATACTATCAATGCCAAGAGCCGGAACAATATGCGACAACACCTGTTTAGTAAATGCCTCTGTACACATATATGTACAAAAAGCCTCCTCCCCTTACTTTTAAAAAATTCCTTCTTTTTTCATGCTTATATACTCACCATGAGATACTATTATATGGTCCAACATCTTAATTCCAACCGCTCGCATTCCTTCATCAATAGCAACAGTCGCCTGCCTGTCCTCAACTGATGGATATAAAGATGCAGATGGGTGATTATGAGCCAAAATAACATATTTAGCCGTAGCACGAAGTGCCATCTTTACTGTTTCACTTACATATAATGTAACCTCATCCACTGTACCCATAGCAATTTTATCAAATCTTATAGGCTGATAATTTTTATTAAGACTTATAAGATAGAAGTTCTCTGTAAGCTTACCATAAAAAATAGTTTTGGCATAATTTCCCATATCTTCGGGTGTTCGAAGAATATTCGGTGACTTTTCGCCCTCTATCCACATAGTTCTCTCAACAGCGCCTAAAAGAGGAAGTAAATCGTGAATGAAGTTCGCTGTTCTTATTCCAACCCCTTCCACCTTAACTAACTCCTCCACATCAGCCGTAAGAACTCCGTAAAGAGAACCATATTTTTCAAGTAGTCTGTGAGCTATAGGATTTGTATTCCCTCGAGGAATTGCAACATATAACATTTTTTCCAGTTGCTCATGTTCCTCTAAAAATTCAAATCCATGACGATTTGATTTATCGTCAATTCGTTTTCTGTGACCTCTATGTTCCATAACTTCAAACTATTTTAATGCACGACTTCCTGGCTTAACCAATGGTAAGTCTTGTTTGCAAATAGGACATTCATCCGCTTCATAAGATGTTATATCCATTGAAAATGCACTTCTGTATGGAACCCCAAAATCAATTTTACCACCTGTACGGTCAACAATAGAGCCAATGCCTACTATTTCACCACCGCAAGCCTTAACCAATTCCATTACCTCTTTAACGCTTCCGCCTGTTGTTACAACATCTTCAACAATTAAAACTCTTTGTCCCTTTTCAATTGTGAAACCGCGTCTTAAAGTCATTTCGCCATTTTCGCGCTCAGCAAAAATATTTTTAATACCCAACTGCTTTCCTACCTCGTAAGACATCTGTATTGCCCCTATAGCAGGACCTATAACCACTTCTATATTATCATCCTTATATTGCTGAACCAATTCAGCACAAAGAGGAACACTGTACTTTGCATTCTGGAAAATCTTTGCACACTGCATATATTTATCACTATGACGACCTGAGGTTAATAAAAAATGTCCCTCCAACAATACTTCTGCTTCTTTGAGCATCTCAATAATTTCATTTTTTGTCATTTTACATTTCTCCCTT
Source organism: Ructibacterium sp. (assembly GCA_045587405.1). GTDB lineage: Bacteria > Bacillota > Clostridia > Monoglobales > Monoglobaceae > Ructibacterium. The sequence goes on along the minus strand of JAZNCG010000031.1, from coordinate 917 downwards.
TTAATTAATTCATCTGAACTGCACCAACTATATCATTGATATCAGCAATATTATTTTCATCCAAATACTTTTCTATTCCATTTTTAACTCTGACCCAAGCATATGGGTCAACTATTCCCGCCGTTCCAACTGCAATAGCATTGGCACCTGCCAATATAAATTCAATAGCATCTTCCGCCGTTGCTATTCCTCCCATACCAATAATCGGGATTTTAACAGCTTGTCTTACCTGATATACCATTCTTACAGCAACAGGTTTAACAGCAGGACCCGAAAGCCCACCCATATTATTATGCAAAATTGGTTTTTTTGTTTTAATATCTATTTTCATTCCAAACAGAGTGTTAATCAAGGATATAGCATCTGCTCCTCCTGCTTCTGCCGCTCTCGCCATCTCTGCAATATCCGTAACATTCGGAGAAAGCTTAACTATAAGAGGAACCTTGGAAACCGCCTTAACCTTAGATGTAATATCTTCAATCATTTTTGCATTTGTTCCAAAAGCTATTCCTCCTTCTTTAACATTAGGACAAGATATGTTCAACTCAAACATATCAACGCTATCACCAAGAATTTCTGCAACATCAACATAGTCCTCTATTTTCGAACCGCAAAGATTAGCAATAAGCTTTGTATCAAACTGTCTTAACCATTCAAGCTCATTTTCCAAAAAGGCGTGAGCGCCCGGATTTTGCAATCCAACACTATTTAAAATACCCTTTGCTGTTTCTGCAATCCTTGGAGATGGATTTCCCATTCTTGGAACTGACGATAAAGCCTTTAGGCATATGGCTCCTAACTCGGAAAGGTCAAAATATTCGCTGTACTCTCTGCCAAACCCAAAAGTTCCCGAGCCCGTTGTAACAGGGTTTTTCCATTCAACACCTGCGATATTTACCTTTGTATTAGCCATTCCA
>JAZNCG010000030.1:0-5076 GCA_045587405.1 Ructibacterium sp. | reverse complement strand
TTTTAAGGGGTCTTTTGTAGAAAGCCGTGGACATAATCTTTTTTCTATATTATATTAAAAGGTATAAAATATATAACTATTTAAATCTGAATTAACGACACTGTTCTCATGGAGAAAACAGTGTCGTTGTGCGTTTTTGCGGAATTGTCATAATGAGCTATCCCCTGCAAAATTACTTCTCTTTATCCAAATAGGCTCAGCATTTAATTATTTCTTGATTTTTTCAAAAAATATAGTATACTTATACTATAAACCTTTTTAAAAGGAGGCGAAAAAATGGAAAACCCATCTTCTACTCTTATAACAGAAAATGAATATATACCCTCAGGAAATTCTCCTGCGGAAGTTTTGTCTTTGTCTTTATATCGGATAGACGACCCTATGGAAGTACAACTTTATGTTAAACTGAAAAATATGTCAACCAAGACAATTTTTGGTGTAGCCGTTAATGTTAAGGCATACGATATAAACGGAAAAGTGGTGTTTGTTAAACGGGATATGCGGATTTCAAGACAGAACGCTACTGCAGATGCTGAATTCGGAGATGATGTGCCTCTGCACATTTCCTCTCTTCTTGCACTGGATGTAGAAGTTGCGGTAAGTCAGGTATTTTTCGCCGATGGAAGTGTTTGGTATTGTGATGAAAAGGTTGAAGAAGATTTCCCTGAAGATGATGAAAAAGAAAAAATAACCGACGATATTGTAAACAATCTCCCCTCTAATCCCAACCTTCTTTTCACCGATAAGAAAATGCAACGGGAAGCTGAAAAAAATATTTGGGGCGATTATTCTCCCCCTAAGCCAAGAAGCAAATGGATTGGCATAACCTTTAAGTTTATTGCTTTGGCATTGGCAATAATTATAGCTTGGGCAGCAGGCGACGGATATTTCGCCAAAAGGGAATACAATGCCGCCATGTCCGCATTCAATACACGCCAATACGAAAAGGCCGTAAACATCTTTGACAGCATATCCTCCCCTTTTATTTCACAAAAAATGAAAGATGATATTAAATGGCACACCGCTCTCAGCTGTATATACACAGGCAAATATAACAAATCCTTGAAATTCCTTTCGGAGTTAGACTCCAAAGGCAACAGCGGAACTTGTATGCGACAGCTAAATGCAGTTTTAAAGGGTATAACCTCAGCAGGAGAAAAGCACTCGGTATGTCTTAAAAAGGACGGAACGGTTATCTCTACAGGTGACAACTCCAAAAAACAATGTGAAACACAACACTGGAATAGCATTATTTCTGTAGCTTGTGCAGGAGATTTTACCCTTGGGCTCAAAGACAACGGAACCGTTGTTACCACAGGTGATAACTCTTTCTTACAATGTAATCTTACATCATGGAGCAATATAGTATTTATTGATGCAGGGGAAAATCACTCTGTTGGCGTAACTGCCATGGGCGAGGTTTTAGCAAAAGGCAACAACGCAAAAGGTCAATGCGAAACAGGAAGCTGGTCAGGAATAGTTTCTGTTTCCGCAGGGACAAAGCACACCGTCGGGCTGAGAACCGACGGGACAGTCGTAGCTACCGGCGATAATGAATTCGGAGCTTGCGAGGTAGGGGATTGGACAGATATTGTAGACATTTCAGCGGGAAACGGATTTACTGTAGGTGTAAAACAAAACGGAACAGTTTTAGTCACAGGTGATAACAGCTATAATGTTTTTGATGGCAGAAATCTAAACGAGGTTGTTGCTGTTTCCGCAGGTGACGGATATATTCTTGCAATACAAAAAAACGGCAGAGTAGTGTCTGTAGGAGATAACCAATGGCATCAGGGAGATACCGCTCTTTGGAACAAGGTTATATCAATAGGTTGCTCGATTCACCACTCCGTAGGCGTTTCAAGTGATTCAATCGCCTTTGCCACAGGAGATAATAAAGAATTTCAATGCTACACCTGGGATTGGGAAAACATGGGTCTTTCGGAAGGGGCTTTTAACAATACTTCCTTCGGAAGTTATGGCTTAGTCCTCGATTGATTTCCTTTTATGGCTCTGCTTTATCTTCATTGGCAGAACCCCTATTTCTTTTTTAAATACCTTGGCAAAATAACTATAATCCAAGAAGCCAACCATAAGGGCAACCTTTGTTACAGGTAGCCCTTTTTCTAATAATTCTTTGGCTTGAGCAACTCTTACCTTTCTCACATATTCACCAATTGGCAAGCCAAAATATCTGACAGATATTCTATATAACATATTTCTGCTTATAAAAAATTGATTGCATAATTCCCCTGAAAATAAATGAGCTGTTAGATTTTCTTTATAAAATTCATTAATTCAAATGGCAAACCGCCCCCATCGGTACGAATTATTTTATTTATAATAAATGTATATTTTTCTTGCAGAACATAATCACATATGCTATAATGGTGTTGCCTTTGTTGGTCAACACCATTTTTATTAAATAACCAAAGTAGAATCATTATGATATAAGTGGTGATAAAAACAGAATAGAATTTTTATTAGAGCATCTTTAAAAGGCTATGGAAATAGGAAGAAAATATGTTTACACCATGAGTATGTGGTGAGATATCTTCCTCTGTGCTGTTTTAAACGGAGAACTTCCCAAACCGAGGGAACCTTTGCAAGAGTTTTCATATAAGAGAAGGTAAATACTATCCTTCAAGAAAAGATTGGCTAAATTTTACGGAGTTTTTTAAGAAAAATATCTACAACAGGCACTATACTTATAAAATAAAGGGGTTTTAAATCTATGAAAAGAATCGAATTTACTAAGGGCAACTGGGAGGACAAGCTTTTTCACGCTATTTCATATAGATTTGAGGATATGCCTAACCTTGTTCAAAAAGAGGATTATGTTGTAAACAGTGTAAATAAATCCCAGAGAGGGATTATGGGCTATGATTATATTACAGTTATGACAAAAGAAAAATACGGAGTTGGTACAAAAGTATCCTCTGAGGTAATTTTTGAAGGAGATGCCGCTCCTCTTATAACTCTTTCAAAGGAGCTTATTGAAGACGAAGAAGGAAAACTTCATTTTGGAAATTATTACGAAGTTGTTCTTTATAAAGGCGGAATGAATGTATGGAAGATGTATATGGAGGAAGAAAAAGTTAAATGGCATGCTATGTTAATGCATTCTTTCCCCGTTGAGGAGAACAAGAAGCATGTTTTCTCTGTAGAAATTATGGAAAATGGTCTCAAAATTGAACATGGCGAGCACAAAAGTTTCTTACATATAGAATATATGCCCAAAGATATGCATGTGGGCATTACCGCCTGCGAAGGTATTACCAAAATATACAGCTTTACAATTGAGGATTAATTCAATACAAAGAGGTATAAATTATGAATTTTTCAAAATTGCAACTATTTATCAACTATCCCACGGATTGACTTATTCCGAGAAATATTCTTGTTGTTTCTTTGATTAAATTCTATTAATATAAGGAGGAATCTATTATGATATTAGCAATAGATATAGGAAATACAAACATTGTTTTGGGAGGTTTCGTAGGGGACAAGATTACATTTGTCGCAAGAATTGCCACCGATGCTACAAAAACAGAGGATGAGTATGCAACTAAAATTCGCAGTGTTCTCACCCTCTATCAGGTTGAAAAAACTAATGTCAATGGTGCTATTATTTCATCTGTTGTTCCGCCTTTGAACAGCATTATGAAAAAGGCAATTTCCTTGGTTTATGGTGTTGAGCCAGTGTTAGTTGGCCCTGGGATAAAAACAGGAATAAATATTCTTTGTGATAATCCGTCAACTGTTGGTGCAGATTTAATATGTGCTTGCGTTGCCGCTCATCATATTTATGGCAGTCCCTCTCTTATTATTGATATGGGAACAGCTACAAAAATGATGGTTATGGACCAAAATGGTGCATTTATCGGAGTTTCTATTATACCTGGCGTTAATATCAGTCTTAAGGCATTGGCATCCGACACAGCACAACTTCCTCAAATCAGTTTAGAAGCTCCTAAATCTGTTTTAGGGAAGAATACCGCTGATTGTATGCGCTCGGGAGTGGTATTCGGAAACGCTTCTATGCTGGATGGAATGATAGACCGTTTTTGCGATGAACTGGGAGAAAAACTTCCCGTTATAGCAACCGGTGGTCTTAGCGCAACTATAATCCAACACTGTAAGCATAAAATTTTATTAGATGAAAATTTGGTTTTAAAAGGACTTAAAATATTATACGAAAAAAATAAATAACATAGTTTTTGATTTCATCGTAACCCGCCGACGATGATTCAATATAAATACATATGCGTTGTATCGCTTAAGCGAACGACAGCAAGGAGGATTTATTATGAAACAAAATTTTTCAACAAAAAAACTTGTAATAGCAGCAATTATGACCGCGTTGGTAGTTATTCTTCAATACCTTGGCTCTTTTATAAAGTTCGGAGCCTTCTCAATATCTTTGGTACAACTTCCTATCGTTGTAGGAGGTGCTTTGTGCGGAAGAAAAATTGGTGCGTGGTTGGGATTGGTCTTTGGTACAATGGTATTGATTAGCGGTGATGCCGCATTGTTCTTAGGTGTAAATGTCGCAGGAACAATTTTAACAGTTTTGATTAAAGGTATTCTCTGCGGATATTTTGCAGGATTAGTCTTTGAACTTCTTTCAAAGAAAAACCAATATTTAGGAGTTGCCGCATCTGCATTAACCTGCTCTGTTGTAAATACAGGAATATTTTTAATAGGCTGTATTATTTTCTTTATGGATAAAATAACAGAAATGGCAACAGTTGCCGGTCTTGGCGAAAATGTAGGTCAATTTATGCTTGTTGGCTTGGTAGGAACAAACTTTTTGATTGAAATTGGGGTTAGCATTATATTGTGCCCTGTAATAGTCAGACTTTTGGGAATACGAAAAAACTAATATTTAAATAAGGCGGGAAGGTCGGAGCTAACAGCTTCGGCTTTTAAATTTTAGCGAGAAATATCGGAAAATATTTTGGAAAAAGTATTGACAATACATAAATATTATGATATTATAGTAAAGCTGTTAGTTTAACTCACAGCAAACGCCGGAGTGGCGGAACTGGCAGACGCCCGGGACTTAAAATCCCG
>JAZNCG010000029.1:0-65033 GCA_045587405.1 Ructibacterium sp. | reverse complement strand
CCTTTTGCCAAATGAGCAGCTTCCTATTATTGTTCGAGATCCTCGACCTATATATGACGTGAATAAGGAGTATTTCTCATGGGTGCCAGAAAAAAACCTGTATGCTTTGTCGTCTTTAAATCAGGGTGCAGGACAGGTAAGGACAAATGGAAGATTTGCATTTACAGTTAATTATGTTCAGGTAGCGCAGAAGATTCGAAGCATTCTGGATCAGATTACAAATGCCAGAATAATCAATAACGATAAGTATGAGCTTTTGGGTGCAGATACAGAGATTCATATGATATTCTCTGTGTGTGGTGGAACGGGATGTGGTACTTTCTTAAATATGGCATATCTGCTTCGTAAGGAAGCTCCGGGATGCAAACTAACAGGCTATGCGGTTCTTCCGGACGTTTTCAAATCGATGTCTAATTCAGGTATGGCCAAAGTTGCACCAAATGCATATGGTGCAATCCAGGATCTTGACTATCTCATGCATATGGGTATTGGGTCTACTCCTGTCAAATTGGAGTACATAAGAGATAGTTATGAGATAAAAGAGCGACCATTCAATTCAGTTGTTTTCATTGATAATAAGAATGAGAATAATGATTCGTATACTCATATTGATGAATTGACCGAGATGATAAGTCTGGCTCTGGTTACCTCAGCTGGAGAGTTATCCACTGCATCAGCGAGTGTGAGTGATAACCTAGAGAAGAATATTGCAGAGGGCTCAATGGATATTGAGAACAAAAAGGCATGGGCTGCAGGTATGGGAGTATGTGAGATTCTCTATAAGAGCTCATCAATAAGCAAAATCTATTCAATCAAGGCAGCAAAGAGTCTCATCGAGAGGTTGCAGAATACATGTGAGGATATTGATGTCATTGTAAACTCTTGGATTGACTCTGAAAAAGTGAATATCCGTGAAAACAATAATAATGACCACGTTATTGATTTCATTGCTGATAAGAATCCAAAGTATGATATCACTATTAACGAGTATGCTAATCCAACTCCTGAGATCCAGCAATATATTGCGGCTCAGCAGTTGGCAGGTGAATTCGTGTCACCTAAGATTACGACCTTGACATCAAGAGTTAGGAAGGAACTTCGTGAACTCTTGGTAGCAAATATAAACAAGGAGTGTGGTGTTTCTACTGCCGCAAAAATTATTGAAGGTATCCGTGCTCAGGTAAATCTCTTCATTGGCGAAATGCAGAAGGAGAAGGAGGAACTTGTAGAAAAGGAACCAAGATTGAAGACAGCAATGGAAACAGCTGTTGCTGATCTCAAGGAGTACGATGGTAAATTTTTCAAAAAGTCATCTACGCTTGAAGACAGAGCAACAGATGTTGCTGACGCTGTAAGACAACTTGTGATCTGCCAGAGAGAAATAGTCCGCAGAACATCGGCACTTACAGTATTTAACAATATTATTTCAATGCTTAAGACAGCTGAGGATAGAGTTGAAGCTATTGATAGCGCATTGAAAGGACTTTATACAAAGTTTACTTCTGATCTTTCGAAACTTCAGAACAGCGTAGGAAAGACCTCTCGTACATTCCAGATTGACCTTGCTCTGGAAGCAGCGTCCAAGGTGTCTGTTAAGCAGGAGGATATCCAGATTTCGGATTTTGTCAGGACATTAATCAATGAAGGTAAAATCTATGGATTCAATGAGTTGTCATCTGAAGAAATAGAAGAATTGCTTCTTAAATACACCTCAAGAACACATGTTGCAAAGTCTTTGGCAGAGACTACAATTGATCAGATAATCGATAAATTGTCTGAAGATGACTTCAAGCATGTTGTAGAGCTGTCTATCAAGAAGTCTATGCCATTGTTCCGTTATAACTACAGAGGTTATGCTCCAAAGGAAAATCCTAGAGATAGTTTCTATGTTGGAGTACCGAATAAGGCGACAAGCCGTCTCTTTAAGGATAATTATTTCAAGGGTAAGATTCATGGAACAGCAGATGTTGACTTTGCCAATATTGGGGTGAATGATAGAATTATTATTTACAGACAGGTAGGTGTTGTGCCAGCTTACTCTATCTCAGCAATTCAGGATTATAAGAGAGAGTACGAAGACTGTAATGTGAGCTGCCATTTTGACAATAATATGTTGACAAGAATGGTTAGGGAAGAATATGCAATCGAGCCTAAGCGAGCTTCTGATGATGACCTTCTCGAAATGTGGGTTAAGGGATTTGTCTTTGGTCTTGTGAGAAATGATAATGGTACATATCAGTTCCAGAGTCAGGAATTGGGAGATGCCCTTGATGATAACTGGGTAGATCTTGGTAAGTATAGAGACGAGGCTTATGATGAATTCCGAAGAAACAAAGCAGTTATTTTAAAGGAATTTACTGATATCATCGAGACACTTGTTTCTCAAAAAGGCCAGGAGGCAGTTTTGAAGACAATATCTGATGTGAAGGCCAATTATCTGAATGCTTATTCTCAGATAAATATGACAAAGGATCAGATAAAGGCAAAGGGATTTGAGAGAATCAGAGAGCTCATAACTTTGGAGCTCGATTACGTAAAGAAACATCTATAATAAGTCTATGAGACACACAGTGCATATATTGCTCGGCAGCAATGCCGAGCAGGTGCTTTGCAATATTCAGGAGTATATCATTAAGTATGGAAAGGAAAAGTCTACTGACTTTTTCCGTGCCATATTATTTGATAATAAACAGGATGCAGATTCGATTTTTTATGAGGCTGTACCTGTTCAAGATGATGCCAACACGTTTGTTGCAGGCATAGATAATTTATACTCTGTAAAGGCTGTTGAGAAATATCGAATTCCTGCAGCAAGTAGAAGCGAGTATCTAAAGAGTTTCTTCTCTGAATTGTATAATCGTCAGGTGACGATTAACAATCCTGGAGATTCTACATCATTGCATGTGTGTTTTCATTTGCAGACATATGATGCAAAGTGTTGGTCAATAATCAAGGAGTTTTTAGGAGCAATAAATTCAATTCCGCAGAACTACAATGTTGACCTTTTGTTGCTTCCATATGATCTTGCCTATCTGTTCGAGAAAGAGGTCGACTTGTTGCCTCTTAAGGTAAATGAGTACCAGCAACAGACTAAGAAGACCATCAATGAAATCATCGAGTTCAATAAAACTCAGAGACAGATAGCGCATGCAGTCCTATTGCAGAACTGTAACTCTACAGGAATTGCATTGGATCTTGTGCCGGAGTCTTTTGTGAGAATCATTGGAGAATATACTCTTCTTTCCTTGAATCATTACCAGGAACTATTTAATCCTGCTGCAGAGTCGGAAGATAGATTGATACATGCACTAGGCCTCTCTGTTCTAAGCTTTGATAAGTATTACTTTGTGCAATATCTCTTGCATAAGGCATATATCAATATTCTTGATAGGGAGAAGGTCCTTCAAGAAGAAGTGGACGTAAACAAGGTTTCTCAAATCGTTCAGAAGATTCTTAAGGAGAATGTAGATGTTTTCACATCATTCTATAATAAGTCGGTAAAGGAAAGGCTTGACAGGGGTGTACATCAGGATGAGATTATCGCACAGATACATCCTGAACTGCAAGCGGAGATCGCACGTTTGACAGATGTATTTCAGTCTTTTGTGGATGATGATAATTTATCCTTGCCAGAGAAGAAGGCAACGTTGGCCCAGCTTTTAGGTGAGGATGATGATCTCTTGACTGGATATATGTTCAATAAACGCCAGCTTGTAATAGATGACTGTGCAAGAGAGGTGCTTGATCTGTTCGTGCAATTGAACAATAATTTGGCTGCACTGTATCCGAAATCTGCCTCTGAAAATGCCGAAGCAGGTACGGAGAACACAGAGAAGACTGAGAAGGAGGTTATTGCAAAATATGCAGCACTTTCAGGTTCAGCAAAGACAGCAGTGGCATCTGCGAGTGCGATTATAGATGATGTGAAGGCGATCAAGGTTAGGATGAGGGAGTCTTCAAATTACATTCGTCATAAGTCAGAGGAATTAGAGGGGGTAGAGGTTTTAATAAAAGATAATACTGAAAGCCAGAAGAGATTAACTCGTGAAGGTTTTGTTTTTGAGGGTAAAACGTACCAGCTGCAGGCGAATGTTACTGAAATTCCTTGTTCTGAGGATTATGTTCCAAAGACAAATCTTCCTACAAAGGTGGATTTGAGACCGTTCTTTACTACGATTAAAGATCAGGGTGAAATTGGTGCATGTTCTGCATTCTCAATTGTCGGTATTTTCGAATATATCCTTAAAAGGAATAGTATAAGCGAGCCAGATTTGAGTGAGAGCTTTGTTTACTATAATGTGCGCAAAGCCAACAGTAAGGAGAAAGAAGATACAGGAAGTTCTCTCTTTGAAGTAATATCTTCAATTACTGATAAGGGTGTTTGCCATGAACGTTTCTGTCCGTATTCGGAAACATTAGATATAAATCCTTCGCAAGAGGCCTATGATGATGCACAGAGTAACAAGATAATTAAGGCGTTGAATGTAAAGGGTACCCTTGAAGATATAAAATCAGCAATTTCTGAGGGATACCCTGTAGCAATATCATTGAAGATTTATGACTCATTCGAACCAGTAGAGGGATTCATTTCTCGACCAACCTTTGAAGAGATTGCTGGGGAAAGTGGAAATCATGCGATGATTCTCTGTGGATACAGTGAGGAGGAGAAGATCTTCATTGTAAGGAATTCATGGGGAACAAGATTTGGTGATAGAGGATATTGCTATATACCATATTCTTACATAGCTGATCCGAGTTTGATGAATATTGCTTGTATTATTACTCAGATTTCAGACAATAAACTCACGGTGGGAGGAAAGGACAATAAGACAACAATATCATTCGATATGTCAAACTCCCAGATTAAGGCAGCGATATTGAAGAATCTTATAGAGGAAGAAAAGGTAAATCTGGCAACACTCAGTACCAAATTCAGTGCAAAAACGGTTGAATATAATACTTTGACGCAGCTTCTTGGAAACAATGCGACGAGAAATTCTATTTGCGACGGATCTATTAAGCGTCTTGAAATGGAAACACGCGACTTGCATTCTTCAAAGGGACGTGTTCATGAAGAGCGTACTGTGCAGCTTGAGGCTTTTGATAAGGAAACTAAGGTTACAAAATGGGTGTTCTGGGGTGTGGTTGCAACTATCCTGTTGACATTTATTTTAGTGTGCTCGTATAGTGAATCAGTAGAGGATGTGTTATTTAGTACTGTAAGTTATATCGTTTACGGTTTGTTAGTCGTAGGCTCTCTCGTCTTCGCTTTGTGGTCTAAACAAAGGAAACATAAGAGAGTGGATCTGGATGAGGATTACAAACATCGATTAGACAGAATAACTGACGAGATAACAAAGAGGTCTAGGGAGATAGATATAATACATATCAAGACCCATGTGGCCGGTATGATTATTGACTCTCTTTCCAAATTGTCAAAGAATCTTCATACTAAGTATAACGGTATGAAATCGTATGTCGGTAATCTTAAGGTTTGGCGTGCTGAAGAAGAGGAAAGTGTGAAGATTGAGCCAATGAATAGAGAACCGTTCCTGTCATTGATATCTAACCCATGTCTTGATTCATACTTTGAAGAACAGAAAGATAGTATAACTAAGGAGATTAGGTTGTCTTCAATGTTCAAGAATCAGTACAATATAAGTGAAGATCAGATAATTAAGTTCAAGAATACTCTTAAAGAGACATTAATCAACGCATTATGGTCAAGATTGAAGGGCTTTTCTATTTACAAGCATGTGGTGGGTGAGGAAAATTATCCGTATGTTGACCGCAGATACACTGATGTCAATGAATTGCTCCAGCAAATGGATAAGAAGTCTGATGCATTTGTAAGAAAAGAATCTGTGATTGAAAGCCGTGATTCTAGAAATACTAATTGTAAGCTCTTATTCTTGTCTGCTTCTCTTGAATCTGAACGTTCTAAGTGGAATGAGTTGTGTAAGCATAATTTCCAACAGGAGCCGACTCTATGTGCAACAAATACAGATGATAAAATTACCTTATTACAGATTGTTGGAATGTCTACTGATGAGATAAGTTTATTAAAGAAATAGCGTATGAAAAGAGTAATCCTTCTTTGTCTGGCTGTATGTTGTATAGCGTTTACCGCCTGTAAATCCGAGAAAGATAAATATCTGGAAAGGTACGAGCGTATAGCAGTTAATATAATTGAGAATCATTCAACGTTCTCTGCTGAGGAATGGCAGATGGCAGAGAGCTCATATGAATTATTGAGAACCGAATATACTCAGTTCTCATTGGATATGACACCAGAGGAAAGGTATCATGTTGATGAACTCAATACGAAGATAAATGCTATAATGATCAAGAAAACTGCTTCGACAACCGTAGACCAAGTCAAGAGTGGTATAAATGAGATTATAGGCACAATAGAAGAGCTTCTAAAGTAATACGATATGACGCCTTCTAAATGGATTCTGGCTATTGGGGCTGTTATTGAAGCCCTGCTGCTCGGATTATTTATTGATGTTTCAATAAGTAACAGGCAGCAGGTGCAGCCTATTCAACCGCCTCCGGAGACAGAACAGAGTCAAACTGATGTTTATAATCAACAACCAGCTCCCGAATTGTTGGAGGGCGCATTGTATGGATTGCCGATAATCATTAATGGGAGTAAGGGGCAGATTATAACAAGAGAAGGCTATACACTCTCATATAATGAAAGCAAAAGAATCCCCAACTGGGTTTCATATGAACTGACACGTAGCGAGGCGGCTGGTCAGGTACCAAGAGAAAAAGTTTTTTTCAGGATCCAGAAGTAAAAGGCAATCAGGCAACACTTCAGGATTATAAATATTCAGGTTGGGATAAAGGTCATATGGCACCAGCTGGTGATATGAAATGGAGTGAGTCAGCAATGTATGAATCCTGTTATCTATCAAATATATGCCCTCAGAATCCGGATCTTAATGGTGGAAGGTGGCGTATTCTTGAAGAAAAATGTAGGGATTTGACAAATGATTACACATCTATAAATATTGTTTGCGGTTCTATAATAGAAGACGGCAAGTATGGAACAATAGGAGAGTCAAATGTTGTTGTACCTGATGCTTTCTTTAAGGTTCTGCTAGTAAAGCAAGGTGAAAAGTATGAGAGTATTGGATTCTACTTTAAGAATGAACCAGCCCCTCGCTCTCTAAGAAGCTATTCTTGTTCAGTTGATGAAATCGAGAAGATAGCAGGAATGGATTTCTTCTCCAATTTGTCGGATGATATCGAAGATTCATTAGAGTCAAGATTCTCATATGCATTTTGGAAAATTTAATGATTTTGGTGTGAGATATGATGGGGCTTCTAAATCAAATTCAAAAGCGTGCAGTCTTTAAACTTGCTGTGGATTTGGCTAAAGCTGACAAGCAGATTCATGGTAATGAGGTTGCGTTGCTGAATTCTCTCCAGGGAGAACTGAATGTATCTAAGGAAGAATTAGATATGATTCATTACATGTCTCTTCAAGACTCTATGTGTGCCCTTAGAACCCTAGATTCAGAAACTAAAGAGTCTATAATGGAGTCTCTTGAGGCAATGGTAGGGGTAGATGTGGATGTAGACAAGCGCGAACAACTATTGTATGGCTCTATAAAAATGGCTCTATCAAGCGAGTCTTGTGATTGCGTGAATGTCGTCTCGGTAAGTGGTACAGATGCTGAATGCTCTTCAGAACAGATAGTATATCTAGAAAAATCCAAGTGTAATTCAGCTAGGGAAGTCTTAGATGATAAGTTTGAGAATCTCTTGATAAGTAAGGCTTTGAATGATGTCGGCCTGCAACTATTCTATCTCCCGCAGATTAAGCAAAAGATAGATATTACCCTGCTTCAGAAGTCTATGAGTTATATTCTGCCTTCAAATGAGTTGGCAGATGATGTTGACATAGAGGCCTCCCTAACAAAAACATCGTCAGTTGCGTTCTTTAATGCGTTTTGCACTTCATATGGCATGTCCCCTGGACAAGTAAACTTTGATGCTTTCCTGGCTATAAAAATTCAAGAAAGCGAAATACTTAACGATGATGGCAGATTGTCGCGTAGTATTGATTTCCTATGCATTGATGTGACATCTGAAATCAAGAAGAGAATTACTCATTTTGTAACTCAGATCGAGGCACCCAATGCCACACTTGCATATGATGGCTATTATCGTCTTCTATATGATCATTTAAGTTCAGCAACGTCTACTGTAAGTTCTGTCCTTGTTGACTGGAAATTCGACTTCTACCTGAAGGATATAGAGAATCAAAAACTAAAGTTTGATTCGGCGCCTCAGGCCAAGACATTATACCTGCTTCTTCTTCGATATGGTAAAAAGGGTGTGTCTCAAGACTGTTTTGAGAAGGCAATAGAATGCTTAGAGGAAATCAAGGAAACGACATCGTCTTCGAATTGGGATATAAACAACTTAAGAGCTGAGTTGTTGCGTGATGATACAGGCCATTCAAAGCTGATTTATAATCTTCTGAACATATATAGTTCCGTATCTACTAAAGACCCTGCAGAAGCGTCATTTCTGAATTATATTTCTACTATATTGAGACAGCGAAGTGCGCTAAAGAATTATATAAATAACGGATTTGTATCAGTGAAGCATTTACAGGGTAAGGAAAGTTATTGTATCAACTATGACAAACAAAGCAGGTCATATTGCTTGCCTGTGGATACATCCCTTTTCTTTATTGAAGAATCGGACTTTGAATTAACTCAAATTAAAGAGAGTAAACTTTGGAAATCTCTTAGCATATAAAAACCAAACGTTTGGATTCTTTGTGTTAATTATGGCATTATAGAATATTTTTGCTTATAAATCTATAAGTCTATAATGTCTACAAGTAAATCATATAGAAAGAGTTGTCTTTCTGAAGATTCTGTTCAGGTAAGGGAGGGTATCGGTAAGAATATAATTCCTCCGCCAGAGCGTGAACCTTTATGGAAGTTATATCTTGAGAAATTCAAGGATCCGATAATCATCGTTCTCCTTATTGTATTCTTTTTCTCAGTACTAGTAGCTGTATATGAGGTAATCTATATGGCAAAAGGATGGTCAATCTTGATTGAACCGTCTGGTGTGCTTGTTGCTCTTCTTCTGGCGACAGGGGTGGGTTTTTTCTTTGAGCTTAAAGCAGAGAAAGAGTTTGAGGTATTAAATAAAGTGAAGGATTCAAGACCGGTTAAGGTCCTTAGGAGACGACTTGCTAATTCTTCTCCTCGATGGATCAGTATACCAAAGCAGGACGTTGTAGTTGATGATATTGTGAAGTTGGATAGTGGAGACGAAATCCCTGCAGACGGATATCTTATTGAGTCTACATCTTTAAGGGTCGATGAGTCTAACTTTACTGGAGAACTCTATGCAAACAAGACATCCGAAGAGTCAGAATTTGATTCGGATGCAACATATGGGTCTAACTTCCTGCTTCGCGGATCGACAGTGATAGAAGGAAACGGAGTGTACTGTGTCTCTGCCATAGGTATGGATACAGAAGAGGGTAAAGGTGTTGCGATAACTCAAGAAGGAACGCCAGAAGAAACTCCGCTCAATAAGCAACTTTCGCAGTTGGGAAGATGGATTTCTACTGCAAGTTTTGTAATAGCATCACTTATTGTAGTAGGCCGTCTGATATTCTATGCCGTGAGTGGTGGTTTTGCTGAGGGTGTCAGCTTTGTTGAAATTGCTGAGTTTATTCTTGCATCCGTGATGATTGCTGTTACTCTTATCGTAGTAGCAGTTCCGGAGGGACTCCCAATGAGCGTTACAGTTAGTCTCGCATTGAGTATGCGGAGGATGCTTAAGGAGAATAACCTTGTGAGAAAGCTTCACGCATGTGAAACTATGGGTGCGGCAACAGTAATCTGTACAGATAAGACAGGAACTCTTACCAAGAATAAGATGATGGTAATGGAGGCTGACATATATGGAGGAGATGATGAATTCAGATATGTTCAGCAGAACATAGCAATAAATTCTACAGCAGAGGTGTTCAGAGATCATGACGGAAAACTGACATCAATTGGTAATCCAACAGAAGTTGCACTTATCAAATGGTTGCATAAGAATGGTGTAGAATATACATCATATAGAGATATCGCATCTGTCGTAGAGCAGGTACCATTCTCGTCTGAGTCTAAATCAATGCAGACAACCGCAATACTTCCGAATCATGAAACTAAACTTCGTTTCGTGAAAGGTGCTCCGGAGATTTTGCTTGAGATGTGCGATTCTGTTGCTGGAGGTGTTTCAGCTGAACGTGTTCACAAAACTCTCGCGGTGTATCAGTCTAAAGCGATGAGAACTCTTGCCTTTGCAGTTCAGAGTATTGATGAGAGTGCATCATCTGATTTAGTATTCCTAGGAGTTGTAGGTATAGCGGATCCTATCAGGGATGATGTAAAGGAGGCTATTCAAACATGTAAGGATAATGCAGGAGTAAGAGTGATTATCGTTACAGGTGATACGCCTGGAACAGCCATTGAGATAGGTAAGCAGATTGGTCTTATTGCAGAGGGTGAAGAGAATGTGACGATTACAGGTACAGAGTTCGCTGCACTTACTGACGACCAGGCTCGTGGGCTTCTTAAGAATCCAAGTTTCAAGATAATTTCCCGTGCTCGTCCAGATGACAAGGCCCGATTGGTTACACTACTCCAGGCAAATGGAGAAGTGGTTGCTGTAACAGGAGATGGAACAAACGATGCACCTGCCTTGAGTAAGGCCCAGGTAGGTCTATCAATGGGTGACGGCACATCAAGAGCAAAGGAGGCGAGTGATATTACCATTATTGATAACTCATTTTCGAGCATCAACAAGTCAATCATGTGGGGTCGTTCGCTTTATCTGAATATTCAGCGATTCATCATATTCCAGATGACAATCAACCTTTGCGCATGCCTGATTGTTTTGCTTGGATCGTTTATTGGATTGGATTCACCGCTAACAGTGACTCAGATGTTGTGGGTGAATCTTATCATGGATACATTTGCGGCAATGGCTCTGTCTTCGTTACCGGCAGATAGAAAAGTTTTGAATGATAAGCCACGTAATCCGGAAAGTCATATTATCAATAGACAGATGCTCTATAGGATTATTGGTATAGGAACAATATTTTTTGTCGCTTTGGCTGGATTATGGCAGTTACTATGGCATACAGACATTACATGTGTCAAGGATCTATTGACTGTTGATGCCGCAAAGTTGTTTGTCTCCGGTTTTGCAGATCTTACTCATACTAAGGCGCATCTGAGTGGATATGAAATGGGTATATTCTTCTCTGTATTCGTCATGCTGCAGTTCTGGAATCTGTTCAATGCTAAATACTATAGGACAAACAGAAGTTTCTTGATTGATTGTATAGATATCTTTAGAAGGCCAAGTGCAGTCAATGAGTCGTTCAGTTCTGGATTTTTATGGATATCTCTTGTGATAGTTTTAGGTCAGATACTTATAGTTAATTTTGCTGGTCGAATGTTCAATGTGTCGCCGTTGGCGTTGAATGACTGGCTGTGGATCATGCTCATTACTCTTCCTGTGCTTGTGTTGGGAGATGCAATGAGACTAATAAGAAATTTATTAAAAAAACGATAGAATTTATGAAGACTGAAATTCAAGGTGATGTTTGTGGTTATATGACCCGCTTCAAACTCCCATCTGCTAGATGCTTTAAACTACCGTTAAAAAGTGCTTTGGTGATATTCCTTGTACAGCTTGCTACCGCAAGCATATTAGCGTTGATAAGCATCTCTCCTGCTACAGCAATAATCATGTTGCTAGAATGTCTATTTATGATAGGATATTATGTAAAGGTACTTTACAAAGATTTTTGGGGTGTGGTGCTTGAGGAGTCTAAAGGACTTCTTGCAGACTTATTGATGTGGATATACTACTTTGTTATATGTGCTTTGACATTAGTTCCTGCTGCGGTATTCTTTCTCTTTGTAGATATGGTATTATAGTAGGATATAGTCACAATATACAAAGAGATTAGTTGAAGATTTGCATCCACATTTGCTCTTTACCCTAAACTAACTAGTAGGTAACAAAATAGCAAGAGTTATATTGTAAGTGCAATGAAAACATAACGTTCCCAAGGACTAAATTGCGAATGTGGGGAAAATGTGGGGAAAGAACAAACAAAATCGACCTCTCAGATATCTGAGAGGTCGATTAAAGTGATTCGGTTGGGATTCGAACCCAAGACCCACAGCTTAGAAGGTAACAAGACCGATGCTGAAGGGCTTTTCTAACTCTCTGCTGTTCAGTGATTTCCCCTGATTATTATTGACCTATTTTGTCTCTTTGCACTTGATTTGCACGCCTCCCTCTCTTGCCGACTTCTGCATGGATGTCTTGATTCTGTCCTCTGTGAGCATTTTCCTGACCCCACGAAGATGCTGCCACCTTGCGACAGTCAGTATATCCCAATCCGTATATCCGCTCTTCAGCATCTCCAGCTCTGCTTCGGTCATTACAGGTATGTATTTCTCCCAAGCGAGAAGCGCAGCTGTGCAAATCTTACTCATTCTTCTTTTCCTCCGGCTTGCGGTTGCGAAGCTCGAAAATGTTCTCATCTATGGATGCGAGGGAATTTGCAAACGCCCAGAACACGACTGAAGACATTGACAGACCGAAGAGCCATGCGAGACTGAGCGGATTAAACTCTGAATCGTAATGGTTGCCGTTTGTCATGCAGGTCAGTCCGAAGAGTGTGACAGCGAGGATGCAGCCGACTACAAGTGTAATGATACCGATAGTGCGGAGTACCTTTGCACTCTTGCAGACCTGTGGCTGACCAGCTTTCTTCAGAGCTTCGAGCCTTTCTTTTTCTTTGTCGAGGTAGTAAGACATAACTGTAAGGATTTATGTGTTAATTTTGTGTTGTTATGGTGATGTTTGCAGAAATACTTATCGCAGTGTCATTGTCTTTGTTGGGAGCATGGCTGTTGGTACTCTTGAACGACATCGTGAACTATCTCAAGAATAAGTTCCGCTCTCGTTAGCCGGTCTTTGCTGCCACTATATCCCTTTGGGACCGTACTTCTCAGATTCCCTTTGAGAAGTTTATTTCTGTGTCAATCTGTCAATGATGACAAGGAGCTTTCCGTTCTGTGCGAGAAGTTCGTCTATCTGATTCTGCATCCGCTCTATGGTCCGGCTGTCTCCGGCTGGGTGAACTACCGTCCCGTCTCCGTTTATCGCTGTTCCGCTGTTGTTCCCAATTACCTGAGAATTTTTCGGCTGAGTGTTCAGCATGTCTCCTTCACCGGTAAAAAGCCAGTGGGCGTTAATCTCAGGAAAATAGTTTACTAATTTGCTAACCACTGTCTCGCTTGGCTCTCTTGTTCCGTTTACAAGCTGCGAAACATACCCCTTTGAAACCTCTAAAATGGTAACTAATTCAGCTTGATTCTTGAGCTGTTTACTATCTTTCAGGTGTTCTATCACCTGTATAAATCTCTGACTTACATTTATGTACATAGGTCGTAAAAACTTTTTTGCAAACAAAATGTAAACTTTTTCACAAAATAGTTTGCAGATATGAAAACTTTGTTTACCTTTGCAAAGTCGTTTTGAAATTCGTTTCAAAGATAACAAAAGAAAAGCAAACAACAACAAACAACAAAGAAGATGAAAAAGGTATTTATGATTTTCGTTAGAGAAGAGGTCGAGAAGGGCGATTCTGAAGCCTACACCTCAAAGAAGTTCTCAACGCCTGAAGCTGCACACGATTATATAAAGAATGTGCTTGAGGTAGAAGACAAAAAGCAGGGCATCTATGAGCCTGACTACTACACTGTAGAAGACATGACAAAGTATTTTCAGAAGTAAACCCCTACAGCTATGACACACGAAACCTATTTAAGAGCTATCAAGAGCGACTACAAGTCAATGATGGCAAAACTTGAAAGATGTGAAGTGATGGCACAGGGCTTTGAAGCTCTCTCACATTCTTCTATAAAAGAATCAAAACAGGCTTATGAAAGCGAAACAGGTCAAAAGGTGCTTCGCAATGCAAAGAAGATAGCTAAAGCCCTCGCAGACCTCAGAAACTCACTTGAAACAATCTAAACCCCTCTAAAGACTGACGACATGAAAAAGACTGATTTACGCACTATCATGCAAATGGCTTGGCAGTTCGTCAAGCGAAACGGCTTCGAGCTTTCTGAAGCTCTCAAACAGGCTTGGCAGGTCTTCAAGTTAAAGAAGCAGATGCTCAAAGGTATAGTCAAATTCTATTATCAGAAAGTTGACGGCTCAATCAGAGAAGCATACGGCACACTCAAGAGCGAACTCATGCCGGCAATAGAGGGCAATGACAGGCGACTGAAAAACCCTACAGTGCAGGTCTATTTTGACACTGAAAGGCAAGAGTTCAGATGCTTCAAGGTTGCAAATGTCTTACCCCTCTAAACCCCTGAAATCATGGCTACATATCAGTTCGTGAAGCTCAATTCAGCAGCCCAGAGAGAACGGGTCGCAGTTGTTGACGGCATGTCACAGGCAGAGGCGACAGCAGCGATGCAAAAGAAGAGCATAGAGACAGGCTGCACCCTGTACCTCATGAAATTTGACCCAAAACGCCCCAATTTTCACGACATCGCAATAGTGGCGACAGTTGCCACAGGCGAAACGGTAAACCTCTAAAATATCAGGCAATGAAACGCAATCACAGACAGCAGGCAATCATCAACGCCCTCGCCCTTGTCGCAGTCTTGGCATGTGGCTACATCACAGTGACAGACAGCATGGTGACCGTTTTCGGTCAGTCTCAGGGCGTACAGTACCTTTTCAATATCATTTACATGGTCGCAGTCTTGCCGACAGCTATAGCGGTCAGCGACTTATTTGAAAGGCTGCACCCCGAACTATCTGAAAAGAATGAGACTAACGCCTGAAGAGTTCGAGAGCCTGAAAGAGGGCTACAGGGCAATGAGAGAACGGCAGCGGTCACAGTACCAGACCGCTGCACAAAACCCCGAAGACAAACCCATAATATCAGAGAGCTATGAGCTGGCACCCGAAACGAGATTTTTACATGCACCCGGCAGACCCTGAGAGAGACCCGGACTATGATGCGGACGAGGATTATAACGCATATCTCGATGCCTGTGAAGAGAGGGCAGAACGAGAGCGAGAAGAAAGATATATGTAGATATGGCACGACTTGACACCGAGAGACAGGCACGGCTTGAGCCTGAACGCATAGCCTATGCAGTCGCACAGCTTGAGGGCAGAGGCTATGAGATAACCTACAGAGACGGCACCCGAATAGAGTTCACCCACAAGGGCAAGACGGTGAAGTTCTTTCCTTACAGTGGCTGGGCTACCGGCAAGACCATTCGGGACGGCAGAGGTCTGAAGAATCTTCTGAAGCAGCTGGACGGCTGACAAAAGATGCCCGACAATATATACCGATTTCATAAACCAAAATAGTGAATAATGTTGTTTGACGAGGGGTGCAGATGTACGGGCAGCACCTGCCCCCCTTTTCACAGAATCATCATAAAAACCATATAGAATATGAAAAAAGACATTGATTTGAGAACTCCGGCACAGAGGGCGACAGATGAACGCCAAGACCGCATCTGTGAGCAGTTCCTTGAAATGTATTCGCAGCATCCTGATGTGGCTGTAAACCGGCTCATTCAGAAGATTGCAGACGATAGCGGTCTGACCCTCATGGGTGTGAAAGGCATCCTGATTAAGAGGGGTATTTATGTACCTAACGGGCGTAAGCCTGAAATAATCGTGAGCGGTGGAGGGGCGAGACCATGATGACGACCACAATGCCACAGGTGAACGATACTGACCTCTTCCCTGTGATGAAGACATGCGAGGTGCTGAAGATATGCAGAAACACCCTCTACAAGCATGAGAGAAACGGGCAGATAGATTCCGCTGTCAGGGCTGACGGGCGCAAGGTCTATTCCGGCAGCGAGATAAAACGCCTCTTTTCCTCGGTCAGTAACATGTAAACATTCATAAAACAATATCACAATGGAAAACAACAACAATCCAATCATCATCAAGTCAGCAGAAAGCCTCGAAGCTATGAACAGGGCTGACATTGACATTCAGGTGAAGACAGCCAAGAGCTACCCGATGCACTCCACTCCTGAGCAGATTACAAAAGTCCTCATGAGGGTCGAGATGTTTGCCACCGCAGACACAGAGACGGCTGAAAGCTGCTTCTATCGTCTCGAAAGACAGGGCAAGGACGGCCCGACCATCATCGAGGGTCCGTCTATCCGTCTCGCTGAAATCATCGCATCATCATGGGGCAACCTCCGTATAGCTGCCATGCTCATAGCAGATGACGGCAAGTTCATCACAGTTCAGGGTGCTTGCCACGACCTTGAAACCAATGTCTCACAGGTCGTGCCGGTACAGCGCAAGGTGACAAGTTCCAAGGGCTATCGTTTCTCTGACGACATGGTGAATGTCACTACCAATGCAGCTTCCGCTATCGCAAGGCGTAACGCCATTCTCGCAGTCGTACCCCCTGCCATCTTCAAGCCTGTTTACAAGCGCATCAAGGAAAAGGCTATCGGTCAGGTTGCGAACAACCTTGAGCAGCGCAGGGCGAACATGCTGAAGACCTATGCCCTTGTGGGCGTGACAAAGGAAATGCTCTGCAAGCATATCAATGTCGAGACCGTTGAAGATATGACGGCTGAACATGTGGTCAACCTCCTCAGCCTGTGGAACTCCCTGCGTGACGGCCAGACAACGATAGAAGAGACCTTCACCATTCCGGCTAAGCAGGAAAGCATGGCGAAGCAGGTCAAGGACAAGTCTGATAAGACCAAGGAAAGGGTCGCAGCAGCTATGGCTGGCGCACAGGCTCAGGCTTCCGATGATGACCTCCCACCTGCCAATGTGGACATGGAAACAGGCGAAATGTTTCCGGCTGACATGTAATCATTAACCCTCAACAAACAAAAGAAAATGGATAAAGAATTGAACAATCAGATTCACTCTATCGTGAATGAAGCTGCATCTTTCGCAGCTGAAGATAAGACAAAGACTGCCATAGTGATTCTTGCTACTGAGACAGGTGGTATGAATGGGGCAGGAATGATAGGCGGTTGTATCGGTGGCACTACCAACAATTTAGCTACTTCCATCGCCACTATGATGAAGTCAAATGACCATTTCGCAGAAGCTATAGAAGCAGCATATCTCCACCATAAATTCAACAGGCGATGAGTATTCATGTAATCAGATGCAAAGACCGCAGCGAGTGGCTGAAAGGTCGAGAGGGCGGTATCGGCTCTTCCGAAGTCGCTACCATCATGGGCGTAAACCCATACGAAACGCCTTACCAGCTTTGGCGTAGAAAGAAGGGTCTTGACGGTCCAAAGGAAGAGAACTTCTTCATGAGGGCAGGTCACTACCTCGAAAATGCAGTGGCGTGCTTCTATGCTGACGAGACGGGCGTGGAAATCATCAAGAGGTCGGCTGAAGACTTCCTGATAGTGAACGACAGCCGTGACTATCTCCGTGTTTCTCCTGACCGCACATTCTGGCTCCCGAACATGGCTCACAGCAACGACAACAAGGGCATTTTGGAGTGCAAGACAACTCAGATGTCGATAGATGCCGACAGCATACCGCAGTCATGGTTCTGTCAGCTTCAGTACCAGCTCGGCACAGCGGAAATGAATCAGGGCGCACTTGCATGGCTCACGCAGGGCAGAGAGTTCGGCTATCAGAATTATGATTTTGACCCTGACTTCTTTGCTTTCATGCTGGAAGAGTGCGACAGGTTCTGGACTGACTACATCATCGGTGATGCTGAGCCTGAAAGTGCGAGTGTGGAAGACATCATGCTCCGTTCCCCTCGCTCGGCAGCAGGAAAGAGCCTTGAAGCGACAGAAGACATCTCTGACCTTGTGGTGAAGCTGTTGGAAGCGAAAGATGCGGAAAGCAAGGCAGGCGAGCTTGTGGATGAACTGACTGAGAAGCTGAAGCTATTCATGGGCGATGCGGAATCACTTACATACAGGGGTATGACCCTCGCCACATGGAAGTCGAGTAAAGATTCGAGCAAGTTCGATGCAGCCAAGTACGCAGCCGACCACCCAGAGCTGGTCAAGTCTTATATGAAGACAGCTCCAGGTCAGAGAAGATTCCTACTCAAAACAAAGAAATAATCATGTACGAAATCAGCAACAGGCACAGAGACGAAGCGATTGAGATGCTGAGCATCTTCGCTAACCCTGAAAAGGGAAGCAACATGAGCGAGACGGCTTTATACAACCTCCGTCGTCGTGCCTTGTTGCTGGTCAAGAAACTCGAAAAGAAACAACCGATACAGAAATGAAAGCAAGACTGACACATAAGACCTCAACAATGCGTTTTTATAAGCTTTCCAAGCCTATAAAGACCGGTATTTCTTTCTGTCGTAAGTTTGACATCATAAGAAATGTCAAATCTTGGATAGATAACAGGGTTAAACCTGAATATAGAGACCAGCTGACAGCTCAGTTCCCGGAAGAGGGCGTGACCCTTATCGCGGTATCTGATGCCGTGACACATACCGAAAGGCTTGTTTTCCCTGCCTTTGTTATCAACGGGGAATATCATGTAAGTACACTGAACATTGACGGCAGACACACTCTGATGATTGAGGGTGGAAACCCTCGCCATGTTCACCCTGACGAGGTGTATATGCGCCACCTCTGCATGATTAACGGTCTGAAATGGGAGGGCTTTGAAAGCGAGGAGTAGGCTATGGTAGTGGGCTGGATAAAACTGCACAGGAAGTTCCTTGAATGGGAGTGGTACACTGATTCCAAGATGGTACACCTCTTCATTCATCTGCTTCTGTCCGCAAGCATCGAGGACAGGAAGTGGAAGGGCATTGTGCTGCAAAGAGGTCAGCTCGCTACCACAGTTGCAGAACTCTCAAAAAAGACGGGTCTAACAGCTCAAAATATCCGCACCTGCCTTGAAAAGCTCGAAAACTCACAAATAATCAACAGACAATCAACAAACAAATATACCCTCGTAACTATTTGTAATTATGAAAGTTACCAAGCTATAGGAAGTATAGACCAACAAACAGCTAACAATCAAGTAACAAACGACCAACAAACGACTAACAAACGGTCAACAAACGCAATAGCAGAAGAAGTTAAGAAGTTGGATAATGATAGAATATCTATTAACAACAATAACAACACTGTAAGTATAAATAACAATCGCACGCACACGCACGAGGGCTTCAGCTTCAGTCTTCTGTCAAAGGAAGAGCAACAGGCAGAACGCAACGACTTCTACAGGGTTTTCTTCTGGGCTAATGTGTTCAATCCGAGAGCTGAGGTGCAGAAGTTCATCCGGCACAACGAAAGGCACAGCTGGAGAGCGACAACGACAAAGACCGTGTTTGCCACTCCGTCAGAGAGAAAGGCACTCGCTGAAGAGTGGGCTGCGAATGAAAGATGCAGGAAAGGTCGTCTGCCTGATTTCATGCTGAATGTGTGGCGGTTGCTCTGGGGCAAGGTGCAGGCTGAACATCCGGAGCTTGAATATGCCATCCTCGACACTCGCAACGACTTCAAGCTCATTCAAGAGGTGCCGATGGCTGTCTTCTACTGCCACAAGCACATAAGGCAATACTTCGAGGAAGACCCGGAAGGTCAGAAGTTTCTTGATGATGTCTTCCCCGGCTATAAAATCGAATTTTCTAAAACACCGCTGAAGAAATGACACAGGAAGAGACAAAGATGCTGGAGGTCGTGACCGCCATGCGAGAAGAAAACATCAGAAACAGGCGATTTCCGACTTTTTCTCTGCTCAGGGAGGTAAGGGATAGGCTGAGGGGCGAAAGTGGCGAAAAACTGCTTAAAACAGCCCGAAAACTCGAAGAATCGGGACGGCTCAAGATAGGAAGAACACTCAATGACTTCTATTTCGAGATTGTCGAGCCTGAAGACACCTCGCAGACAGAAGATGCAGAAACGACAGAAGAAATCAGTAATCAACAACAGGAACAACAATGGCAGCAAGCATAAATCATGTGACCCTACTCGGAAATGTAGGTCGGGACCCGCAGGTCAGCGACATCGGACAAGGCAGAAAGGCAGCACAGGTAAGCCTTGCCACGACAAATCAGTACAAGGACAGCTCAGGAGAATGGAAAGAGCAGACGGAATGGCATAATCTTGTGGCTTTCGGCCCACATGCGACAGTGGTCGAGAAATATGTCCGCAAAGGCAGTCAGATAGCTGTGGAGGGAAGACTTCGCACAAGAGACTACATCACAAGAGAGGGCGAAAAGAGATATGTCACGGAAATCGTAATCACCAACCTACAGATGTTAGGCAGCAGGTCTCAGGAAAGGCAGCAGGTCAGTCAGAATCTTGAGGGGGCGAGACAGCTCCAGCAGAATCAGCAGAGACCGGCTACAGGTCAGTCGGCAGGGCTGGCTCCGGGCGAAGACCTCCCGGCAGATGATGCAGCATTTTAATCAGTAAACAACAGACAGAAAATGACACAGAATAAGACACAAATCCCATATCGTGAGTTCTTGCAGAACAAGATGGCCGTCAGCTCTCAGACAGGCTTCGAGGTCAGCGACAGCGAACTTTCCCCGACACTCTTCCCACATGTCCGTGACACGGTGAAGTGGGCTGTCCTCGGTGGTTGCAGGGCAATCTTCAGCAGCTTCGGTATGCAGAAGACAGTGACCCAGCTCGAAATCCTCAGAGTAATCATCGCCCGTGAGGGTGGCTACGGTCTCATCGTCTGCCCTAAAAGGGTTGTCGTGGAGTTCCTTACACAGGCTGAACAGCACCTCGGCATGAATGTGACCTATGTGCGTAACATGGAAGAGGTCAGGGCTTGCCCGACCCCAATCATGATAACCAACTACGAGAGGGTGCGAGATGGCGAGGATGGCGTGAGAATTGACCCCGACTATTTTACAGCGACATCACTTGACGAAGCTTCCGTCCTCAGAAGTTACGGCACGAAGACATTTCAGGAGTTTCTTCCCCTGTTCTCGAAAGTGAAGTACCGCTTTGTGGCGACAGCTACCCCGTCACCTAACAAGCTCAAAGAACTTATCCACTATTCCGGCTATCTCGGCATCATGGACACGGGGCAGGCTCTGACAAGATTCTTCAAGAGAGACAGCACAAAGGCTAACAACCTGACACTATATCCCAACAAGGAAAATGAGTTCTGGCTATGGGTCGCAACATGGGCGTTGTTCCTCACAAAGCCCTCTGACCTCGGCTATCCCGATGTAGGCTACCAGCTTCCTGAACTGCGAGTGCATGAGGAAATCGTAAGTGTTGACCATTCGACAGCCGGTACCGATAAGGACGGGCAGGGCAAGATGTTCCGTGAAGCTGCCCTCGGTCTGAATCAGGCTGCGAGGGAAAGGCGTGACAGCATGAGCAATAAGATTGCCCGTGTGGTAGAGATTATCAACAGACCTGAGAACAAAGATGACCATTTCCTCCTTTGGCATGACCTCGAAGATGAGAGACAGGCACTCTGTAAGGCGATACCGGGCTGCAAGGCTGTATATGGCTCACAGGATGAAGAGGAAGCCGACCAGAACATCATGGACTTCAAGGACGGAAAGCTCAAGTATCTTGCAGCGAAGCCGGAGATGCTCGGTGAAGGTCTGAACTTCCAATATCACTGCCACAAGGCGATAATGTTCATTGACTACAGATTCAACGATAAGTTTCAGGCTATCGCACGAATCCACCGCTTCATGCAGAAGTACCCCGTTGACCTGTACCTCGTTTATGCAGAGAGCGAAGCTGAAATCTTCAAGTCGTTCATGGCGAAGTGGGAGCAGCACAACAAGATGGTGGAGAAGATGGCAGACATCATCAGGAAAAACGGTCTTTTCGGTCTCGATGTGAAACAGAAGCTCATGCGTTACATGTTCTCGCTCAGACAGGAAGCAAAGGGGGAAACATACTACGCAATCAACAACGACAATGTGCTTGAGTGTATGCAGATGACTGCCAACTCCGTTGACCTGATTGTGACCTCCGTGCCTTTCAGCAATCACTATGAGTACACTGCCAGCTACAACGATTTCGGCTTCAACTCCGACAACGATGAATTTTTCAAGCAGATGGACTACCTGACACCTGAACTCATGCGAATACTCAAGCCGGGCAGATTGTGCTGCGTTCATGTCAAGGATAGAGTGCTTTTCGGAAATGCCACAGGTGACGGTATGCCTACGATTGACCCTTTCAGCGACATGTGCGTGTTCCACTACATCAGACACGGCTTCAGATACATGGGTCGCATCACCATCGACACGGATGTAGTCAGGGAAAACAATCAGACCTACAGGCTCGGTTACTCCGAAATGAGGAAAGACGGCTCGAAGATGGGGGTTGGCTGTCCTGAATATGTGCTGCTGTTCCGCAAGCTTCCGACAGACACCTCAAGGGCTTATGCCGATGTGCCTGTGACCAAGGCAAAGGAGGAATACAGCCTTGCAAGATGGCAGATTGATGCTCACGCAGATTGGAAGTCGAGCGGTAACAGGCTTCTCTCCATGAACGATGTCAAGAGCATGGATATAGGAGGCATCCGGAGATATTTCAGGAAGTTCACGGCAGAACACCTCTACAACTTCGAGGACCATGTGGCGTTTGCCGAGGAACTTGAAGCATACGACAAGCTGCCGAAGACATTCATGGCCGTTGACCCGTCAAGCCGAAGCCCTTACATCTGGGATGATGTCACAAGGATGCGGACACTCAACTCAAGGCAGTCGCAGAAGTGCCTACAGATGCATGTCTGTCCTCTCCAGCTTGACATCGTGGAAAGGCTGATAGAGCGGTACTCGAACAAAGGCGATTTGGTCTTTGACCCATTCGGAGGAATACAGACGGTGCCGTATTGTGCTATAAAGATGGGGCGAAAAGGTCTGTCAACAGAGCTGAACGCAGACTATTGGAAAGACGGGCTTGAATATCTCAGGGAAGCGGAAATGGAAGCGACCTCACCTACCCTGTTCGACTTCATGGCTTACGAAGCTGAAGAAGAGGTCATCGACTTGGAATTATTGGATAACTAAATCATAGACACATGGAAACTGCAAAGAAAGTTCAGACAAAACTGAATGAGAACATCATCGTTACCACTGACCCGGAACAGATGATAGGAAAATATCTCGTTGAAAACCTCTACCGCAAGTGGCCTGAAAAGTTCCTCGACAAAGATACGGGCGAAGTCATCGAGATTGAACGGACAGAGATAGTCCTGCAAAGAGGAACATACCTCGAAGAGGACCAGATGGCCGTGATAAACTTTCACCTTCAGATTGGCGACCTGTCAGAGATTAAAGTCTCAGACCAGAAGAGACTTGGAAAGTTCGGCTCCGGCTGGGGCGTTCAGCCTTGGTGCGTTACCGTACAGCTCCTGAAGAAGCATAAGTTTCTCCTGTTGGCTCAGAACATCTTTCAGGCGTTGGCTATTGTCGAGGACTATGTGGAGCTTCGCTATGACCATGTGTTCTCAATCACATCTGCAAAGGAGTTCAAGAATCACATCTTTATCTTCGATGATGATACCGTAAAGCTGGTGGAAGATGCCAATGGAGTTGAGAAGCCTGAAGATGAGGTCGAAGAGGAAAAGAAAGCCGTTTATTCGTTCTATTCCGTTGAGACTACTGTCATCTACAACGAAGACAGACAGGATGATTACAGATTCCTGATTTATGCAAAGGATGTGGATGATGCCAAAACTCAGATAGAGAAATATGTCCGTGAACAGCTCAAGAAAGAAGCAAAGGAAAAAGAGCTGACAGCTTTGGAAGTCGCTATGCTTCAAGATGACCTTCAGGTCAATATCACATCAGCCACAAAGGTGAAATGTTCCGCAGTTATCGGCAAGGAATATACGGAAGCCTATCGTACCAAGAGAAATACTGAAGAAGCGGAAGAAACTGCCGAAGTTCCGGAAGATGTGCAGGTAGAGAATGAGGGTGAAGATGAATCACTGTTCGATGCTGAAGAATGATGGCCATGAGCAAGGAAGTATTTTTTACATCATTGGCACTCGGACGCACATTTACCCGTGAAGAGTGGTGGGCTTGGCTCAAAGAACATCCCAACGATAGCTCAAGAGAACCTGTCGTAGAGCTTCATGGCTTTCAGTTTAATATCAATGATATATGCCTGAATCCAAACAAAATAGAGTTTGGAAAGTCCGGCTGGTGTGCGGAAATAAAGACCGCCATAAATCTTGACGGGAAATGGATAGCAGCTCACTATTACAATGTCAATCATTCGGGCGGTGGCAGCGGTGTCTCTCTCAAGCACAAAGAGAGCTTTGGCTCCGAAAAGGAAGCAGTCTTCAATGAGCTTTGCATCGTTGAGCAATATGTGAAACGGGAGATGGAAAGAATCAGGAAATATCACGGAGGGTACGAGCCTGACGATGGCGAAAAGGTCGAGAGTACAGATGCCCTGATAGCCAAATGCAAGAAACTGCTGTCTCAAATATCCGAATACAAGGACATCTACGACAGCCAAACATTATTCTGACAATATGAGTAAAACGCAATCAAAGAAAAAGGAAATCACAAGAGAGACGGCCATCAGTGAACTCAGGCAGCTCTTCAATATCGACAGCTCAGAGCAGTCGAGAGAACACGGTGGAGTGTTCCATATCCATAAAGCTGAGTTCACACGGGAAGAGACCGTGCAGAAACTTTTGGACTATTTCAAAACGAGGGAATTTGTTCCCGGTTATCAATGTGCTGTTGAGCCGATGACATTCATCTGGACCGTGTTCAAGGTCGAGGAAAGAAAGGAGGTATAGTTATTTATGAGAAAGATAATCTTTAGAATCAAGGTGGCAATAGCCAAGAAGATTTGGGCTTATAAACTGAAACAGAATACAGTGAAAGGCTTGTTGCAGGAGATAATAGACGGCTATGTTCTCGGCTGGTCTCATGGCTCTACATCTGTATCTTTTGACTATGACCTCAATTCCCCAAGATATGGAATTTCAGCTATTGATAGCGAGATGTTAATAGCAGCATTGGAATCGGTCAAAGATGACTATGGTGTTGAAATAGAGTGGGTGGAAATAGAAAGAGATAGGTATGGAATAACAGTAATGTTCAAATAATCACTACTAACAACAAAACAACATGGAAAAGAACTCATTTAACCCAGCAACAGCCCTTGCACAGGCAAGACAAGCTTATCATAGTAACCATGATGAGGTTACTCCTTACATCAAGAATCTTCTCGAAGAGATGTTCGGCAAGTCCAATCTTCAGGTTCCCGTGACGGAACGCATCAAGACTTTCAACGATGCCCTAAATGCCCTCGGCTATAATCATGTGCTTGTGAAGCAGTACATAGCTATCCGTGACATGATGACGAAAGAAGGTACCATCAGCGACAAAGAATCCTGTGACATAGTTTCTTACCTCGCCTGCCGTATTATCTGTGCAGCACTTAATGAGGGCTGGGAGAATCCGCAAGACTGCAAGACTACGGTCTATTATGTCTGGTATTATCTATATGACCATAAGCCGACAAAAGGTGAATTGTGTTCCGATGAAGTACCAACAGATGTCGATATGTCTCTCTATGGTCTTCCTGCCGTTCTCGCTTTCTCGCTCTCGCTTTACGCTCCCTCGCGTACGCCTGCGTCCTTCGGCTCTCGGCTTTGCTTTAAGACACGAGACCTCGCCATCTACGCAGCGAAGCAGTTCGCTGACATTTTCCTTGATTTTCTCCTGATTAGAAAGTAGTGCGGTATGGCAGCGGTTGATGCAAAAACGAGAAAGGCGATTCATGATGACATCGACAGGACGACCATTCCGCAGGAAATGAAGCTGATGTATATAGTGGCTTCAGCCTGTCAGTCGATTGTCGAGAATGTACATCGGAGAGTAAAGTCTGAGTTTAGGAAACATGGACTGATAGCCGGAGAAAATGAGCTTTTGACAGGTCTGAATGACTATTGCAAGGCTGTCAAGGCTGCTTCATTCCACTTCTACAACCGAATTGACCCACAGATTGCAAATGCGACATGGGGCATCGGAAGAGATGAGGATAATCCGGACGGCAATCCTGAAGCCTATGACGGCTTCAACGATGATGCAAATGAGATTGTCCGTCTGCTCATGCTCTATGTTGACAGGACCGTGAAGGATAACAAAGCTTTTGCAAAGGTCTTCACGACCTTGCGAAAGCTCCCCTCTCACGGGATGTTCGAGGATAAAGATATTGCACGATTCAAAAGGAAAGAATAATGGCAAAGATGAACAAATTCAGGGCTTTGATAGCCGAGGCTGATAGCCACTTGCAGGAGCTGCAAAGTAAGATGTCCGAGATTGAAAGTAAGATGTGCTGGCATCGCTTTGAGGGAGACAAACCGAAACTCAAACTGTGCCCAGCTGAAGAGCCTTTCACATATTACCTGTGTTTTGTGTATGGCAATATGGAGCTTCCGTTGCGATATGCTCTGGAAGAAATGGAGGAATACGGATATGTGACACCGGATAACTTCTTTTGATTTTTGAGCAGAAAACATGTCTGATTTTTAGCAAAGAAATATGTATGGAATCATTATCAAAAGAGGTCGCCAATCTGTGCGAAACCATGCAGAAGTATAGGACAGTGATGCTGAAGATACATTTGCTTTGGGTTGGAACAGAGCTTCGCAAGATAAGGAGCTATCGCAAGAGAATGAAGTTCATTGTTAAACATTGGAGGGAATGACTATGGCAAAGTTTAATCTGTGCCTGACATGCTGGTACTACAACAGAAATCAATGCAAATGTTTCGCAGAAAAGGGAACTTACTGCAAGATAATTCGAGACAAAATATAAGGAGGACTGATAATGGTACTGCAAGATTACAAGATTGATGGAGACTATATCTCCATCAGCAAAAAAGAACTTGAGGAATGTCGAGACCACTATCACAAGTTGGCACAGCATCATAAAGAAAATCGAGATTCCTTTCGCCAACCATTTTATTTGGGCAAGCGAGATGTCTGTATTGATATTTTGAAAATGTTTGAACCGTTGGAGGGATAGATATGGCGAAAAGATATAATCAAGTGATTTGCCCTATATGTGGCAAACATTTTAACCCAAGAGAACAAGGCTTTGTGAGGGAAGGTAAGCTGATATGCGCTTCTTGTTGGCAAAAGCACTACGCATCAAAGGAACATAAAGCAAGGAATGTAAAGTATGAAATCTAAATTCAATTTCAATTCCGTCCCTCAAATTTGGGATGATTACAAAGTTCTTTTCGTATTCTCTGATGATGGCCGTGTTTCTTGTAGATTGAGCTTCTATAACGATACTCCGCAAGAAGCCGTTATATCTGACCTGTATGTTCACGAAAGCATAAGAAAACAAGGTGGTGCAACATCCATTCTTAATTGGTGTTTTGAGTGTGCAAAAGATTGGGGCTGTAATTCAATATCTCTCCGAAGTGACCATGACGATTGGGTTAGAGAGTGGTATAAGAGAATGGGCTTTGAAGCGGAATCGAGCCAAGTGTGGTTAAAAAAAGATATTTGATATGGAGAAAATGAGAATCCTGCATCTGCCACTGATAGCTAAGTGGTATGATATGATAGAAAGGGGCGAGAAGCTGGAGGAATACAGGGAAGATAAGCCATTCTGGAGAAAACGCCTGATGGAATGTTTCAGGAATGATAAAAACGGATGTGCTGATGACATCTTCCCAAAGTGCCGACAATGCTTCTGCACCTATGGGGCAAGCAAGCCCGGCAAGTTCAAGAAGTTCGATGCGGTCAAGTTCCGCTATGGCTACACCAAGCGGACAATGACCTTCAGAATCAAGAATATCAGATTTGGAAAAGGTAAAAAGGAATGGGGCGCAGGGTCTAATGATGTGTTCATCATAGAGCTGGGTGAAAGAATACAGGAGGGTGAGGTATGATAGTGATAGCAATGATAATAATTCTACTGCTTGCTCTTCTGGTCTTTCTTTCGGTGGTACAATCCAAAATCAAAGAAGCATTCAGTAACCCTCTGTGGCTTTACTTTGAAGATGATGAACCTCTATTTGACCCTACATGGCTTCAAACTCAATGGGAGCAGCTTCGCAAATACCGGGTAGAGCTTGATTCGGAAAACACGGAATTCAACTATGGCCATGAAGTCAGCAAGTACCACAGCGATGATTGAACTCAACGGAATCAAATATGAAGAGGTGCGTGAAGAAAACCCTGAAGATTGGAGCTGTAGGGATTGCGATATCTTCAGGGCACGCCCTCCGAAAAGTGCAGGTCAATATCCTCTATGCGATGGCACGAAGATACAGCTGGAGTGTCACTCTTGGGCGAAAAGGGGAATCAAGCGAACTTTCAAAAAGGTAGAAGATGAAAATTTACGATAAACCAACATTTGAATGTGAGTTCTGCGGAAAGGTCAGCAAAACGAAGCCAGCTATGATAGCTCATGAAAAGAGCTGCAAGAAGAATCCTTGCAACATCTGTCTGTGCTATTCGTGCCGTCACTATCAGGATGAAATCGAACAGCATAAAGCTGTCGTATGTGGTGAATACCCATATTCAGCCGATGCAGAAAAGTATTTTGATAAACATAAATGCGGACATTCAGGTGAACTGCTTTACAATAGTAAGCACATGTGGGAGGGTTGGCAGGATGCCTTGTGTAATGATGGATGGGTTGCCATGCCGAGAGTGTCCGAGGGATGTGAACATTATGAGAGAAACAAAGATGAAGAAATTTACAGACCATAATCAGACTGCACATCTCAAGAGGCTGGGCTTTCCGGAGCCTGCCGATGTGTATATCCCGAATGGTGGAGCATGGATAGCATATCCGGGCGACTACTCCATAGGCGACTTGATAGACTTCCTGATATGTCCTGTCATTAGAACTGAACTTATTGAATGGGTCGTCATATACAGTGCTTTCAAGTCGGGAGAATCGAGGAAATGGCGTTCTAAAGAACTGATAGATGCCCTGTATCTGGCGTGTGTGCAATTAAAACGAGAAGGAGAGATACTATGCAAGAAATAAAACGATGTATGGACTGCGGTCACTATATTCCCGGAGGCTCGGAGATTAACTGCTCAGATGCGTAAACCAAGGAAAAGGAGGTCAAGAAAATGAAAGAAACAGACGATTTCATGCAAGTCGAGGAAGATGAACTTGCCAAATATGAGAAAAAGAAAGCACGGGCAATCCGGCTGCTTAAAAACATTCCTCAAGATGGTCCGATAGAAATATCATATTCGGGTGGAAAGGATTCTGATGTCATTCTTGAGCTGGCAAAGATGGCCGGTATTCCATTCCGGGCAATCTACAAGAATACCACTATTGACCCACCGGGTACAATTCGCCATGTCAGAAGCAAGGGAGTTGAAATCTTGCCACCAAAAATGAAGTTCTTTGAAGTCGTGGAAATGTCAGGCTGTCCGACACGCAGAGCGAGGACATGCTGCTCTCACCTCAAGGAATACAAGGTGCTTGACAGAGCTGTACAAGGAATCCGGAGGTCGGAAAGTACCAAGAGAGCGAAACGATATAGCGAGCCGGAGATTTGCAGGGTGTACTCGAAGAGTGAAAGGGTCAAGCTCTATCTTCCTATTTTGGATTGGACGGACAGTGATGTGGAGAGGTTTGTCAAGGAACGGGGAATCACCTGTCACCCTCTGTATTATGATGAACAGGGAAACTTCCATGTAGAAAGGCGTTTGGGCTGTCTCGGCTGTCCTTTGCAGTCTGATAATGGAGTGAAAGATTATCTGAAGTACCCGAAGCTGCTGAAGAGGCTGATTAAGTCAGCTCAGAAATGGTTAGATACTCATCCCAATGCTGAATCACACAAGAAATTTGGCAATGCTTATAACATTGTTTTTCACAATCTGTTCTGTGACAGCTATGAGGATTATAAAATAAAAATGGGGGGGGGTATGTTCTTTAACGATTTAGATACCAAGAAATATCTTGAGAATTATTTTGGAATTGAATTATGAAAGATGCAATAATCAAAAAGGCTATGCAGGTGCGTGATGCTCAGCGGTTGTATTTCAAGACGAGGTCAAAGGAAGCCCTGAAGCAGGCAAAGGCTCTTGAACAGGAGTTAGACACCATGCTTGCCCGGTATTCTGCCGGGGAATGTAACCCGACATTGTTCTGATGTTAAACAGGCGATTTCGCCATAATTAAAACTGCTATGAATAGAAAGAGATTAACAATTACTACCAATGTGGATATAGACTTCAAGTTCTGGAGCCTGATTCCGTCTATCAACATCAACATGCAC
The DNA here is from genome assembly GCA_045587405.1 of Ructibacterium sp. GTDB lineage: Bacteria > Bacillota > Clostridia > Monoglobales > Monoglobaceae > Ructibacterium. The sequence continues at coordinate 34,716 of JAZNCG010000029.1, read as the reverse complement.
AGCCGTGAGCTTGAATTTGAGTGGTTGTGCATTGGAATCTACACATCAATCAGGGGCGAAAGCGATGAAGAACAGAGCTGACATCATTATCGGCATTGACCCTGACAGGGAAAAGAGCGGTGTCGCACTTCTTGATACGACACTGCTCAAGTTCATGTCTCTTCAGACATTGACTTTCCCTGAACTGCTGGAGTTCCTGATGTACCATCGAGACTATGCGGAAAGGGTTGCGAAGAAATCTCTGTGTGTTGTGGTGGAAGCCGGATGGCTGAATCTCAAGAGCAACTATCACGGATATTATGGCAATCGAGGGGAGAAGATAGCAAAGGATGTGGGGGCTAATCATGAGACCGGAAAGAAGATTATTGAAATGTGCCGTCATTGGGGAATCGAGGTCGTTGAGAAGAGACCTCTGTCGCTTCAGTTTCACGGCTTCAATCTGTGGAAAGGCAAGGACGGGAAGATAACTCATGAAGAGTTTGTCGAGCTGACGGGCTGGACGAAACAGACCAATCAGGAAAAGAGGGATGCTGCTCTGCTGGCATGGGACCATGCGAAGATACCGACAAGAATCAATAAACGAAGATAAATCCTGAAGATATGAACAAGTTAGTGCCATTTATCAACACCGTCAAGGAATTGAAAGATGCCTGTATCAGGGCAGCTGAAGCAAATGTGCAGTTCGCACAGGTCTTTGCTCCAAAGATGAAAGACCTGTCGCTCATTGTGGCTATTCACGACAGATATGTTGAAATCGCTGCTGAATCCGGCTTCAAGGCTGACGGTACCAGCAATAACAAGCAGTTCCTGTTCATAGTGTTGTATCTGTACTCTCCAGCTTCTCTTCTTGGAGGTAGAATCAACAAGGAACTTCGCAGCTCCATCGCCACAGCTCTCGGAATAAGTGCGAGTACCGCCCTGTACAAGATGCGTTCTACCTCCGTGTCTTGGTATGAGACATATCCTGAGTTCAGAAACGAGTGCAATCTTGCCCTTGAGAAGATAGACGCATATCTCTCTGACCTGTAACAGGCGCGACATGATGAAAGAAGCCGAACAGCTCTGATGCTGCTCGGCTTTTTTCTGTGTCTGTCTTACTTGCGGTGAACTGTGACGACCTGCCCCAGATGAATGTTGATGGTCCAGAACGCATAGCACGGATTGCCATGTTTGTCGTTTCTTATCATGTGGGGCGTGAATGAAAAGCCCGTCACTTCTACGATGGCCGTGTCTCTCTCTTTGGCATAGCCTACAGCCAAGTTCAGGTATTTGTACTGTCTCGGCAGGAAAGGGAACTTGCCGTCGTTGTAGTCGTCAATGAAATAGGTACCTTCAGGGTCATCGACATTTTCAGGGTTGAGCTTATACCCGGTCATATCATCCTTAATCAGGTATTTGTTCGCTGTCACACCCTCTTTGATTTCCCGGTATTCCACTTTCTTGGTACCAGCTACAATCTCATCAAAGAAGACCTGCTTGATTGGGAGATACAGAGTGTTTTGTCTGTTAGGCTTCTCCATCTGCCGGCACCTCCTTGGCTGCCTTGATGTCGAGTGGGAATGTCTTGCCACAGTGCGGACACTCTACCTGCGCTCTGGTGCTGCCTTCTGCGAGCAGTTCAGCTACCGGCACATTTAGGGCGTTGGCTATGTCGTTGAGTTTTGAAAGTGTGGGGTTGCCTCTCAATATCTGAGATAAAGAAGAAGCAGGTACACCCATTTTCAAGGCGACATCAGCAAGAGACATGCCCCTGACCCTGCAAATCTGTTTTACTGTCTCTAAAATGTTCATAAATCTAAATTATTATAAAAGTTGTGCAAATATACGCACTTTATTTATAAATGCAAATTTTTCTATAAAATTAAGATTTGTATAAATTATTTTTGAAAAATACTTGCATGTTAATTTATTTATATCTACATTTGCAGAAACAAAATGAAGATATATATAAATAATAATAAAGTACAGCATTATGAAACTCATTACAAAAGAAATCGCTAACAGATTAGCAAAGTACCCTATCTATTCACAAGATGGCAAAAAGAAAGAAGCTACAATCATCTGCAAGTTCTTTCTTGCAAATTACACATGGTATGTGCTTGAAGCTAACAAGATAGGCACAAACGACTATGAATTTTTTGGGGTGATTGACAATGCAGGTGAAAAAGAATATGGCTATTTCACCCTTTCACAGCTTGAAAGCCTTAGAGTTTGGGGCTGTCTCAAAGTTGAAAGAGACATGTATTTCAAGCCTCAGACAATAGCGAATTGCAGAGAGTTTAACAACTAAACAAAACAAAGATATGGCTACATTTTTTGACGAGGTTAAGGCGATAGTTCTTGACAGAGGTACAAAGGCAAGCAAGATTCACAGGCTTTGCAACGAATTGAAATGTACAGTCTATGAAGCTAACACTTTCTACAATCAGGTTAGAGGTGTGCAGCTCATGTCACAGGGGGGGGCAGCCTTAACATCTGCAACCCCAAGAGGGGCAAGGCGTTTTACTATAGGCGTTGAAATCGAATGTTTCAACATCGACAGAGAGGCGGTCAGGGCAGCGATTGAAAGAAGAGGTCTTCAGGCTCATATATCAGGCTACAATCATCACGACAGCAAGACATCTTACAAACTCGGTTCAGACAGCTCGATTACAGGCTCGAACAGCTGTGAGGTAGTTTCGCCAATCTTGCGAAACCTTGACAGCCTGAAGACTGTTTGCGAGGTTATAAATGAAGCAGGGGCACAGGTTAACAGGTCTTGCGGTCTTCATGTTCATTTCGGGGCTTCAAAGTTCACTGTAAAGCAGTATCAGCGCATTATCATGAACTATGCAGCTATAGAGCCAATAATCGACAGCTTCATGCCAAACAGCAGGCGAAATAACACATACTGCAAAGGCATGGCACAGGTCGCAGAAAGGCTGAGAGGGGGCGACTGTGATACGATTCGAGAGATACAGCTCTATGGCTTTGATAATGACAGATATTTCAAGGTCAATGCAATGGCGTACAACACTCATAAAACGATAGAGTTCAGACAGCACAACGGTACGACAAATTTCGAGAAAATTAGAAATTGGGTTGAGTTTCTGAGTTGCTTCTTACAGTACAGCCTGAGCAGTGAAGAGCCTTTGACAGCAACGACAATAGACGAATTGCCTTTTTTGACAAACCGTCTGAAATCATTCTACAAGGGTAGAAAAGAGGTCTTTGAGGTGTTTTAATAATTAAATATATATCAGTTATGTGTATAATCATAGTAAAGCCACAGGGGGCACAGTTGCCCCCTTACGAAATCATTTCAAGATGTGCAAAGAGAAACCCAGACGGCTTCGGCTTCGCAGTGCCTGGCAAGGTCTTCAAGTCAATGAGCTTTAAGCGGTTTTATAAAGAGCTTCAAAGTGTGGCAAAATCAGAGGTGCCGGCAGTGATTCATTTCAGATTTGCCACGCATGGCAGCATAAGGCTTGCGAACTGTCACCCGTTCAGAGATGAAAACACGGGCGTTTCTTTCGCTCATAATGGCGTTTTGTCGCTTGTGCCTGACGGTGACATGACAGACAGCGAAACGGCTTTCAGAAATGTTCTTCTGCCTGAGATAGAGTGCAGCGGTATCAATTCGGGCAAATTCAAAAAGGCAGTTTCGGGCGTTATCGGTGGGTCACGATTCGCATTTATAACAGACAAGGGTAATATAAAGATGTTCGGCAATTATGTTCGCTATAGCGATTGCTTCTACTCAAATCTGAATTTCATCTGACACACAGCCCAATCGGGCGCACCCATTCGGGCGGGGCAAGGTCTTACAGGCTTTGCCCTATCTTCTTTTTGTCTTGCCCCTGTTCGGCTTTAATCGGTGAATATACGGGCGTTATTCACGAATAAGGTCAGGTCAAAGACCTGAAGCCCTGCCCTTTGTCGATACTTTTGCACCTACACCGCAGGGTAGAGCAGTTGGCAGCTCGCAGCCGTGGCTTTGGCTGAGGTCGCAGGTTCGATGCCTGCCCCTGCAACAACTTACACCATAAACAGCAAAAGAAATGAAAGAAATTTTGACTTTGACGGTGAAGCCAGAGCAGCTTGCCGAGGTGGTATCGGGCGAGAAGACCACCATTACAAGAGAAATCCGCCCACAGACATCTCAGAAGTACATCGAGTATTTCGACAAATCCGACCCTTCAAAGGTGTACAAGACCTATGATGAAGTTCCTGATGAGGTTGAGATAGATGTCAGACCTCTCAAATATGATGCACTCCGTCTGAAGACGGCAGATAAGTCCGGCAGCCCGGAGGTTGTCGTGGCTGTCAAGGAGGCTGAAATCTTCATCCTCACAGAAGAGGACGACAAGGGGAACACCTATGCAAGGGTGTACAAGTACAAGGGCAAAGAATATGTTTCCGCTCAGATTGACTACAAGCTGGGTGCAATCATAGATTCCAATGTTTAACCTTTTTAATTCAGTGCGTTATGGGAAACAGAAGTACCTATTCGACATCCGGCTACCGAGGTGGTAGGCGTGGACTGAGTACATCTTCAGGCGGTGCGCTCTCGCATGGTGGAAGATATGTATCTCGCAGAACGGTGTATCGTGACCTCCGTAGTGGTCTTGGTTTGGCAGCAGGTTAAGCCATGACAAACAGGGAACATACCCAAGCAGTCCTTGACTGGGTCCGTCAGAAGACGGATTCAGTCATTCTCTTCTATAGTGCAGGCAAGGACAGCATCGCTCTTCTCGACCTTGTTGCTCCGCACTTCAGGAGAGTGGTTTGTGTGTATATGTACTTTGTGAAAGGTCTGGAACACATCAACAAGTACATAGAGTATTCCAAGCTGAGATATCCGAATGTGGAGTTTCATGAAGTGCCACATTGGAATCTCACCTATACCCTGAAAACAGGTCTGTACTGTCAGCCCCAGCCGGATGTGAAACTGATGAAGTTCAGCGATGTGGCAGAGAATTGCCGTCTGAAGTTCGGCATAGATTACTGCCTGTACGGAATGAAGCAGTCTGACAACATGAACAGGGGCATAATGCTGAAGGGCAAAGAGTACGAGCTTCAGGCGATTCACCCCAAGACGAAGAATGTATATCCGTTGTCAAGGTGGGGCAACAATGAGGTGCTGGCGTATCTGAAGCAGAACAGATTGCCGGAGCCTGTCCGGTACTCCACACGGCAGAAGTCGCAGGGCCTGACATTCAGTGAAGAATGTTTCCTGTACCTCCGTCAGCATTACCCGGAAGACCTCAAGAAGATTCTCGAAGCCTTTCCACAGGCTGAAATAATACTCTACAAAGCTGAACACCGAGGGGAAGAGTAATATAATATATATTATTATATCTCCAGAGTTTATTAAGGATTAAACATAGAATCAAGAATAATAGAAATATATGGCAAAGAAATCACAGGCAGCTGAAGCAGGTGGAATACCTGAATGGCTGCAATTCATATTGACAGCATCAGAGACAGTGACCTTGATGCGTTCAGAGATTCATCCGGCAGACTACAATCCCCGTGAGATAGATGAAAATGCGAAAAAGACCCTGAAGAGAGGCTTGAAAGATTTCGGTCTTCTCGGTGGTATAATCGTGAACAAGCAGACGGGATATACAATCGTGTCAGGACATCAGAAGATAGCCCTTCTCGATGACATGGCGCACTATCCTGAGAATGATTACCCTGTCAAGGTCGAGCTTATAGATGTTGACCAGAAGACGGAGATAGAAATCAACTTCTTCATGAACAACCCATCGGCTCAGGGAAAATGGAACGAGCCAAAAGTCAAGGTGCTGCTGAATCAGATAGACCCCAAGCGAGCCGGCTTCTCGAATCTTGACCTTGCTGTCTTTGGCGTGAAGATAGATGTCCCGAAGGTGGATGTGATGAAGCAGGACATTGAGGAAATGCAGAGACCTGTGGAAGAACTGAACGAACAGAAGAAAGAAGCCGTGAAACAGGCAAAGGCTCAGATAAGGGAGAAAGCCGAAGAGAAAGCAGCGGAAGCGGACAGCTTCATAACCCTGTCATTTACCTCAAGAGAAGCGAAGATGGAATTTATGTCAAGGTTTGGATATGAGCCGACAGATAAGTTCATAAACGGAGATGTCTTTGCGGAACGAATCGAACTCATCGAATAAGCGACCCACACGCACGCATACACAAGAGTTGAATATTATATATCCCAAAGTCTATTATCATAAATAATATATATAATTATATATTTATATAAATCACTCGTCAGATAGGCTGTAATGCCGATTTATTTCTATGGGAAGCAAACAAAAAAAAGAGAAAAAGCAGTCAAAGGTAGGCAGACCGCCCAAATTTGATTACGATAATCCTGAATTTTATCAAGTCGTTCAGGAGCTTGCTTCTATGGGATATTCAGATTCTTCGATTGCTTATGAATTGCAAAAAAAATATGGGGAAAGTCTTACGCCTGAGACTTTTAGCCGATTCAAGAATGAGAAAAAAAAGAATGGAGAGCCGACTGACCGAAGCAAACAGTTATGTCAAGCCTTAGCGCACGGGCGAAGCACCCTCATGCAGATGGCCCGTTCCACTTACTTTCAGATGGCTCTGGGACAGCGAACTGTAAAGACCACAACAAAGCAGAGAATCCGGCTACAGGACGGCACATTGACAGATGATGAGCTTATATCCACTCAGGAGATGGAGCTTGCCCCGAACATGCAGGCACTTGCCACAATGCTTTACAACCATGATGATGAATGGCGTGAAAATATCCTCCGTCACAAGCAGGCTGAAGCTGAAGCAGCTGAAGCAAAGGCGAAGGAGCTTCCGTCAGTTGTCAATCTGCGAATAACCTACAATCAGAAATCCGACTTGGAGTTACAGGAGAAATTCAAGAAGCCGAGCCAATAACGAACTGACCATAAACGGAACGCCTATTCTGGCGAGATTGATGTCTGCCTTACAGCAGGGGTCATACCGTGTCTTTGTCTTTGAGGGAGGCTCCCGAAGTTCAAAGACATATTCGATTATTCAGTTCTTCATCAGCTATGCTCTCTCGAATCCGACCTTGCCGACCCGTGTTGTCATTGCCCGTAAGAAAGGAACATGGATTGCTTCGACAATCTGGAACGACTTCAACCTGATTCTTCTGAACTTGGGGCTGCTGCCGTTCTGCAAGATAAACAAGACCGTAAAGACTATCCGGCTGGCTTCAACAGTATTCGAGTTCATAGGACTTGACGACACTCAGAAGCTGCACGGTCTCACAGCTGACATAATCTGGATAAACGAGGCTATGGAAGCATCAAAAGATGACTTCGACCAGATGGAGCAGCGAACATCCCGTTTCAGTATTCTCGACTATAACCCGTCAGCTGAAGAGCATTGGATTTATGATTCAGTCTGCACCCGTACAGACTGCTATTATGACCACTCTACGATGCTGGATAATCCTTTCATCCCTGACAACTCAAGACGGAAAATCCTGTCTTATGAGCCGACAGAAGAGAACTATGCCAACGGTACTGTTGACATCAGGAAATGGAAGATTTATGGTCTCGGCTTGAGGGCGACAATCGAGGGGCAGATTTTCTCGAATTGGGAGATTATCGAGGGCGACATCCCTCCTTGGGTTACAAAGAGATGGAATTGTCTTGACTTCGGATTTACTCATGACCCGACAGCTGCTGCTGAAGTAGGATTTTATAAAAACTGCCTGTACATAGATGAGAAGTTCTATCAGACCGAGATGACGACAAGAGACATCATCAAAGCCGGAAAGAAGATGCTGTCACCTTACAAAATCATCAGTGAATCAGCCGACCCTCGCATGGTGAAGGAGTTGAAAGATGGAGGTCTGAAAATCAAGCCGGTCAAGAAATTCGCTGGGTCTGTGGTCGCTGGTATTGACTTCATGAAGAGCTGTCAGAAAATCTATGTGACATCCCGTTCAGTGAACGCAATCAAGGAGCTGAAGAACTATACCTATCAGCAGGACAGCACAGGAAAGTGGCTGAATGAGCCTGTAGATGACTTCAACCACATTCTTGACGGTGTTCGCTATGTCTGCCTTGAAGAGCTTATGGGTAAGCACTCGAAGAAAACAGGAGTACCATCAGGAACATTCAGATAATCATCAATAAAACAGTTACAGATATGACACTTGAAGAAATCCTTGCAGTTGAAGACATCAACATAAAAATCCAGCTGCTCAAGAAACACAGAACGACACCTCTGCCGAATGTCAAGGAACTCCGCAGCGAGTGGGACCCGGACAAACATGAGGTTATGAATCCTGCAATCCGTAAGAAAAGGCGTGTACTCATCTCTGAGTCTGTGGTGGCCGAGAATGGCAAGATTATCAAGCCAGCCGTATATCAGGAGGAAGATGTGAACAGAATCGCCCTGCCTATCGAGCAGGAGATTGTCAACATTCACACTGCTTTCACAGTAGGCAAAGACCTCACTCTTGACTACAAGGCGAACAACAGCAAAGAAGATGACCTGTACTCTGTCATTCAGACAATCAACAGAGACAATAAAATCCGCTATCAGAACAAGAAGATTGCCCGTTCATGGTTTGCGGAGCAGGAGGTCGTGGAGTATTGGTACAAGAAGCAGGACACAGGATTCTGGGCGAAAGTGGCAGCGAAGCTCAAGAGCCTTTTCGGAAACACCAAGCCGGAGAGCAAGCTGCGGTGCGTTATATGGTCGCCTTTCAGGGGCGATACTCTGTACCCTTTCTTTGATGAATCCGGTGACTATGTGGCACAGAGCCGTCAGTACACCAAGACCGAATACACACTGACAGGTAGAAAGACCGTCACCTATTTCCAGACCGTCACAGCTACGGATGTCTTTGTGTGGAAGCAGGCAGATGGTGTGTGGACTTTAGTTCCTGAAAAGAGCTTTGCACACAAGCTCCCGAAACTCCCGTGCATCTATGGCTATCGTGACAGAAGCCTTTGCCACAATATCAGGTCCATGAGACGGAAGCTGGAGATGACACTTTCGGATTATGCTGACTGCATCGACTATCATTTCTTCCCTTACCTCATCCTCAAGGGTGAACTGTCGGGCGAAGCTGGTCGTGGCAGTCAGGATGAAAGGCGCAGGATGATTAAGGTCGAGGATGATGCAGATGCTTACTACCTCACATGGGACCAGACCCCTGAAGCTATAAAGCTGGAGATTACCACCCTGTTCGAGAACATCTATGGAATGACGGACACTCCGAGAATCACTTTCGAGAACATGAAGAACATCGGACAGGTCGCATCAGGTGTCTCTTTCAAATACATGTTCATGGCTACACACCTTGCAGTGGATAATCACGGAGAAGTTCTGGGCGAGTTCTTTCAGAGAAGATACAATTTCCTTGTGGCAGCGACAGGCTCCATCTGCCCTGCTTTGAAATCAGCTTCTGAATCTATAGAGCTGACCGTGAAGATAAATCCGTTCACTATCGACAATCTCAGAGAGAGAATCGAAGATGCGACAAAGGCAAAGGAAGCTGGATTCATGTCACAGAAGAGCGGTATCATCTTCATCGGCATGACTGACCAAGTAGAAGAAGAGATAGCCCAGATTGAAAAGGAACAGCAGGCGAAGAATCCTGTTGCCAATCAGAATAATCCGGCTGAGAAGCCAGCTGAAAACCCTGAAAAATAGAAAAGTCCGCAATCATCGGGCATTTCATTTTCTTTTGTTTGTTGTTGATGGCCGTGTCTCTATCGAGGTGCGGTCATCTCTTTTTCAGACAAATCCGTGAATATCTGTCACACATTCACCAACCAATCATGTAAAGCCAAATCCAAAGGATTTCATCCTTGTATTTTTGCCACAATCACAGAAGTGACTAATCAATAACAATATCAGATATGTTCAGAACATTCCTCGAAGCACTACAACAGAAGTTTGCTGGGGTAGATGCAAAAATGTTGGAGCCTATGGCAAGGAAACTCGCCAAGGATACGGCAAAGGCTGAAGATGTGGCAGCTGCTGTTGAAGCAGTCACAGTTCAGCAGGTGGTAGAATCCTATTCGGATTTCAGGGCAAACCAAGCTGTAATCACTGCAAGCGCAAGGGCGGTTGCAGATTATGAGACAAAGCATGGTCTGAAAGACGGAGAAAAGATTACAGGGGGCGCACCTCAAAACAAGCAACCTGAGAACAAAACAAATGAGGAAGAGCCTGAGTGGGCAAAGGAACTCCGTGAGCAGAATGAAGCCATCATGAAGCGATTCAACGAAAGTGATGAAGCTACAAAGCAGTCGGGATTCCAGAACACTCTCACAGCAATCCTCGAAGAAAAGGGTGTACGCAAGTCTTTCTATTCACCAATCATCAACGGCAGGTCATTCAAGGATGAGGACGAGGTCAAGGCTTTTGCTGAGACAGTGGAGCAGTCCTATAAAGATGACGAGCAGGCTGTGGCTAACCAGAATCATTCAGGCAGTCACAAGCCGGATGTTGGGGGTGACGGTGGCGATGAAACCGAAGACCCGCTCCTGAAATCCGCACAGGAGACAACAGAGCAGATGCGGAAAAAGTAAAATCCTAACCAATCAAAGCAATTATGGCAACAGGTGTAGTTTACGAAGACAACTTTGATGTCGAGAAGGAGCTTTATGCGGTTGATTCCGGCTATCGTTCTCAGGGTGGTTTCAATCTTGAGACAGCAGGGCTTCCGGCTGGCTCTCATCTTCCTGTGCTTGCCCCTCTTCACATTGACTTTGCAAACCGCAAGGCTTCTCTGGTCAATCGTCTGAAGGTGGTTGAAGCAGCAGCGGAAGGAGCGACATCCATCAAGGTGCAGAAGAACAGCTTTGCAAAGGCTGGCACCTATGCAGTTTCAGAAAGCAATATCGTGACCGTCAGCAAGGTCGATACCTCAAACGAGGCATACGATGTCCTGACTGTTACAGCGACCACAGCAGATATTGCCCTCGGAGCAATTCTCTACGAATCAGATGCAGCTGGCAAGGTGGTGAAGACCGCTAATGCCCTGAACTATGCTCGCACAAAGGTTGAGACCGGTGCAACCGTCACAGCCCTTTACCGTGCATACGAGATTCAGGAGAAAGAACTTTATATCCCTGTGACAGAAGCCGACAAGACTTCTCTCACATCCCGTTTCATGTTCGTGTAAAAAAGGAGTGAGCTATGACTTATACAATAGATTCAATTCTTTCAAATCCCGCATTTCTGAATGTGGTGATTAACAGGGCGATGGTAACTCTCGCAGAAGCAGACCGCATCGACTGGATGGACTACCTCGACCCTATGAGGACAAATCCTGACGGAACATTCAAGACTTACATCGGTAATCAGACGGCTGTCGTAGTCGGTTCATTCATCGACAAGAATGCGAACAAGCCTATCAGGAAACGCCACGCAATGTCAAAGGGACAGGGCGAGGTCGGCTACCTCGGAGAAGCTTACCAGATGGACAATGACCGTCTTGCAAGACTTCAGGAGCTTGTCGATACCCTCAACCTGCTTGGCAACCAGCAGGCTATGGAGGATGTTATCAACTTCCTTGTTGACGATTTCCGTCAGTGTGCCCTTGCACCTCACAAGAGAATGGACTTGATGCTCAACGACCTCAAGTTCACCGGTAAGGCAGAAGTCCGCAGCAAGGCAGATGAAAATGGTGTGAAAATCAACACTATTCAGCTTCCGTTCAAGAAGAATAAGAACCTCTTTGTTCCTACAGCGGATGTAAAGGACACTTTCATCTCTTACCTCATCAAAGCTGTGCCGACACTCCGTCAGGCTGGCTCTGATGCTACAATCATGGAGATGAACCGTACAACCTATATGAACTACATCGCAGGATGTAAGGAGTTCAAGGATAACTTCATCACGAAGGTTGCGAGTGTGGAAGTCGGTGCCAGCCAGAGCCTTATTTCACCAGATGTGGTAAATCAGGTGTTCACATCTCTTCAGATTCCTTTCCAGATTCGTCTCAAGGATGTCTATATCAACATGCAGGACCAGAACGCAATCAATGCCGTTCCTGACGGAAAGATTGCCCTTCTTCCTAATGCGAAGATAGGACATCTCCGCTACCACAGACCTTACGAGCTTTCTGACAAGATTGCTTCAAAGGCTTATACGGAGCAGGAAAACGGTCTCTTTATCGCCACAGAGCGCACCAAAGAGGGTCGTTTCGTAGAGTACGGATGCGATTGGATTGTGGATGTTAACCGTTCTAACAGAATGGGTCTCATCGACCTTTCATCTTTCGCTGGTTAATCATCATGACTGTTTCGGACTACATAAAAGGACAGTTTGAGGACTTCGGTGTGAGGTTGTCAGAAGCTTTTGTTTTGGAGGTAACTCTGAAGCATAATCTGACAGCCTCCGATGAAGTCACATCATCCAATTTCGACACGGTGAACAGGGCAGTCGTCAAATCAATCCCGAAGCTCCTGATTATGCCACAGTCAATCTCTGAAGGCTCTATGAGCATATCCAAAGCTCAGAGGGAAGCCATCACGGATTACTACAGGCATCAATGTAAGGAACTCGGAATAAAGGACGAACTGACCAAGAGACCTAAAGTAACATTCCTGTAGGATTTTCAGACATGATTAGATTCAGACCCCATAAGCTCACACTTACCAAGTCCGTAGCTCAATTCAATGAAGAAACGGGCGAGTACTCCGCTTCTCAGGATTCGGATGTGGTCACCGTTCCATGTCGATATGAGCCTAACGGACAGGCAAGGGTGCTGCCTTTGCCGGACGGAACTAACTATGTCTATTCCTACACCATTTATCTCGACATCGACACCAGCCGTACAATCCGTTTCGGTGATAGAATCAAGCTCTATGATGAGAACGGCAGTCAGGTCGGCAGAGAGTTCGAGGTGAAAGGATTTCACAGGTCCCAGCTTCATGAAACGATTTATGTATGAAGACGGGGATTTCTGTTGAAGGTCTCGATGAGCTTCTTGACTATGTAGATGAGTGCTATGATGATTGGCTCGATTCCATTGTGGAAGAGTTCAGGAATCTGGGACTTGAAGCATACAAGATAGCGAGGGGGAAATGGGAATACAGGAGCAGGACGGGCAACCTCTGTTCATCTATAGGCTTCTGTGTTGTCCAGAATGGCGAGATAGTTCACATGGGCGGATTTGAAGTCGTGAAGAGCGGTCAGGACGGCAGCTCTGAAGGTCAGAGATTCGCAAAGGAACTTGCAAGCCAATATCCCGATGACATTGTTCTCATAGTCGTTGCTGGCGTTGATTACGCAGTTTATGTCGAATCTGTCCTGAATCAGGATGTCCTTGCATCAGCGACAATAATGCTTGAAGAAAAAATAGCAAAACTCTGAAACTGAAATGAAGTACACAGACATAGAAATCAAGGATTTGATTTATAAGCTCATCAAAGCTTCAGACATCCCGAAAAGAGTGACCGGCAAGGTTTATAAAGTACCTCGCCCTGTAAACTCGCAACTTGAGGATGTCGTGATTTCCGTTGTCGCCCGTTCAGCATCTGAAATTCAGAGCTTCTCCGTAAATGTGAACCTGTATGTTCCCGACATCAAGAGGGAGGATGACTATATCGAGAACACAGTCAGGCTCCGTGAGCTGGGCAGACTTTGTTTTGATTTCTTCGAGACTATCGTCAAAGACAACTATATCCTGAACATGGACGAGCAGGAATGTCAGAAAGTTAATGATGTCAATTTTCATTGCATCAGTAATCAACTCAAACTCAGGATTATTAACGAATAAATATCAATACTATGGCTGAAAACACATCAATAGTTCTCGCATGGGGTGAGTGCGATGCCTATGTGAAAAAGGCAGGAGATACCACCTACAAGAAAGAGCCGAAACCTGTGGACCAATCGACCACAGTTGAGCCTTCGGAGGGCGAGAAGCTGGAAGCTAAAACAGAGGGAGGAAAGCTTGAAGCTGCAATGCAGCTTGCTAACAGCTACCTCGCAAAGTACCAGCTTCGTGTAGCAGAGAGTAAAAATTCTAACATCACCCATATCAATGGTGTTGTAGATAGTGAGTTCTCTCTTGCTATTGTTCCAAAAAACAGAGCTGCAATGGGTGTCGTTATAGACAGGTCTTCAGTAAGTGTCCTTGATTCCACTTTCAATTCAAAGGAGGGTATCGTGGACGAGTTCCACTTTACTGCTCTTGAACCGGCTGACGGCAGTAAGATGGTCAAGAGAGGTGTCCTCACTGTTACAGGTGACGATACAGATGGCTATACCATCACAGGCTCCGGAAAGGATTTCGAGTAATTAACCTCGTTAAATTTCTCAACGCCCCAGCCGTCAGGGTCAAATGACGGCACAATGCCATGCTTGGTGCAGCATCCGTTCTCAGTCAGTCTTTCGGGTGTGTCGGGTTCGATTCCTGAGATGGCAACCAATTAAATGACATGACCTTATGAGCAAAAAGACAGAAACAAAGGTCTCAGAGACTTTGACACAGCGACCAATTCCGATAAAGATTGGTCGTAACTCATATAATGCCCCTCGTCCGACATTCGGAACTCTGGTACTTGTGTCGGAAGCCATAGCCTCCGGCAAGAAGCTGAACACCTCAGAAGATACATTCGTGGAAGATACTTTGAGGGATTCTAAAGATGCCGTTTTCATTGCTGAGGTACTGGCCATCTTCATTCTTGGGGCGAAGAAGCTCAAATCCTTGTTCGGGAACTTCCAGAAGACACGCCTGATGCGTGAAATCCTTGACCACTGCACCCTCGAAGATATAAATGATGGTTTTGTAACAATGGTCAATGCAATGGGCGCACAGGATTTTTTCGCAGTTATCACTTTCCTCGAAGGGATTCAGGTGACAAAGCCGACGAAAGTGACAAAAACGACAGCCCCTGGGCAGTAGTAGCCAGCTTTGTCAAGGCTTTCGGAGTTACATTCGACTATGCTGTGTATGAGGTCAGCTACGCAAATATAATCCTGTACGGAGCGACACTCCCAAGCTATAAGTCAAAGAACTCCAACACACAGAATGGGAAGAAGGTAATTGATGCCAACGACCCAGCAAATAATGAAATCATCTTAGCAATGTTCAAATAGATATGGCAAAAGGTAGAATGAAATCCGTTGCAACAGCGGACACAAAGCAAGCTCAGAAAGCTTATGAAGACCTCAAGAATAAGATGAGAGGTGTTTCCACTGAAGCACATCGTGGAGGTCAGAGCATGACTGCCATGAGCCGTATCATACAGAACGAATCCGGCAAGATTGAGAAATCCATCGGCAACATCGGAAAGGTCATTGCCGGTGCTTTTGCGTTTCGTGAGGCAGCCGGATTCCTCAATAAGTCAATCCAGATAAGGGGTGAGATGCAGAAGCTTGAAATCGCTTTCAACACAATGCTGAAGAGCGAGGAAAAGACAAATGCCCTCATGGGTCAGATGGTCAAGACCGCTGCTACCACTCCGTTTGAACTCATGGATGTGGCTTCAGGTGCCAAGTCTTTGCTTGCCTATGGTGTCGCTGCTGAAGAGGTGAACGAGACAATAATCCGTCTTGGAAACATTGCAGCAGCATTGAACATTCCTTTAGGCGACATGGCATATCTCTTCGGTACCACAATGACACAGGGTAAGGTGCTGTCAAAGGATATGTATCAGTTCATGGGTCGAGGTATTCCAATCGCTGAAGAGCTGGCGAAGCAGTTCGGAGTGGCGAAAGATGAAATCCTCGGCATGTGTTCAGAGGGTAAGGTCGGCTTCGAGGACATCAAGAAAGCCCTGTGGAGCATGACTGACGAGGGAGGAAAGTTCTACAACCTCATGCAAGAGCAGTCAAAGACCCTTGCCGGTCAGTTATCTAACCTTTCGGATAGTTTTGACATGATGCTCAATGACCTCGGCTCAAGGATTGAGGACACAGCTTCAAAGGGTATCGAAGCAGCTTCATGGATGCTCGACCACTACGAAGCTATCGGCAAGGCTATCATGGGGCTGATTGCCACTTACGGAGCATATAAAGCAGCGATGCTCGCTGTGTATGCGATTGAGAAGATGAGCAAGCTGAAAGAGAATATCCAGCTTGTGATGATGTACCGCAAGGAGCTTGGACTGATGACGGCAGTTCAGCAAGCTTTCGGTAGGACAATAGCAAAGACCACAGCTCAGCAGGTGGCTCTTAATACTGCGATGAAAGCGAACATCTTCATTGCAATCGCTTCCGCTGTTGTCGGTCTCATTGCAGCTCTCGCTTCATTCAATAAGAAGCAGAAAGAAGCTATCCGCACAGCTGGAGAAGCAGAAACCCAGATAGAGGCTGAAAAGAATCAGCTTGACGAGCTGATGAAGGTAGCCAAAAATGAAAAATCCTCGAAAGAAGAGAAAGCAAAGGCTATTCAGACTATCAATGCCCGATATGGGGATTATCTTGATAACATGATTGCCGAGACAGCTTCTGTCAAGGATTTGTCTTCTGCTTATGACAGCCTGACGGCCAGCATCGAAGCGAAGTACCTCGCCCAGCTCAAAGAACAGATGGTCGGGGAAAAGCAGACCGCCTATAACAACGAGGAAGCTGACCTGTGGGGATTCTTCAGGACAGGTATTCTTGCTGACAGCGGTCTTTCACAGAAGCAGCAAGGTGCTTTTACCTCCGAGATGCAGAGGTATATGAGCAAGTTCGCCAAATTCCAGAATCCGCAGGAAATCTACAATAAGTTCCTTGAGACTTACAAGAAATATGGCGGTGACAGCATGTCCTCTCGCACGCTGGGCAAGCTCTATAGTCACATTTGGGATTTCAAGGAAGCTCAGGGCGATTTGCAGTTCGCAGAGAAAGCCTTTGAGGATTTTGCATCTGGGTATTCCGGCTCCATGAAGAAAGTCAGCGATGCTGGAAAACAGGCTGAGGAAGAGCAGGTCACTACCTTACAGGAGGTGACAAAGCAGATTACTGAAGCGAAAGCTGCGATAAAAGCCTTGGAATCAAAGGCAGCATCTTCAGGTCTGACAGATACTGAAATCAAGGACCTCGAAAGCAAGAGAAAGGAACTTGATGAACTTGAGAAGAAATATAAGAATCTTTCCGGTAAAGAATACGGCAAGACGGACAAAAAGGATGAGAAAGTCAAGACTGCCAATGACAAATATCTCAAGTGGCAGCAGGATTTTGCCCGTGAGATGTCCCGGCTGATGGAAGATACCAATGCGGAGATTTCGGATTCCGAGATTGAAGCTATGGATGAGGGTATGGAGAAGAGCATGGCTCAGATTCGTGCCAACTATGAGAAACGCAAACAGGAAATCAAACGCAACTATGAGGACCAGAAGAGAGAGATTGAAAACCAGCAGCGAGAACAATATAAAGCTACCCATAATGGAAGCGATGAGGGATTTGTCTTTGATGAAGAGAACAACCCTCAGATGATTCTTCTGAATGTTGCTACGAGTGGCGAATATAAGGCAGCACAGAACGAGAGGGTCAAGGCAGAGGAAGAACTTTTGTCCGAACTTCTCGATAAATACAGGACTTATGCTCAGGCGAAGAAGCAGATTGACGATGAACTCAATGCTGAACTTGCCCTGATGAAGAATAGTGACGGCTCATTCAAGGGCGATTTCTCTCAGGAGAATGTCGATTTAGCCATCAAGAAAGCTGAAGAAGCTAAAGATGCCCTTGCCGTTCAATATATGGAAAGCGATGCGGAGTTTCAGATATTCATTGGGTCTCTTGCCGATAAGACCGTAAAACAGCTGGAGGTGATGCTCGCTGAAGCAGAAGCTGAATTGCAGAAACTTGACCTTTCAGGCGTTGAATCCGATGAACTGACGAGGGCGAGAGCAGAAGTCGCAAAACTCAAAGAGCAGCTCAAGACTCTGAAAGTCGATAACGGTGTCAAGGAATCCACTGTGAGCTGGGCTGACCTGAACGGTGTACTAAGCGAATCAGCCGATAAGTTCTCTGAACTCGGTGACATTATTCCGGGGATGGCAGGACAGATGTTGTCCGGCATAGGCTCGATAGCAACAGCAGCTATTGGGGTGGCAAATGGTATCACGGCCATCGGGAAAGCTGCAAGTGCAGCTGAGAAAGCAAGTGCAATCCTTGCAATCGTGTCAGCTGCTATTCAGGTTGTTCAGTTCTTTACATCAGCCATAGAAGAGAATAAGGCTGCAAATGAAGCTGCTGCACAGGCTGCCCGTGAATATGCTTTTGCTCTGGAGGAAATCAATGCTCAGGAAAGGAGAGACAGTCACAGCAATATCTTTGATATTGACAAGTGGGGTGAATTTCAGGAGAATGTAAAACTTGCTGAAGAACAGATAACATCCCTTAAAAAGGAAATGGAGAAAGGGACAGGATGGGATTTCAAAGACCAATTTGACTTTACCCAGCAGTCTTCAGGTTGGGCGACTTTCTCCAAGAAATACCGTGATAAGGTCAAGGAACTCTACAACACGGGTGACATGGCTCTTGTGTCCGACATGCGAAGCGGTTGGCAGAAGTTCTGGGGAACAGGCAACGACAATCTCAATATCGCTTCTCTTCAGGATTTCATGGATGAAGAAGGTATGCTTGATACAGATAAACTCGAAGCATGGTATCAAGCTTATGGTGAGGGTCTGTCTGATGAGCAGGATAATCTTGTGAATAATCTTCTGGAGAGTTGGGAAGCCTATTATGCTACCCTTGAAGAGATGCAAGGCTATCTTGAGGGAATGATGGGTAATAGTGCGGAACTCATTGCGGATAAGTGGCTCGAATCATTCGATGAAACAGGTTCGGCTATCACTGACCTGTCTGAAATCTCCAATGACTTTGCAAAATCCTTTGCCAAAGATATGCTCAAGAACATGCTGATGACGCAGGTGTTCAATGATGAAGCTCAGGCCCAGATGTTTGAATATCTCAAAGCCGGTGATGTGCAGGGAGCGACAGCATATTATGACCAGCTTGTAAAACAGGCGGAGCAGTTAGGTGATGCTGCAAATGGCGTTATTCAGAGCTTAGGTGTCACGGCAACAAACATTGAAGAGGAAGAACCTGACGATGATAGACGGGGAGCGATAAAATCCGGAATCACCGCAAGTCAGGATAGTGTGGACTATCAGAACGCAAGACTGACCACCATGCAGGGTCATACATTCGAGATAAATGAGGGCGTGAAATCCATGAAAGCCCAGCACATGGCACTCATCAGCAATACAGCAAGCATCCTCAGAGAAGTGCAGGGAATCCATGAAGATACCACCTCGATAGCTTCTGAAACGGCTGCCATGAGAGCGGATTTGTCCGCTGTGAAGAGTGAACTCAGCTCAATCAACAAGAACGGTGTAACAATCAAACGATAATGACAGATAGACTTTACATAGATGGCGTGGATGTCTTCAAGGCTTACGGAATCAGAATAGGCTTGGGAGGTTATAAACATCTTGTGCAGTACCCGGCACTGAAAGAGGTCAAATGTGTTGATTGGCCAGAGGAAAACGGTGTGGAGCCTGACCTGCTTAATCCGGTGCTTGCAGCCAAAGATAACTTCAGCATCCTTATTTCCTGTCAGCGGTATCCTGTGGGATTTGATGCGTTCTGCGAGTTTCTGAATAGAGAAGTTTACCATGAGTTCTATTTCAAGGAGATAGGTGTTACAGCGATAATCAGGTTCAACAGCATCACGAATCTGAAATATGTCGGAACACTTGCGACAATGACGATGAATGTCTCATTTGACGGTAACTTCCTTTCGCAGTTCGTGAGCTATAAGGGTGAAAATGTTTATCTGACATTCAACGGCAGACAGCTTATTTTCAATGAATCCCTGTTGATATTCACAGACTTTGACGATGGTCTCGGTGCTAATTCTGTCGTAAATGTCCGCAGCTTGGGGATGTTGCTTGACGGAGATGACATTGCCCTCTATGGAGCGATGCCACTTGAAGGTGCGAAAGTCGCTCTTGAGAGCCAGCCTGTAATCAAGGAGAATCTGAAGATTTCTTCAGCTCATGTTCAAGGACAGCAATATGATTCAGGTGTTGTGAAACTTGACAAAAAGGATGTTTCAATTCCTATCTTGATAAGGGCGAGCTGTCCTCCTTTGTTCTGGGAAAAATACCTGAACTTCTTGAGTAAGCTGGTCCAGCCGTCAGGCAGGATTCTGACTTACAACGGTAAACAGCACAAATTCTACTACAAGAGCCAAAATGTGGAAGAGTTCGCAAAGTTACCCGACAATTCCATCTGGTGCCAATTCAAACTCAATATCTGCCTATACGAAGGAGAGTAAGACATGATAAAGATTTACTACAACGACACATCCATAGAGATTCAGCCTGATGACAACGCCTATGTAAATGTGGCGGTCAAGAGCATCGACACTCTCGAACTTACCTTTGAATATCCGGGATTCCTTGATATTCCTGTAGGTGCTTACTGTACCTTTGAGGGTACTACATACTATCTCTTGAAGCCGGAGAACTTTGTCAAGAACGGAACTCGCAAATATGCCTACACTATCACGATGCAATCGGACGGTGGCAGGCTGGGGCTGTACAAGTTCAGGAACACCGTAGATGGCCGTCTCAAGTTCGATATGATGGCAAAGCCTCAAGAGTACCTCAAGATGATTGTGGATAACATCAACAAGAGAAATGCCGGATGGACTGTGGGCAACTGCATCACAGCTTCAGAGAAGATGATTTCTTTCAATCACAATTATCTCGATGAAGTCCTTGATACACTTGCAGAGACATTCGAGACAGAATGGTACATCAGGGGAAAGGAGATACACCTCGGAAAGGTGCAGTTCAACAGTACCGACCCATTGGAGTTGTCATACGGCAAGGGCAACGGATTTCTTCCCGGTCTCGGCAGGTCGAACTATGATAATTCTCTCGCCTTTGACATCCTGTTTGTGCAGGGTGGTGAAAGGAATATCGACTATTCGACCTATGGAAACAAGACCCTGCTTCTGCCAAAGAATCAGACCATCCGTTATGATGGCCAGCACTTCGAGGGCGAAGCGAATTTCAGCATAGCGAACAGCCGTCAATATGTTACAGATGCAGAGGGATTAAGCATCAGGAGAAACGACAAAGTGCAGTCAGAACTCGCACCTGAAGACAGCTTTGATACTACGCAATCCTATCCGAAAAGGGTTGGAAAGGTGTCAGAGTGGGTCGCTGTAGATGCCGATAAGAACTTCTACGACTTCAGGGATTCTTCTATTCCTCTTGCTCTCAATTACAACGACTGTCAGATTACAGGTGAGATGATGACCGTGCAGTTTCAGACGGGTATGCTTGCCGGAAGGGAATTTGACATAGATGAGAACGGCTATGACCACGATACAAGGACATTCAAGATTGTTCCGCAGGAGATTGACGGTCAGATAATGCCAAACGAGACCTTCAAGGCTCAAGCTGGAGATGAGTACATCATCTTCGGATGCACTCTGCCACCTGCGTACATCTGTGACAACGACAGCAAGACGGGAGCTTCATGGGATATGTTCAAGGAAGCTGTCAGATATATGTATGAGAATGAAGATGCGAGATTTACTTTTGATGGCGTGCTTGACGGCAAGTGGGCAGCAGAGAGGTGGAATGTCGTTTCTCCCAAGCTCATTCTGGGCGGTCTGGTCTCTTTTTCTGATACGCAGTTTCTTACCACACCTGAGAAAATCAGGATTATCGGCATAAAGACATACCTGAACAAGCCTCATTACCCGGAACTGACCCTGTCAAATTCCTCGGTCTCATCTTCAATCGTGACGGAATTGAACGAATACAAAGCTGAAGAGGTCGTCAGGGAGAAGAGACATGCCGAAGCTGTGCAGTTCTCGAAGAGAAGATGGCGTGACCTGAAAGAGACAGCTGAGATGCTTGAATCAGCTCTGACAAACTACTCATCTGCGATAAATCCTGTGTCTGTTGAGACTATGCAGCTCATCGCTGGTGATGAAAGTCTTCAGTTCCGCTTCGTGACAAACAAGACTGCTCCTGTCGCTGACGGTAACTTCACCATTTCATTTGACGGTACAACAAAAGTGCTGAGGATTTCGGGAGGACTTACGGGCGGTGCAGCCATTCTCCAGCACATGACTATCGGCATCAGTGGGCTGTCGTCTCAACATAAAGCTTCAGAATATAAGTTCTGGGATATACCGCAGTTTAAGAGTGGCCAGCTCGCAGATGCAAGCAAGAAATACTATGTCTATGCCAAGGTAAGCAAGACAAACGAATCCGGCTCGTTCATGCTGTCGGAAACGGCCATCGGAATGGATGAGGTGACAGGATATTATCATCTTCTTGTTGGACTTCTCAACAGCGAATATGAGAATACCCGGTCATTCGCTCAGATGTTCGGATATACCGAGATTCTTCCGGGAAGAGTTACCACCGACAGGGTGGTTTCTCAGGATGGCATCAATTATTTTGACCTCGTTACAGGCTATTTCAATATGTCAACAGCTGACGGGGCAGAGTACATTCGCTTCGGAAAGAATGGCGTGGAAGTCAACGGTAAGGTGACTATTGGCAAAGGCTCGACAGGTCTGAAAGATTTTGAAGAATATGAAGAGCTGGAGACTGAGGTTAAGAATCGCACTCCATATACAATTCTGCTGACAAATCAGAATTGCTCTGTGGCTTGCGATGTGGACGGAAATGTTGTCGGAACACTGCCATATACTCAGGTGCAGATATTCTACGGTGCGACTTTGCAGAGTGGCTGGACTGTCACACTGAAATGTGTCGGCTGTGATGCTTCCTATAATAGCGGAATAGTCTCACTCACATCGCTGACAGCTGACAATGCTACGGTAGAGGTTACAGCATCAAAAGCGGATTGCCCTACACTTATTATCACCATGACCATATCAAAGGTCAGAGCCGGAAAGACAGGTGCCAAGGGTGATACGGGAGCATCCGGCAATACTCCTGAAATCAAAGCTGACGGCTATTGGTACATCGCAGGAGAGAATACAGGAATAAAGGCTGAAGGTACAGATGGCAAGAATGGAGATGATGGTCTCACTCCTGAAGTCGGAGCTAATGGTAATTGGTGGATAGGTGACAGAGATACGGGCGTGAAAGCTGAAGGCGTGGACGGTGCAGCTGCTGTGATATATTTCATAGAGCCATCCGTAACGGTTGTCAAGAGGACTTGGAAAGGTGGTCTGGTACCTGAATCTGTAACCTGTAAGGCTTTCAAGGTTGTGGGTAATGAGCCAGCTGTGGAATCTTCTGCAAAGGCCCTGACATATCAGCTTTCGGACGGTGTTGAGACTGCCTATAACGGTGCAGTTGCTGTCGGCAAGAATACCGAATATGTGGATTTCAGGCTCAAGGAGGGTGATGTCGTGATAGACAGCCAGCGAGTGCCTGTCCTGAATGATGCTTCCGAGCTTGACATGGATAGCATCGAGAACGCCATTTCTGACCTTCAGGCTCACGCACAGAACACAAGCCAAATCCTTGATGGCATGAACAATGACAAGGTGCTGGATTCTACAGAGAAATCCTACATCAGAACTTTGTGGGAGAATATCAACGGCATCCCGTCTCTTGTGACTGTAGGCTCTACCGGCTCATATATTTCAACACTTGAGATGGTGGAGAAAGCCGGATATAAATCAGGACAGGATGTGTTGCTTACTTTCAATGGAAAGGCCCTCGTATTCAACGGCAAAAAGCTGGAGTTCAACCATCTCGGCATTGAGGATTTCAAGGTGACATATCTCAACCTCCGTCAGTACCTTGCAGATATGAGGCTGTATGACAGCAGCATGACAGAGGGATATGACCGTCTGAAGATGTCCTCCCTCTTCACGGCATATTACGATGCACAGGAAAAGCTTCTTGAAAATGCTCAGTATTACTATGCCGACATGAGTGCAAAGGACACTCTCAATCAGTTCATTCAGGGCGATTATGCTGAAGAAATTGCAGGTCTCAAGGCTTCCTTGGATGAAAAGGCGGAGACTTATGTACAGAAGACTGACCCTGCTGCAAGCTGGACCACAGATGAGGTCAAGGCAAAGCATGTGTCCGACATGTGGTGGAACTCTTCAGATAGTGATATTTCAGGCGTTGAAGCTGGAGCAACTGCGATATACAGGTATGACGGTACAAAATACTATTGGGAGCAATCCCCTGTGCCAAAGGCTATCTTCGATGAGATTGACGGAAAGAACTCTATCTATGTGAGCAAGCCTAAGAACTACAAGGCAAGGGATATGTGGATAATGGAAGAGGGCTTGACAGCCGGTGATGTGCCTGCTGATTGCGTGCCGGGCGACATACTCATAGCTACAGCAACAAGCGAAACCTATTCCGCAGCTCATTGGAAGAAGTTTGTCCGCTATACCGATGATAGTGCATTGCAGACCTTCATCACAGGAGAATATGCTGACACCGTGAAAACCTTGAGAAGTCAGATTGACGGCAAAGCTATGTCTTTCGTTCAGTCATCAGACCCAGCTTCCGAGTGGTTGACTACCGAGGTTAAGAAAGCCCATGTGGGCGATATGTGGCTGAATACATCCCGCACGGCCATCAGCGGAATAGCCTCGATGAAAACAGCTTGGTGGCAGTTTGTAGATAATACATACAAGTGGGTGCAGAAGAATATCCCGAATGAGTTGTTTGACCAGATAGACGGTAAAGCTTCTCTGTTCGTGAACAAGCCTACCTCATATCATGAAAATGACATGTGGATAATCGGGAATGATACATCTTCTTCAGATATGCCGTCCGAGGCTTCTGTGGGCGACTTGATGGTCTCTACCAAGGATTCAGGCTCTTACAACAAGTCTCATTGGGTCAAGAAAGTGAAGTACACCGATGACAAAGCTCTCGAAGAGTTCCTTGAGGGGGCATACAAGGAGACTGTGACCAACCTGCAAGAGCAGATTCAGAGTACAAGGGAAGCTATCGAGAGAATGAACAATGACCATGTTCTTGATGAAGCTGAGAAGTCTTACATCAGGACAGAATGGGAGAAGATAAACGGTTATCCTTGCTTCGATAAGATAGGCTCTACAGGCTCATACCAGACCACTATTGACATCATCGCAGCATCCGGCTACACTGTTGGTGAAGCAGTAACCCTGACATTCAACGGTAAGAAATTGACCTTTAATGGCAAATCCCTTACTTTCAATTACAGGGGTATGGACAGCTTCAGAGCTGCATACTACAATCTGCGTGACTTCCTTGATGAGAATGAACTTTATAATGTCGGTTCAACGGATGGATTTGACCGTGAAAAGCTCGCAAGGCTCTTTGCTGCCTACTATGATGCTCAGACTATCCTGATTGACAACTCGCAGAAATACTATGCTTCCAAGAAAGCTGAAAATGCCAATGTCGTGGCCCTTGATGAAATAGCTCGTAAAATCGGATATGCAGACTATGCCGAAATGGTTAAGGAAGCGGAGGAAAATGGGAATACGATAATTGAGAATGGTCACATAAGAACAAACCTGATTGATACAGAGAATCTCATTACTAAACGGATGTTCACTAAAGACGGAAAAGCTCAGATTCTTGAAGATGGAAGAATACAGGCTGAGCAAGGTGTCTTTAATGAAGGGGAATTTAATGATGTGAAGGTCAAAGGCTCACTCTGCTCTCCGTTTGTTTTGTGGCGTTCTTATGACATTAAACATAGTGGTAATGGCAAGGTGTATCATCGTTATCCGGCAGGCGACATGAATGGCCGTTATGCGTGGGCGAACTATTCAGATTCGGGAGTTGTTTCATACTGTTATACTGCTGTTGAAGAACCTTTTAACGGACAAGCTGTGTATGAGACATCTACAGGCTCACAATCTGCGGTTGCTTTAGAGTGCAAGCCTGTCAATGTTTTCGATGGGAATGAAGCAGATTCTGTTAAACATGACAATGTAGTGCTGCCGAAAACTACCGCTTCAAGTTCTACATCGGAATCCAATAAAGACGGATATGAAATCAGCTCAGATGATTTTTCATGGGGCCCAGAAAACTCAGGTCGTGTAATCAGGCTTGCAAACTACAAGTGGGGAGGCACGATAGCTTATGGTAGAACTTTCTTGAAAGCCCCAAGTGGAAAGTATTTCTATGAAAACGGCAGACAACATAGTCAGTTGATGATTTCCCGTGAGTGCATTGTTCTCTTGGGATATGGCACAGAAAAAGTTTTCTACGGCTGGATTGTTCTTAATCGTCAGAATGTGCTGACCGTAGGATATTATGGTATGCCATTGAATGTTTTGTTTCAGGGGATATTTGTTCCGCAGTCACCTTATCTTGAAAAACTGTGGTCAGCTGAACTGATGACGACAGGCCTTTCTGAGAATTGGACTATCAAGATACTTGATAGTACCGGAAAATATAGGATTTACCTCCCGATGTATTTCTCAGATGTGTCGAATTTTCATGTAATGCTTACTCCTCAGCTCATTACTGTTTCAGGTGGAGCTATTACATCTGCACCAAACAATCTATATGCTTGCCTTTGTGGAAAAGGTAATGAATATAGTACAGAGCAAGGGAAGACTTTGACCTATTTCGATGTAGTGATTGCAGATGATGATTCTTGGAATGCCGGAGGTTTCTTGTTCCAAATTATAAGTACATCGGATTGGATTAGCCCGACACAACAGGCAGCAGCAGCTGCATCTTACGCAATGGTTAAGAGTTCTACCGAAGAAGACATTCAGGAAGATGGCAATGTAGTTAAACCAGAAGTTTCAGTCATGGTGTTATCAAATAATGAATAATCCTTAATACATAATAATATGGCAACAGAATTTGATGTAAAAGATTTGACTGTGGCATCTTCAGAAGATGCTTTGACAGGAAAGGCATTGGTATTGTTCGACCCTACAACGGGCGAGCCTTCAGCCTTTGATGCTTCTGCGATGTTCAAAGGAGCAGATAAGTGTTACGGTGTGCAGTGGTTTACAGGTACCGTGACAAATCCGGCTTTCACAGCTGGTCAGGTTGCACTCTTGCGTGTCGGAAACGCCAAGATGCACCAGACCCTGCCGGTGCAATCTCTCATGCGTGGATGTCTTCTCGATGATGACGGAAATGTTGTGGAGTACCTTTCAGGAGGATGGGAAGACCACGACCTTTCAGGTGCAAAGGGACAGGTCATGGTGGAGATTCCGGGTGCATGGTGGAGATTCCCGGACCAAGCTTATTCGGGAGACATCCGCAACAGAAATGCCCTTGTTTCTCTTGATTATTTCGAGGGCGCACATTACATCCCAAGATTCTATGTGGGAGCTTATGAGGCGTACAGGGATGCTAACGGAAAACTCTGTTCTATCGCTGGAGTGAAGCCGACCACTGCAACCTCTATGACTGCGTTCCGTACAGCTGCGAGAAAGAGAAATACAGCCAATACGAAGTGGAATATCCTGCCTTACGAGCAGTACAAGGTTATCTTCTGGCTCTACATGATTGAGTATGCAAACCGCAACTCTCAGGCAGCAGTGAACACCTCAAGAGATGCAAACGGATTCCGTCAGGGAGGTCTCGGCACAGGCGTTACCAATGTATCGAATTGGGAAGCTTTCAACGGATATTATCCATTCGTAATAACAGGTACCAGCAACGCCCTCGGTGATGATTCAGGTGAGGTCAATGTATCTGCATCTGAATATGTGAACAATGGCGTAACCCTCGTAACATCCGACAGCCTTGTGCATGTCAACCGGTACAGGGGTATTGAGTTGCCTTTCGGTCACATCTGGAAGTTCCTTGATGGTATCAGAGTAGATGCAGCAAGTGTGACAGACAGAACGGTGTACACCACCGATGACCCTGCCAAGTTTGCAGCTGGCGACACTTCGATATCCGGCTGGGCTAACATCGGTAAAGAGGCAGGTACTGAGGGCTATGTAAAGAAACTCATCTTTGGCAGCAAGGGTGAGATAATGGCTTCTGAAGTTGGTGCAGGCTCTACTTCCTATTGGTCAGATTACCACTATGTAGCAAACACAGGCATAAGGGCTGTTTTGTTTGGCGGTAATGCGAATGGCGGGGCGGGTGCCGGTCTCGCTTACTCGCACTCGCATTACGCTCCCTCGAATACGATTGCGTACTTCGGCTCTCGGCTTTGCTTTATTCCGTAATCCGAACTCACGGGGGCTTTATGCCCCCTCACGAAATCCACTATTAACAGCAAACGAATTTGAAACATGGAAAATGTTAGAGAAGATGATGGCTCCCTCGATTTCTTGAATATCCCAAGAGATGAGAACAGCCGGTATTTCAACTGCTCCGAGAAAAAGCAGAGCGAATTGGTAAATATGACTTTCTGGGTGATTGACTTCATCGAGGATGTGCCGACCAAATTCAGCAAGGCGGAAGGTAAGACGGGACGGACGATATTCAAAATCAAGGATAATCTGAATGACCCTGAATCATCAGCCCGAAAGGTCTTTACAGGCAGTGCGGACATTCTGTATGTCCTGAAGAAGATTAAAGAGCTGAACAAGTTTCCTCGCAGGGTCACTCTGAGAAGACAGGGAAACAGATATTACTTCGAGTAAAGGATAAAAAAGGCTGCTTGTCTGAGGGCTGTTTTGTTTGGCGGTAATGCGAATAACAGGGCGAATGCCGGTCTCGCTTACTCGAACTCGAATAACGCTCCCTCGAATACGAATGCGAACATCGGCTCTCAGCTTAGCTTTAGAAAATTACAAACACAGACAAGGGCCTCACCTCTTGGTGAAAAATAGTTGTTCAGAAAGGTGTTGGTAGGGAAACCGAAGACTCCGACTAAGAAAAGCAAACAATGAAACGCATAGGAAATCTATACCAGCAGATTATATCTGTAGAGAACTTGCAGCTTGCGGACATGAACGCCCGTAAGGGCAAGCTGAAGACCTATGGCGTAAGGCATCATGATAGGGATAGGGAAGCTAATATCCTGAATTTGCATGAAGCTCTGAAGAATCACACATTTAAGACATCGGATTATGATGTATTCACAATCTTCGAGCCGAAAGAAAGACTTATCTACAGGCTCCCGTATTATCCTGACAGGATAGTACATCACGCAATAATGAATGTCCTGAAACCTATTTGGATGAAGGTGTTCACATCTGATTCATACTCCTGCATTGACGGCAGGGGCATAGGTGGCTGTCGAAAGAATGTTCAGAAGATTATCCGTGACCGAGAGGCTACGAGGTGGTGTCTGAAGTTCGACATCCGCAAGTTCTATCCGTCAATAGACCATGAGATATTGAAGATGATAATCCGCAGAAAGATTAAGGACCCGGAACTGCTGTGGCTGCTTGATGAGATTATCGACAGCGCAGATGGTATTCCAATCGGAAACTATCTGTCACAGTATTTCGCAAACCTCTACCTCACCTATTTCGACCATTGGCTGAAGGAGGGGAAAAAGGTCAAGCATTACTTCAGGTATGCGGATGACATCGTGATATTCGCACGGACAAAGGAGGAATGTCATCAGTTGCAGGTGGAATGTGCCGAGTACCTGCGTAACGAGCTGAAGCTTGAGATGAAAGGTAATTGGCAGGTGTTCAGGATTGCGGAGAATCACAGAGACAAGAGCGGTAGAGGTCTTGACTTCGTGGGCTTTGTATTCTACCACTGTGAAACAAGAATCCGCAAGGGAATCAAGAAGAATTTCTGCAAGGCTTGTGCGAAGCTGAAGCATCGGACAGACCTTGATGACAGGCAATACAAGATGCGGATTGCATCATGGCTCGGCTGGGCTAAATACAGTGATTCAGACCGTTTAACATGTAAAATTTTAAGACCGAAGATTTATGAACAAATCAAACAGCAACATCATGCTTCCCATCTTAGAGCAGCATAAGACGGGAGTGCATATCTTCCGCTGGGATTTTGAGGAGGTCACTCGCAAGAATCCGGAGGGAGAGGAAGAGAAGTCATACGAATACTATGAGGTGTGGGTGGAGAACGGAAGCCCTAAAACGACAACTGAGGCGGTAATCAACGCACTCTGGGGCAATGGGGTTGAGCAGAAGCTCATGAACGACTACAACTCCGCAAAGGAGGGTATTTTCACGGGCGAGAAAGCGACAGCTGCCATTGATGCCTATGTGGACTTCCTGAAAGAGAGGAAGGCTGTCGAGGAAGCTGTCGATGCAGCCTATGCACCTGTAACTGAATAGGAGGAACGAATATGGGGGAGCATATAGCAGTTATAGTGTGTGGCTTTTTCGGTCTCGTTCAGGCTATTATGCTTGGCTGGTTTAACTACAATCAGAAGAGCAAGGACGAGAAGACAAAGCTGGAAATCGAGGACCACAAGCGGAAGATAGCTCAGAAAGCTCATAAGAGTAGTGAGTGCAGGGCGAAGATATACGGCAAGCTGTGGCATCTTCTTGAGGATTTGGGAGCGGAACGGGTGTATATCGTTCAACCTCATCCTCTGACGACAAACGAATACCTGTCAATCAGCATGGAGGTAAAGGGTGACGGAGTTTCACCGATGTCGCCCGTGATTCAGAACATGCCGATGTCAGAGGTGGCTTCGTTTGCTTCTGAGTTGGCGACACGGGATTTTCTTTTCTATAAGGACATCGAGACCGAGGTCAAAGATACCAAAGCAAGAGCAATCCTGACAACCAACGGGAGCCGGATGGCCGTCATCAAGAAGCTGTCAGACTACGACCACAAGTGGATAGGTAACATCTTCGTTGAATATACTCATGATGGCGAGCTTCAGCCTGTCGAACTCCGAAAACATCTCTGTGAGGCAGCCGACTACATTCAGCACATACTTCCTGAACTGAAGACTTATGGCACGATTTGACCTTTACAAGCCCACTCTCAAGGATTATGAGGGTGGGTGGGTCGATGACCCGGACGACCCCGGAGGGGCTACCAATATGGGAGTGACCCTCAGTACATACCGACATTATTTCGGGCAGCACAAGACCAAGGAAGACCTGCGGAACATCACTGACGGTGAATGGACTTTCATCATGAAGAAGTTCTGGAACAGATGTCAGGGTGACAGGATTCGCAATCAGTCAGTGGCTGAGATAATGGTAGATTGGCATGTTCATTCAGGCTACAATGCCATTAGGAACATTCAGAAGCGATTCGGTCTGAAGGCTGACGGTATTGTCGGCAAGCAGACTTTCGCAGCTCTTGACCGTGATGATGCAAAGTTTGTCTTTGACAGCATCAAGGAAGCGAGGATAGCTTATTACAAGAAGCTGTTTGACACAGGCAAAGCGCATCCGAAGTACCGCAAGGGCTGGATGAGAAGAGCAAACAGCTTTACATTTCAACAGGATTAACAACTTAAAACCAAGATTTATTATGGAAAAATATCAGAAAAGAATGATTGAAGAGTTCAAGGAACTCAACGAGAGAACAACGAAGTTGGAGCATTTCCTTAATGCCCCCGAAATGGAAGAGAAGAGAGCTGAACTGTCAGAAAAGATGCTGTCAGCAATGCACTGTCAGTATTCCGGCATGGTGGTGTATCGCAGCAACTTGGCAGACCGCCTTATAATGCTGGGACTTGCGGAACATGTTTTTGAGTACCCGGAGCTGAAGGTCGGTGAAGAATTTGAAACCGAAGACGGAAAATTCCGTTGTATCGGTCACGAAGAGAACGGCTGCCCTGTCTGTGAGATTATAGAAGCAGATGGCCAGCAGGAAGCGATGTCTCATGAAGATGAGGTCGTTGCAGACAAACAGCTCAGAAAGGACATCGACCAGCACATTCAGCAGGTCAAGGCTCTTCCGGCAAGCAGGGAACGCAGCCTTGCGGTAACAAAGCTTCAGGAAGCCGTGATGTGGCTCGGCATGGACCTGAAGAGGCTCGGTACTCCTAATCCCTATCCATCCAGCAAAGACCCCGGAACAGGTGCGACTGTAGAGCCGACAGCTGACGGACTGAAGCTCTAATATATGATGGCCATGAGAAAGCTCATATTTATCCTGATGTCCTTTCTGCTCCTCTCATGTGGGGCAGCAAAGAATCTCCCTCCGGCTTCTCCGTCAGTCAGGGATAGTGTGAAGATTGTGACCAGAGTTGAAACTGTCTTCATTCATGACACCCTCAAGGTACCTGTGCCGAAACAGGATGTCAGCAACAAGACAAAGGAATCGACTTCACATCTTGAGACTGATTTTGCCGTGAGTGATGCAAGCATAGATAGCACGGGAACATTGCACCATACCTTGAGCAACAAAGCTGGAGATGTGCCGGTACCGACCAAAACTCCTGTCCACAGCAAGGACAGCATTGTTTATCGTGATAGGGAGGTGGAAGTGCCGAAGCCTTACCCGGTAGAGGTGGAAGTGCCGAGAGACCTCACATGGTGGCAGGAAACGCAGATGATGGGTTTTTGGGCTATGCTCCTGCTGCTGGCTCTGAAATATAGGAAGACCATCTTTACCATCGTGCGGAGGTTTATCTGATGTGTTCTAATTTGCAGGTGGATTGTTCCAAGATTGTACATTTTTGTTCCACGAAAAGCGGATTTTGTTCCAGAAAACGGGGATTTTGTGCAAAAATGTACAGCGAGTGAGAAATTCGGCAGAATCCTACTCCCTCGGTTCTGCCTGATTTGAAGTGTTGGAGAATTGGGATTTATTCATATCTTTGCATTATCAAAACCCGACGGGGTAAGAGTGCCAGCCCTTACCCCTGAGATTTAGAGAAGTCTGAAATTGAGTGTCACAGAGAACTCAATGCGGAATCTCCAAATCTTCCAAATGCTCTTGCGATACATAAGGCAATCGGGTTTCAATGGGTGAAACTTTGGGGCGAACTTTCATTTTGGAGGTCTCGCCCCTTAACCTTTTTAACTGCGGTAGGCTTGAATCACTTTGCCCTCGATGTAGTCGCCATCTTCGGTTATCTGCTGGGCTGAAACTTCGACATAGGCGTATTTCTGTGTCATCTTCTTGGCAGCGGTCAGAGCCTGCTTTTCGGTTGGTCTGGTCACTCTCTCTTCAGGTTCAGCGAACTCGTCAAGGTAGCCATCAACCTCGTAAATCGTGCGTGTTGTCATACTATCATAGAACTATATCAGCATTACAAATGTAGTTATTTATCTATAAATAAACAAATAATCCTCAACTTAATTTATATATAAATAAATTCACTTGGCGTTACTCGCCTGATTTACTCGGTAATCCTTACCATAGAGAACATAGTCAATCACCTTTCTGTTGGCATCATCCACCTTCGAGTTGTCAAAATCTATGTAAATATCCGTAACTGCCAGCCCGGTACCATGTCCGAGGCTCCGGCTGATGACATCCTTTGGAATATCAATCTTTGATGCTATTGTGGCCCATGTATGTCTCGCCCAATTCGAGCTGAGTTCAGGAAATATCCCTTTGCCGAGTACCTTTCCTTTCTTGCCGAGAGGTCTTCCAATCTCTTTCAGGCCGTCATTGAAGTGGTGCAGATAGTCGAGGTATGCGGAATATGTGTCAAGCGGATTCAGCAGCCATTCTTTCCCTTTGTATTTCCTGATGATTTCGATTGCTTCAGGCTCAAGCTTTACAGAGAAGAGAGTGCCGACCTTGTTTCTCCTGTAATCGAAACGCCCCTCGAAGATGTCCCGGTCTTTTGCGAGGAACAAATCACCAGCATTGATACCCCTGAGCATGAACATCAACAGGAATATGTCACGGTACTGCTCCTGATATGGCTCACATTCGTAGTTGGCGAGCTTGCGGAGCTGTTCAGCCGTCAGAGCTTTCTTCTTTGTCGGTTCAGGCTTCAGGGAGTATTTCCTGAATGGATATGATGAGGTTATGTTTGAATCTATGGCATCATTGAAGACAGTCCTGATGTTTCGCAGGTGGATGTTCCGGCTGTTCTTCTTTTCGGTCTTCGCACAGAACGCCTCGAAGTCTTGCAGGTAATCCTTTGTGATGTCCTCGAACTTGCGTATCGAGAGCTTCGGGTCAAAAGCTTCGAGCTTGCGGAGTGTAAAGGCATATACCCTCTTTGTGCCGGCATTGTCCTTGAGTTCCATGAAACGGGTGTACCTGTATCTGAAGAGCTTTTGGGATTCAGCTTTAGCCCTCGCTTCCGGGTCTATCAACATCA
This sequence comes from Ructibacterium sp., assembly GCA_045587405.1. GTDB lineage: Bacteria > Bacillota > Clostridia > Monoglobales > Monoglobaceae > Ructibacterium. The sequence continues at coordinate 690 of JAZNCG010000029.1, read as the reverse complement.
GTACCTTATCCCGGAGCTGGTTTGAGTTCAGACCTGCGATTTCACCCTCTTCCATAAGTTTGAAGATAGCGGATTCAATGGCAAGTCTCTTTTTGCCGATGATGAGGTTTATTCTCTTCGAGTTCGGGTGATTGATTACCTCCAGCCTGTCCTTATTCCACTGTTCCGGCAGGACTTTTATTTCGAGAGGAATGAAAGAAGTTGCACCTTTTCTGCGTACAGCAGCCTTGAGCGGTGCCGGTTTGCCGTCCTTGACGGCTCTTGTGTCAAGATAGATTGATACTGACATATCCCATAAAATTTGCACGCATTTTTGCACCGAAATGAACAAAAATGAACAATGTTGAACTTTTTTTTAATGGGATTATCTCTGAAATGAGAGGTTAAAAAGAAAGTGACTGACTATTCTAAATTATTGATAATCAGTCACTTTGTGTGCTGGTGATTCGGTTGGGATTCGAACCCAAGACCCACAGCTTAGAAGGCTGTTGCTCTATCCAGCTGAGCTACCGAACCGGTCCTTTTCTCCCGGTCAGCGGGGCTGACACAGAAAGTGGGTGCAAAGATAGGTTAAATCTTCGAAATGTCAAAATTTTAGGGAAGAAAACAGTAGCCCGAAGGCTACTTGTTTTCATTTTCCCATGCTTCGATGTTTCTGCTCTGGTCGACCCAGATGAGCTTTGAGGTGTC
>JAZNCG010000028.1:0-11596 GCA_045587405.1 Ructibacterium sp. | reverse complement strand
ATTTGCAAAAAGCTTTTTAACAATCATCGTTGTGCCATCAGGCGCGGCAATCGGCTCTTTTTCTGATGTTATACCATGGTCAAGGGATAGAAAGACTCCTTCTTCATTGTCACGAGTTTTGGTTATAACCTCAACCTCTGCAACAGCACAAATACTTGCAAGGGCTTCGCCCCTAAATCCCATTGTGTCTATTCTATATAAATCTTCAATCCTGCTGAGCTTGCTTGTCGCATGCCGAAGAAAAGCCTTTTCCACCTGTTCTGGAGAAATGCCACATCCGTTATCCGTTATTCTTATGTATTCAATTCCGCCACTTTTTATTTCTGCCTCTATTTTAGTTGCTCCTGCGTCTATGGCATTTTCTATCAGTTCTTTAACAACTGCAGATGGTCTTTCTGCGACCTCTCCTGCAGCAATCTGATCTGCCACCGCCTGAGATAAAACCTTAATTTCCATATAGGCACTCTCCTTTTACAGGGATTTAACTCCAAATCACTATTTTCCGTTTATCGCCTTTGCCTTTAAATCATACAACTTTGTAAGTGCTTCAACAGGCGTCATAGTATCTATGTCAATCTCTTTTAATTCCTCTATAATAGGATTTTCCGTTGCTCCAAAAAAGTCTATCTGAAAATCCTCCTGAGCAATATTTTTAACATTTTTCTGTTTAACTGTTACCTGCCCTACCTCTTCCTTTTCCAACTGTTCTACAATTTCTGCGGCACGCTTTACAACGGATTTTTTAACTCCTGCCAAAGCCGCAACATCTACTCCGTAACTTCTGTCCGCTCCGCCTCTTATTATTTTTCTTAAAAAACTTATTGTTTCGCCATTTTTCTTTACGGCAACACAATAGTTTTTAACTCCATCCATAGACTCTTCCAAATCTGTCAACTCGTGATAATGTGTGGCAAACATTGTTCTTGCACCGCATTTTTTCTTATCTGCAATATATTCAATAACAGCCCATGCAATTCCTAACCCATCAAATGTGCTGGTTCCTCTTCCAATTTCGTCGAGAACAATCAGGCTGTTTTTTGTTGCGTTATCCAAAATATATGCAACCTCATTCATTTCTACCATAAAGGTACTCTGCCCCGAGGACAGGTCATCCGAAGCCCCTACACGAGTGAATATTCTATCTACAATACCAATCTCTGCAGAACTTGCAGGGACAAACGACCCCGCTTGTGCCATTAATACAATCAAAGCCGTCTGCCGCATATATGTAGATTTTCCCGCCATATTTGGACCCGTTATAATCGAAATTCGATTATCCTCGCAATTCATACTTGTATCATTTGGAATAAACAATGTATTTTTCGCAAGATTTTCAACAACAGGATGTCTGCCATCTTTAATAATTATTTTATCACCATTATTAACAACAGGTTTCACATACCCATTTTTTTCTGCTACAGTTGCAAATGAGCAAATAACATCCAACGCGCCAATTGCTGCCGATGTCTTTTGAATGCGAGAGCCTGCCTGCCCAACAATATCCCTCACCTGACAAAACAGTTCATATTCCATATCAACAGCCTTGGTGCTTGCCTCTAAGACAGCTTCTTCAACCTCTTTAAGTTCAGGGGTTATATACCTTTCAGCATTGGTCAGCGTTTGCTTGCGAATAAAATATTCGGGAACATTTTCCTGATAGCTTTTTGTAACCTCTACATAATAGCCAAAAACCTTGTTATATCCAAGTTTCAGGTTTTTAATACCCGTTTTTTCTTTTTCCTTCTCCACTAAATCATTTATGATGCCTTGCCCGTTATCTCTAAGTTCCATAACTCTGTCAAGCTCAGAATTAGCACCCTTTAAAATCATTCCACCATTTCTAAGACTGGTTGGTGCATCTTCCCTTATAGTTTTTTCTATAATCTCGCAAATATCATCTAATACATCAATTTTTTTAAGGCATTCCTTTAGAAATCTGGATTTCACATTTGCCATAGATTTTACAATAGGCGGAAGCTGTTTCAAAGAAGCTTTAAGAGCAAGCAAATCCCTGCAATCTGCCTGACGATATACCGCTCTGTTTACAAGTCGTTCCATATCCGATATATGCTTTAACGCCTCTGTTATCTCCGCTCTAACAATAGGTTCGTCAATTAGTTCCCCAACTGCGCCATGTCGATTTTGTATTGCTATACAATTCATCAACGGAGCTGTAAGCCATTTTCGCATAAGCCTTGACCCCATAGATGTTTTTGTTTTGTTTAAAGTATGTAACAAGCTTCCTCGCGTAGCACGCTCCCTTAATGTTTCATTTATTTCCAGATTGCGAAGGGTATACATATCCATCTTCATATTGTTGGAATCTCTGTTTACTTCGATATTTTTCAGGTTGGTTATTTTTGTTTTTTGAGTATCTTCAAGATATGTGAAAAGTCCTCCTATTGCGGAGATAGCACCTTTTTTATCTTCAAGCCCAACTTCTGAAAGACTTCCATATCCCATTATAATCTTTCGCTCTGCCTCCGCATACTCAAACGCCCAATCATAATAATTTCTTATGGTTCCGCCTGTTTTACTTCGGATATCGTCACAAAAACCACTATTTTCAAATCCACGAAGATTGATTATAACCTCTTTGGGCATATACTTTGCCATTTCATTCATAAGGCTAATCTCATAATTGTCTGTTTCTATTTCACAAACAGAGCATTCCCCTGTTGTTATATCAGCAAAAGCAATTCCTATCTCCTCTTCTCCTATATAAACAGACGAGATATAATTGTTTTTATCCCCATCCAAAGCTACTGCAGACATAATTGTCCCGGGAGTTATAACTCTGCAAACCTCCCTCTTAACAATTCCTTTTGCCTCGGCGGGGTCCTCCGCTTGCTCGCAAATAGCCGCAGAATATCCCGCACTAATCAACTTTGCAACATATCCGTCAACTGCGTGAAATGGCACTCCACACATAGGAGCTCTTTCCTCTAATCCACAGTTTCTCCCCGTCAGCGATATTTCCAAAACTTTAGAGGCAATCAGGGCATCGTCAAAAAACATTTCATAAAAATCCCCTAATCTATAAAGCAAAATGCAATCTTTGTATTGCTCTTTAACCTTAAAATATTGCTTCATCATAGGTGTTATTTTTTCCATATCTATTTTATAGTCCATTTCTTACCTCCATATATTTTATGGTCGTATAGGCAAAAAACCGTAGGTTTATAAACCGACGATTTCTTGTTTTAATCTTATTGACAACCACCGCATGATGAACAAGAACCGCTACATCCACCCGATATAGCTGATTTTATAATCTGGTCCATCTGGTTCAGAACATTTTCAAATGTCTGATTCGCTTCTATATACTCTGCAATAATCGGATTTTCAGCTATCTTATTAAACTCCTCCTGCAAGTATTCATTTATCTTTCGAACCTCTTCCGCTGTGGGCTGTTTATCTGCAAAATCCGCCATCTTGGCTTCACGAATATCATTATATCCATTTATCAAATCAAGTGCGGTCTTATCCTCAGACAGAGCCTGGTTAGCTTCTTCTGCTCTCTTCTTTAATTCACTGTGAGCCAAAAGCTCAGCCAATTCTCCTGCTTTTTCAAAAATCTTATTTTTTCCCATCCTTATTTCTCCTGTTCTATTTCTCCAAACAATGACCATGTTTGAGTTTTTGTTATTTTAATATTTACAAATTCGCCGATTAAATTACTGTCACCGACAAAATTTACAACCTTTCCTCCCTCGGTTCTGCCTGTTAATGCTGCCTCATTATTCTTGCTGACTCCCTCTACCAATACAGGTAAAACCTTTCCAAGATATTCATTGTTTTTCCTCTTAGAAATCTCATTCTGGACTTCAAGTAGCCTATCAAAATTCTTATGCTTTTCTTCCTCTGTCAACACATCTTCCATTTCGGCAGCAGGAGTTCCCACTCTCTTTGAGTATATGAAAGAGAATATTGTATCATATTCAACCTCTCGCAAAACATCTAAGGTACACTCAAAATCTTCGTTGGTTTCGCCGGGGAAGCCAACGATAATATCCGTTGTTATAACAACATCCTCAATAGCACTCTTAACCTTTTTAATAAGCTCCATATACTTATCCTTAGTATATTTCCTGTTCATTAACCCAAGAACTCTGTCTGAGCCTGATTGGATAGGAAGGTGAACCTGATTACATATCTTCTTTTCTTCTGCCATAACAGCAATTAATTCATCGGACATATCCTTTGGATGAGATGTCATAAAACGAACTCTCTCAATCCCGTCTATTTTACAAACCTCACGCAGAAGTTCAGGAAAAGAAAGACCATCGGATAAATCGTTCCCATAGGAATTAACATTTTGTCCCAAAAGCATAACCTCGCGATAGCCCTCTTTTGCAACCTTCTCTATCTCTTTAATAATATTCTCCCAATCTCTGCTCCGCTCCCTGCCACGCACATATGGCACTATACAATAGGTACAAAAATTATTACATCCATACATAATTGGGATTTTTGCAAGGGGGATTGCATCTCTTTTATAAGAAATATCTTCAAATATCGCCCCTTCTTCGTTTTCCACATCAAAAACTCTTCCTTGGCTGACAACCCCATCAAGAAGCTGGGGGAATTTGTATAGAGCATGAGTTCCAAAAACCAAATCTACATGCTTGTATTTCTTCTTGATTGTTTCTGCAATATGTTCTTGTTGCATCATACATCCGCAAACTCCGATTATCATATTAGGCCTGCGACGCTTTTCGTGCTTTAGCGCGCCAAGGTTTCCAAAAACTCTCAGCTCTGCATTCTCCCTTACAGCACAAGTATTGTATAAAACCAAATCTGCCTCTTTAGTGTCCTCGCAAAAATCAAAACCCATATCGGAGAGCATTCCTTTCAGCTTTTCCGAATCACTGGAATTTTGCTGACAACCATATGTTTCAACAAAAGCAAGCGGTCTGGTTCCTTTACTTACATTGAAAGCCTTGAACTTTTCGATATATTCCCGTTGAGTCGCCATTTCCTCGGCGGTTATTTTTCTCGTTTCCTTCATTATCTTTCGTTCTCGTATTTTCTTAAAATCTTCTCAATTCTGGAAATTGGAGCAAGCAACTCGCTTATTGAATTTTCCTCATTGAGAGTATTAATAATCAATGCAATATATTTAGACATATCAACTTCGTGATACCATTTCGCCTCTAAAAGTTCAGGAGTGCGGTACACAAGATTGGTTGTAAACACAGCATCTATAATTCCCTCTTCGTGAGCTTTATTGAATTTATCAACCCCCTCGGTAAACAATCCAAAGGTAGAGAATACCAAAACTCTGTTTGCATTTCTCTTTTTAAGCTCCTTTGCAACATCTATCATAGAATCGCCCGATGCAATCATATCATCAACAACAATAACATCTTTTCCCGAAACATCGCTCCCTAAGAATTCGTGGGCAACAATAGGATTTTTACCATCTATAACCGTTGAATAGTCACGGCGCTTATAGAACATACCTAAATCCATTCCCAGAACAGTTGAGTAATAGATGCCTCTGCCCATAGCCCCTTCATCAGGAGATATAATCATTGTATTTTCTTTATCAAGCATAATCTTGCTGTCGTAACGCAAGCAAGCTTTTATCATCTGATATGTGGGATGAACATTCTCAAAGCTCTTAAGCGGAATTGCATTCTGAACTCTTGGGTCGTGAGCATCAAAAGTAATAATATTATTAACCCCCATAGCCTCTAGTTCCTGTAAAGCCATAGCACAATCTAAAGACTCTCTTGCAGAACGCTTATGCTGACGGCCTTCATAAAGCATTGGCATAATAACCGTAATACGCTTTGCTTTACCGCCCATTCCGGAGATAATTCTCTTTAAATCCTGATAATGGTCGTCAGGACTCATCGGATGTTCTTTTCCATACATATTGTAGGTTACTCCATAATTAAATGCATCCATAACAATATATACATCATATGTACGAATAGAGTGCATAATCATAGCCTTTGCTTCACCTGTTCCAAATCTTGGACAGTTTATAGGAATAACAAAGGTTTCTATATCAGGATTCTTTTCTTCGTTAAACTTTTTCAGATAAAAATCAATCTTATCTGTCATCTCCTTGCAACCCTTCATGCCAATAACGCCAAGTCTTCCCAGATTATAACTTTCAACTGAATTTTCCATTTTCATTACCAATCCTTTCAAATTTTTATCTTCATTTTAATTATTAACATTAATTGTGATTATTTAAAAGCTTATATCGAATGTCCCACAATTTCTGGGAAAGATCAACATAGTATTCATGAGGATTTTCAAACCGTTTAACCTCCTCCCAAATCATTTCTAACTGTTCTTTGCAATAAACCTTTATCTCTTCCAAAGAAGGGGACTTATAAACACACTTGCCATTTTTGAAAATCGGCACCTGAAGTTCAACCGCTTTAAAATCGGTCACCTTCTTTCTCTTCCATGTGTTTTTCATATCAAAAATCTCATAGGGCTTTGTGTCATCAATAACCTCATCATAGGCTGTCAACAAATCTGCAATTGCCATATTTGTTTCTCTTGAATATAATCTATACGCCTTTTTGAAATATGGGGTTGTAATCTTATTTACATTTTCGCTTATTTTAATTTTAGGAATGATTTTCCCATCTTCCTCCAATGCAACCAATTTATAAACCCCACCAAAAACAGGTTCAGACTTAGAAGTTATCAATCTCTCGCCAACACCAAAAGAATCTATCTTAGCCCCTTGTAAAAGAATGTCCCTTATAATGTACTCATCTAAAGAATTTGACGCGACAATTTTAGCATTTTCCCAGCCTGCATCATCAAGTATCTTTCGACAACATTTTGTAAGATAAGTTATATCTCCGCTATCTATACGAACGCCACAATTTTCTATCCCTAAAGGCTTTAAAACCTCATCAAAAACCCTAATTGCATTTTTTATTCCGCTTTTTAATACATTGTATGTATCAATCAATAAAACACAATTATTAGGATAAGCCTTTGCATAGGCTTTAAAAGCATCATACTCTGTAGCAAACGCCTGGACCCAGCTATGTGCCATAGTCCCAAGAGATGGAACCGAAAATAATCTGTCTGATATTGTACACGCCGTTCCAACAACACCGCCAATATATGCCGCTCTTGCCCCGTACATAGCCCCGTCATAGCCCTGTGCCCGCCTTGAACCAAGCTCTAGTACAGGTATTCCGTTTGCCGCCCTTACAATTCTGTTACTTTTGGTAGCAATCAGACTTTGATGGTTTATTGTAAGCAAAACCATAGTTTCTATAAACTGAGCCTGAAGCAGTGGACCTCTCACAGTTACCAAAGGTTCGTTGGGGAAAATAGGAGTTCCCTCCGGAACAGCCCACACATCGCAACTGAATTTAAAATTTGCCAAATACTCTAAAAAGCCTTCATCAAATATTTTTTTGCTACGCAGAAATTCTATATCCTCTTTGTCAAATTTAAGGTTCTTCAAATAATCAATCAACTGCTCAATTCCTGCCATAACAGCAAAACCTGCACCATCAGGTGCCTGCCGAAAATACATATCAAAATAGGCAATCTTTTCTCCCATGCCTTCTTTGAAATATCCGTTAGCCATGGTAATCTCATAAAAATCAGTCAACAGTGTATAATTCATAAGACATACCCTTTCTCTTTTTCGCAAATGCATAAAAGCTCTTTTATAGTATACCATATTCTTAGATAAAAAAACAAGCTTTTCTTCCAAAAACTTGACAAAAAATCTTAAAAAATGTATGATTTATATGTTAAGAATTATGCCAAGAATATTTTTTAAAATCATTCGTTTATTTTTTTGTATATTTTAGACATAAAGGAGAGAACTCAATGAATAGAAAATCAATCTTTTTATTTATAACAGCTATTATTCTATCATTAATAGCTATTTTCTTTTTCGGCAAATTAAAGCCAACTGCTCCGATTGCAGAAATATACATAGACGACGAATTATATAAAAGTGTTGACATTTCAAATATATCCTCGCCCTATGAAATTCCCGTTGTTTCCATCTATGGTTCTAATACTGTGTTGGTTGGAAACGGATATATTTCTATTATTTCCTCGGATTGTCCCGACAAACTATGTGTTTCTCAGGGCAAAATCTCCAACACCACCAAACCAATAATTTGTCTGCCTCATCACCTGGTTGTTAAAATAGTTGATAATAAAAATTCAACAATAGATATAATCAGTTAAAAATATCCTAAAACCCACGAAAGGAGAATAATATGAAAATCAAAAGACTTGCTCTCTGCGGGATTTTAACAGCTGTCGCTTTGACAATTTTTGTAATCGAAGCCCAGATACCACTTCTTTTTCCAATACCCGGAATAAAATTAGGTCTTTCTAATATTGTAACCCTTTTTGCCCTCATATTCTTTTCTCCAAAAGAAGCCCTTTTAATTCTTTCAGCAAGAATTATTTTAGGTAGTTTCTTCTCAGGAAACCCCTCCACTCTGATTTACAGCTTTGCAGGAGGACTACTCTGCTTTTTGGGGGAATATTTTCTACTCCGCATCTCAAGAAATTTACATATATGGGAGATAAGTGCAGTTGGCGGTGTTTTACATAATATGGCACAACTCATTACAGCCTCTCTCGTTCTTGGTGAGATGGATGTTTTTTGGTATACTCCCTATCTAATCATCTCGGGAATTATAACAGGCTTATTTACAGGCAGTTGCATACACTTTCTTAATAAGAAACACCGAAATGATATTATAAAATTGATTTCAAAATAATTAAATGGCAAGCCTTTAAAAAGCTCGCCATTTAATTATTTTCAATTAATCTTCAAACTCAAACATATCGCTGTTACGCTCTTTGAAGATTTCGTAAACAGCCGAGAGAATTTCTGGATTTTCTACCTGCTCTAAGCAATCCTCTTCCTTGTCCTTGTTAATGGAAAATATAACAATTTCTGTTACTTCTTCCTCTTCTTCATCATAAGGAATACAAATAACATAATCTTCGTTCTTATACTGAACAGTATCCAAATGCTCAAAAGTAACTGTTTCTCCATCTTCATCAATCAAATCAATTAAGTATTCGTTTTCAGGAATTTCAGACATTTTTTCTACCTCCTTTTATATATTAATTAACTATTTTAAACCATCAAGATACGATTGCAAAATATATGCCGCAGAAACGCTATCTACCTTAGCCTTTCTCTTTGCACCACGCACATTAGTTTCATTCATAAGCAAATGGGCCGAAACAGTAGTTAATCTCTCGTCCCACAAAACCACGGGAACACTAGGAATTCTCTCTCCTAAAATCTGTGAAAACTTTTCTGTTTTCTTTCCTCTTTCTCCAACAGTTCCGTCCATATTTTTAGGATACCCCAAAACTATCTTTTCAACTCCGTATTCCGAAACTAACCTCTCCGTTCTATCGGCAACCTTTCCCATCCCCTTTGAATTGCAGGGTTCTAAAGTTGTAACCCCGAACCCCAAAGGGTCAGACACCGCAAAACCTGTTCGGCTATCGCCTAAATCAATTCCCAATATACGCATATATCTACCTCGTTTTTTGCTATCTTATATACTTATTAAAATGCTCAATCCATTCTCTTGCTATAAATTCGTGTCCAAAATTTGTTGGATGAACGCCATCTGCCACCCAATAAGAAACTGGCTGAATTTTTGCAAGTTCGTGAAATTTTTCTTGAAGAGGAATAAAGACTAAGTTATACTTTTCGGCTAATTTTTTAGAAATTTTTGCCCTTAATTCCGTTTCCTTGCGGAAAAGCTCATACTTATCCCCGCCATCTTCTAACTCCCCAACGGTTGCACTTTCCGGCAATACATAGGGCTCTAAAATCATAATCTTTATTTCGGGCAAAACCTCTTTAACCTCTTCTAAAAGCATATCATAAATTTTTTCATACTTTTTTGCAGAAACCCCGTTTTGATGTCCGATTTCGTGCCATACATCATTTACACCAATCATAATACTCATATAATCAGGCTTAAGATTTATTATATCGTTTTTAATTCTGGCATATAAGTCCACAACTCTGTTTCCGCTTATGCCTCTGTTGATAAATTCAAATTCTCCAGGATTTTCAAATCCTATTTTAGACGCAACCTTGCTCGGATATCCTGATCCCAGTCCAAAAAAATCCTCGCGATTTCTCCCTGCGTCCGTAATAGAATCTCCTTGAAACAAAATTCTTTTCATAACAAACTCCATTCTGCCAACTACTTATCGGTTTTGTTGATTCTTTTCTGATTCTTTATATGTATTAATAACTCTTTCCATTGTTTCAACAGCAGGTCCACCAATAAGTTTCCTTTGGTTTACACAGGTTTCCAAAGAAATCGCTTCATAGATATCTTCTTCTATTAACTGAGAAAATCCCACCATCTCCGTCATAGACAGTTCATCAATAACCGTATCCTTTTCTATGCAATAAGCAACCATCTGCCCAACGACACTGTGAGCATCTCTGAAAGGCAATCCCTTTTTAACCAAATAATCTGCCACATCTGTTGCATTGGTAAATCCGCCCTTTGCTCCATTTAACATTCTGTCACATCTTACCCTCATTGTTGCAAGCATTTTGCTGAATACAGGCAAGCACATCTTAACAGTATCAACTGCATCAAAGATTTGCTCCTTATCTTCCTGCATATCCTTATTATATGCCAGAGGCAAGCCTTTCATCATGGTAAGAAGTCCCATTAACGAACCATAAACTCTGCCTGCTTTTCCCCTTGCAAGCTCTGCGACATCAGGATTTTTCTTCTGTGGCATAATGCTTGAACCTGTACTGTAAGCATCATCAAGCTCAATAAAACCAAACTCATGAGAACTCCAAAGAATTATCTCCTCTGAAAATCTACTGAGATGCCCCATAACCAAAGATAAATCAAACGCCAATTCACATACAAAATCCCTATCCGAAACACCATCTAAGCTATTTTGCGTAACTCCATCAAAGCCCAGCTTTTCGGCAACAAATTCTCTGTCTAAGGGATAGGTCGTGCCTGCCAAAGCCCCTGAGCCCAAAGGCATTATGTTCATACGCTTTCTGCAATCACAAAGACGCTCCCCATCACGCTTAAACATCTCATAATAAGCCATAACATGATGCGCTAATGTTATTGGCTGTGCCTTTTGAAGATGAGTGTATCCGGGCATAATCGTCGCAACATTCTTCTCGGCAATTTGCAACAATGTTTCTCTAAGTTCCTTAAGGCAAACGGAAATTTCGTCAACCTCTTTTCTTAAATACATTCTTATATCCAAAGCCACCTGGTCATTTCGGCTTCTGCCTGTGTGCAAGCGTTTACCCACATCGCCAATTCTGGAAATCAGAATAGTTTCTATATTCATATGGATATCCTCTGCATCAATTGAAAATTCAACCTTACCATTTTCAATATCATCTTTAATTTCGCCTAATGTTTTAACAATCAATTCAGCGTCATTCATAGGTATTATCCCTTGTTTTCCAAGCATCTGCGCATGGGCGCAGCTACCTTGAATGTCTTCTGCATACATTCTTGCATCAAATCGAATAGACGAGTTAAAATCATCTACTAATGTATCTGTGGCCTTTGAAAAACGGCCACTCCAAAGCTTCGCC
>JAZNCG010000027.1:0-4741 GCA_045587405.1 Ructibacterium sp. | reverse complement strand
TGGCAGATGTTTGCCTTTGGTATTATAGGTTTTATCGCAGGAATACTTTTCAAAAAAGGATTCTTACGGAAGACCAAAGCATCCCTTTGCATCTTTGGATTTATTGCAACACTTGCAATATACGGCGGAATCATGAACCCTGCATCCGTTATTATGTGGCAAAGTAAAATAAATTGGGATATGATTGAAGCCGCCTATATTATGGGAATACCATTTGATTTAATCCATGCACTCGGGACTGCCTTTTTCCTTTGGTTTATATCCGAGCCAATGATAGACAAGATCGAAAGAATTAAAGTTAAATATGGCTTGGTTGAACGATAGTTTATATCAATATATGATAAGCCTTAATTAAAGAAAAGCGGAACTTGAAAGCGATGACCTCAAAAATTACAGAGCTAAAGCGGAATATTACGTAAGACAGCATCAAGATAATAGCGTAATTGCGAAGTTAAAAAGCAATGTGCCACTTACAAAAGATGATGTGGCAGAGCTTGAAAAGATTTTGTGGAACGAAGTCGGCACAAGAGATGAATATACTGCCGAGTATGGAGAGAAACCGCTTGGGGAATTTGTCCGTGAGATTGTTGGGCTCGATATGAATGCCGCAAAAGAAGCCTTCTCTGAATTTCTTAATAATGCAAATCTTGATTCAAGACAGATTTATTTTGTAAATCAGATTGTAAAATATATCGTTCATAACGGAATGATGAAAGATTTATCTGTTTTGCAGGATTCTCCTTTTACCGACAGAGGAAGTGTTGTAGAGGTGTTTACGGATTTGTCTGTATGGGCAGGAATTCGCAAGGTTATTGAAAGCATTAATTTGAATGCTGCTGCATAAGGGAAAAGAGAAAGAGTATCTCGCACGAAACGAGATACTCTTTTTTTACTGTCCGTCTATATATTCAAATAAACTTTCCCTTTTTATCCTCCAGCGATTTCCAATTTGAAAAGCCTGCAACTCGCCAGAATGTATTAGTTCGAGCATTTTGTTGCGACCTATTTTAAGTACCGCACGAGCTTCCAAAAAAGTCATTATTGCAGGGATATCAGAGAATTTCCGATACATAAAATCAATCCTTTCGATTTTAGAATTTGTTTTATATAAGTGTTCAACTGTTTAAAACTAATTGCATTTGTTTTGTCGCATGATACACCTTGAAGTTTATATATTATTTATTTATATAAACTATAAAGGAGTGAAATAAACATTGTGGAAAAATTCAAAAACAAAAGGTTTATTACAAAAGGGATAGCGGAAAATGTCAATCCGCTCCTACAAATTTTTATGTGGGAGTGTATTGATGGGTTGAAGGTTCCTAAAGACTATTTGCAGGTCTTTGAGTTAACCGTTGAGAAAGGTAAAAAGAAAATCAAACACATTCAGGAAGAGCCTGAATACCAAAAGGAGTATTTGCTTGGTGTAGATACTCCTTTTTATGTGGGAAAAATTTTCGTAATTGATGACGAAACACACTCTACCATGTTATTGGCAGAGGAATATTGAAAGGAGAAATATTATGAATGAAAAAACAGTATGCTCTGAATGTGGAGCAGTATTAACGGAAGGACATACACACAGTTTTGATGGACAGATTTTTTGCGAGGATTGTTTTAACAGATGCACAACCACCTGTGATAACTGCGGTGACAGAATTTGGAGAGATAATGCAGAGGGCGATTCTAATTATACTCTTTGTAGTCATTGTTACGAATACAGTTACACCACTTGTGAAGATTGCGGGAGATTGATACATAACGAGGATGCTTTATATGAGGATGGCGAGGACTACCCATATTGCAGAGATTGTTTTGAAAAACTTAATAATGATGCAATTAAAAATTACAGTTATAAGCCTGAGCCTATATTCTACGGCTCAGGCAATCTTTTTTATGGGATTGAATTGGAAATCGACAAAGGCGGCGAAGAACACTCAAATGCTCAAAACTTGCTTGATATTGCGAATAAAAACGAGGAAAGGATTTACTGCAAACACGATGGCAGTATAAATGACGGTTTTGAAATGGTGTCTCATCCAATGACACTTGACTATCACATCAACAATATGAATTGGCTTGATGTATTTGAAAAAGCGGTTGAAATGGACTACCGCTCCCATAATACTTCAACTTGCGGCTTACATATCCATTGTTCCCGCTCCGCATTTGGAAAAGATTATGATGAGCAGGAACAGGCTATTGGCAGAGTTGTTTTCTTTGTAGAAAGACATTGGAACGAGCTTGTAAAATTCAGTCGCAGAACTCTTGATAACTTGAATCATTGGGCGGCAAAATATGCAACCATTTCAAGCACTACAGAAGAAACCTATAAAAAGGCAAAGGACAAGCGTATGGGCAGATATGTAGCAGTCAATTTAGAGAACTACAACACCATAGAATTTCGTCTGTTCAGAGGTACACTTCGCTATAAGACATTCCTTGCAACTTTACAGTTGGTTGATGAAATTTGCTATTGTGCAATCAATATGACAGACAAGGAGATGGAAGATTTATCTTGGTCGGATTTTGTATCAAGAATTTTACCGAAAAAGCACGAACTTATCGAATATTTGAAATCAAAAAGGCTCTATGTAAATGAAATATCAACAGAAAGTGAGGAGATGTAAATGTGCGGTTTATATGGATTTGTAAATTACAGTAATGATAAAATCAAAAATCTTTCTGATTTAACTAATTCTTTAGCTGAGCAATCAGCAGTAAGAGGTACGGATGCCACCGGAATTGCTTTTACAAGCTCCGGTGGCATTAATATTATAAAAGACAGTAAATCTGCTTACAGAATGAATTTCAAACATTCAGATGACATTGTGGCTTTGATAGGTCACACAAGACATTCGACACAAGGTAGCGAAAAGAAAAACTATAATAACCACCCATTTTCTGGTAAATGTAATAATACTCGGTTTGCTCTTGCTCATAACGGGGTTTTATCAAATGACAAAGAATTGCGGCATAAATTTAAGTTATCTAAAACGAAGATAGAAACCGACAGTTACATAGCGGTTCAGGTTGTTGAAAGTCAGAAACACTTAGGCTTGGGTTTTGACTCCCTCAGATATACTGCGGAACTTTGCGAGGGTTCGTTTGCTTATTCTCTAATAGACGATAGAAATAATATTTGGCTTGTAAAAGGTGATAGCCCTCTCTCTATTCTACATTTTCCAAAGCTGAAAATGTATGTATATGCCTCTACTGATGAAATTCTTTATAAAGCTCTTGTAGATTATCAGCCTTTATTTAAAGCTCTTAAAAGCGGAGATTTTGAACAAATCGAAATTTCAGAAGGAGAAATTTTAAAAATCAGACCCGACGGGGCTACAGAGCGAGATGCCTTTGAATACAGCTATTACTACGGCAGAGGTTGGTGGGACTATGGCTCATTTTCATCTGTAAGCTTAGGTAACGGAAAAACGACAAGCACAAGTGATGAATTTTTAGAAAGCTTAAAGTCAATAGCGTCTTGTCAAGGATATTCCCCAGAAGATATTGACGAGCTTATAGCAGCAGGTTTTACTTTAGATGAAATCGAGGACTACATATATGAATTTTGAGAAGATAAAAGTATATTTAACAATTCTCAGATTGAAAGGAATGGTTTTTTATATGAAGTATGTAAAAATAGTTATTTTGGCAATAATGGAAGTTATTGCAGATTTCTATAATAGGAAATATGACAAGAGGTGAATTTAATTGATTTACGGATATGCAAGAGTATCTACGGCAGACCAATGCTTAAACCGTCAGACAGATGCTTTGAAAAATTATAAGGTGGATAAAATCTTCTGTGAAAAGATTTCGGGCACAAAGAAAAACAGACCTGAACTTGATAAACTTCTTTCAGAAGTTGGTTCGGGAGATACAATAGTTATTGAATCGCTTTCACGATTAGGAAGGTCTGTAAAAAACCTTGCCGAGCTTATGGAGTTTTTTAACGATAATAATATCAGGCTTGTATCATTAAAAGAAACCATTGACACAACATCTTCTACAGGCAGATTGTTATTTACTATAATTTCAAGTCTATCACAGTTTGAACGTGATGTATTGGCAGAACGAACAGCAGAGGGACTAAAAGCTGCAAGAGCAAGAGGACGATTCGGTGGCAGACCAAAAACTGCAAACGAGAAACTAAATAAAGCTATTGCTCTGTATAAAACAAAGGAATATTCCATAACAGAAATCACAGAACTTACCGGAGTTTCAAAATCAACTCTGTATCGTGCCGTAAAGGGTTGAGTATTGCAACTTTGTTTTTGAAACGGGTATTGGGACAAGTATGCTTCCCAATACCCGTTTTGGTATTTGATTTTGGGAAAAGTTGATAAAGTTTCAAAAACCTTCGTTTTTGGTGTTCCAATGCTCCATATATTTTTAATTCTTTTATATAAAATTTAAATGTTCCATTGCTCCAAGTGTTTTTTTATATTATAATAAAATAAAAGAATACTACGAATAAACACAAAAAGAGCTTTTGTGTATGGAGCAATGGAGCAAAAATTATATAAGGAGATAAATCAGTATGGAGCAATGGAGCACTCAAACATATTCATTGAAAAGCATTTTAGAAAAAAGGTATTTAGAGTTTATTATAAAGAAATATGATATTGATACTAATAAGGTCATAGGAAATACAACTAAAGAAAAAATTGATAGCATTATATATGAAATCGAGGATGATAATTATACTTTTTTGGAAAATTATATAGACTATAACAAG
>JAZNCG010000026.1:0-6997 GCA_045587405.1 Ructibacterium sp. | reverse complement strand
CCCCGGCACAATCAAAGACCCACAAAAGGTTCGTGAGAGTTGGAATGCTACCTTCAAGGGAAGCTCCAATGCTCACAAAATTGCCGTGCTTGAAGAAGGAATGAAATACACGCAGATTGGTATTTCCCCTGAACAGGCACAGTTCCTTGAAACAAGGAAATTTCAAATTAATGAAATTGCTCGAATTTTCAGAGTTCCACCACATATGGTCGGTGACCTTGAGAAGTCGAGCTTTTCTAATATAGAGCAGCAATCCCTTGAGTTTGTAAAGTACACCCTTGACCCTTGGGTTATCCGCTGGGAGCAGTCAATATCACGAGTTCTGCTTTCGGAAGATGACAAAAAGAAGTACTTTATAAATTTCAATTTGGAAGGTCTGCTCCGAGGTGATTATCAAAGCCGCATGAACGGTTACGCAATTGCAAGGCAGAACGGGTGGATGAGTGCAAACGATATCCGTGAACTTGAAAACCAAGACCGCATTCCTGCCGAACAAGGCGGTGACCTTTACCTCATCAACGGTGCGATGTTACCTCTCGCAAACGCAGGTGCTTTCACAGGCACAGAAACCAATACCGATGTAAAGGAGGAAAATGATGAAACCGAAGAAGTTTTGGAATTGGACGAAGAACGAGGAAACGCAGATGAGAATCCTGCACCTAAACGGAACAATCGCAGAGGAAAGTTGGTTTGATGATGATGTAACTCCGGCATTGTTTAACGAAGAATTATCCGCAGGCAACGGTGATGTTACAGTCTGGATTAACTCTCCCGGCGGTGACTGTTTTGCTGCGGCACAGATTTACAATATGCTCAAGGACTACAAGGGCAATGTAACTGTGAAGATTGACGGCATTGCGGCATCCGCTGCTTCCGTCATTGCGATGGCAGGCTCAACTGTGTATGTTTCCCCGGTATCCATGCTTATGATTCACAACCCCATGACAGTTGCTATGGGCAATA
Source organism: Ructibacterium sp. (assembly GCA_045587405.1). GTDB lineage: Bacteria > Bacillota > Clostridia > Monoglobales > Monoglobaceae > Ructibacterium. Next base: position 6,034 of record JAZNCG010000026.1, on the reverse strand, counting down.
CCGCAGTAATGCAAAAAGCAATCGAAATGTTGAACGAGGTCAAGGAATCCATTTTGAATGCTTATGAACTCAAAACGGGAATGTCCCGAACCAAGCTGTCTCACCTTATGGATGCGGAAACTTGGATGGATGCACGAAAAGCTGTAGAGCTTGGCTTTGCCGATGAAATTCTGTTTCGTAACGCAGAGAAACAGAAAGAACAGGACGATGATGAACTTGAACTTGAAGAGGATGGTAAGGAAAAAACTCCTCCGAAAAAGGAAGATGACGAGGATAATGAAAATTCCAAGAAAGACAATCCTTTCAAGAATAAAGGACATGATTCTATGCTGTTCTGTCGAAAAGATGCCAATGCGGTGCTGATGGAAAAAATCGAAAAGATTTGCAACACCACACCGGCACAAACCACAACCGAAGGTCGCTCCGTTGACTCGCTCATGGAACGACTTAATTTAATTAAAAAACATATTTAGGAGGAATTTTTTATGACTATTATGGAACTTCGTGAAAAGCGTAATAAGACTTGGGAAGCGGCAAAGGCTTTCCTTGAAACCCACAGAACCGAAAAAGGCGTACTTACTGCCGAGGATGATGCTACATACGCTCGTATGGAAAAGGAAATCGAGGACTACGGCAGAGAGATTCAGAGACTTGAAAGACAGGAAGCATTCGATGCGGAACTTTCCAAAGCAACATCCAATCCTATCGTGAACACACCCAACGGTGCGGTTAAGGAAAAGGTCGGACGTGCTTCCGATGCGTATAAGCAGGATTTTGGATGTCTGCTTCGTGGCAAGACCCTAATTCACAATGTGCTTTCTACCGATCCCGATGCAAACGGCGGTTACCTTGTGCCTACAGAGTTTGAAAGACAGATTGTAGAATCGCTCATGGAAGAGAATGTTATGCGTAAGCTTTGTAAAACAGTCTCTACCGACAGTGAGAGAAAAATCCCGGTTGCGGCTTCTCATACAGTAGCGAAATGGACTGCCGAAAATGCACCATTTACTGAAAGCAATCCTACTTTCGACCAGAAAAACATCGATGCTTTCAAACTTACAGACCTTATCAAGGTTAGCACAGAGCTTCTTGAAGACAGTATGTTTGATGTTGAAGATTACATTGCAAAGGAATTTGCATATGCATTCGGTGTTGCCGAAGAAGAGGCTTTCTGCATCGGTACAGGCGAAGGTCAGCCTACAGGTCTTTTCACCGCTAAAGGCGGACAGGTAGGTGTAACTTCCGCAAGCGGAACAGCTATCACTACCGATGAAATTATTGCTCTCATCTATGCACTTAAGAGTCCTTACAGAAAGAACGCAAAGTTCCTTATGAACGACTCTACGGTTTCTGCTTTGAGAAAGCTCAAAGACCAGAACGGACAGTATTTGTGGCAGCCTTCCGTTCAGGCAGGTCAGCCCGATAAACTTCTCGGCTATGAAATTCACACCTCTCCCTATGTTCCTACTCTTGAAGCAGGTGCTTATGCCGTTGCTTTCGGTGATTTCCATAACTACTGGATTGCCGACAGAACAGGCAGAACAGTACAGCGTCTTGTCGAGCTTTACTCCACAAACGGACAGGTCGGCTTTGTAGGAACTGAAAGAGTTGACGGAAAGATTATTCTTCCCGAAGGAATTCAGCTCCTGCAGATGAAAGGCGCAACAGCCTAAATGATTGGAGGTAGCGGTGATGGATGCTCTACTTGAAAAAGTAAAACAGAATCTTATTCTTACCCATACAGCGGATGATGGATTGCTGAAAGGCTACATCACCGCTGCTGTCTCTTATGCGGAAAGCTATCAGCATATCCCGGCTGGGTTTTATGCCGACAATCCCATGCCGTCTACAACCGAACAAGCGGTTATAATGCTTTCGTCCCATTTCTACGAATCAAGGGACGGAAGCACGGGTGGTTTCTTTGCGGATAATGTTCAAGCCGGACAGCAAGTATGGAACACAGTTAACCTTCTTTTAAGGCTCGACCGAGATTGGAAGGTGTGATTATGAGTTTTGGTAAAATGAATGCTTTTGCAGACATTGTTACTATCAAGCAAGTGAAAGACAGCGAGGGTTTCACCGCACCAACGGATGAAGTCCTCGCTTCTATCCGCATTTACAGAGAGGGTCGGCACGGAAGTCAGCGGTGGGCAAATCTCGCCGCTTTCTCCGAAGCAACAGACCTTTTCCGTTTTCGTAAAATTCCTGATCTTGAAATCACAACAGACCATATCATTGTCATTAACGATGAGCGTTTTGAAATAACTTCCGTTGAAGATGTAAAAGGTCGAGGAATGTACACGGAGGTTCTTGCTAAAAAGGTGGTGGCTACTGTTGGCAAAGGTTGATATTAAAATGCCAGATGAATTCTTGGAAAAGATTTCTCGGCTCGGAAAAGACTTTGACGATGTTGCTGAAAAGGTATTAGAGGCAGGCGGTGAGGTTGTTCTCAAAAAAGTGAAAAGCAAACTCTCTTCTGTTGTAGGCTCCGGCACAAAATATGACAGCCGTTCCACGGGAGAGCTTGAATCCGCTCTCGGTCTAACATCCGTTAAGATGGACAGAAACGGCAACCACAATATTAAGGTTGGTTTTGCCGAGCCACGAAGAGATGGTGAAAGCAATGCAAAAATTGCCAACATCATCGAGTACGGCAAACACGGACAGCCTGCAAAGCCATTCTTGAAACCTGCAAAGAACGCATCAAAGAATGATTGCATGGAAGCAATGCAAAGAACTTTTGAAGAGGAGGTAAAAAAACGATGAGCATATTATCTGACTTACAGACAAAACTCGCTCCTTTGAAAATCCCTATGGAGACGGGGGTGTTCAGCGGAACTGCACCAAAAAAATACATCGTTGTTGTTCCTATCACGGACTCCTTTGACCTCCACGCTGACAACACTCCGGGGATAGATGTTCAAGAGGTTCGGCTCTCTCTTTATGTTAAAGGCAATTACATAAAAGACAAAAACGCACTTGTGAAATTGCTTTTGAAAAACGAATTCACCATAACTGACCGAAGATATGTCGGTTATGAAACAGAAACAGGCTACCACCACTACTCTGTGGATGTAGCAAACTACTATGAAATGGAGGATTAAACATGGCTACAATTGGTCTTGATAAATTATACTATGCCAAAATCACCGAGGACGAAAACGGCTTTGAAACCTATGCAACCCCGGTGCAGATGGCAAAAGCTATGACAGCCGACTTGTCGGTTGAATTGGCAGAGGCAACCCTTTATGCCGATGACGGTGCTTCTGAAATCGTAAAGGAATTCAAAAGCGGTACTTTATCTTTGGGTGTTGACGATATAGGCACATCCGTTGCTTCCGACCTTACCCCGGCCACCATTGATGCAAGTGGTGTTATTGTTTCCGCAAGTGAAGATGGCGGTTCACCTGTGGCTGTTGGCTTCCGTGCGAAGAAATCCAACGGCAAATACAAGTATTATTGGCTGTATCGTGTTAAGTTCGGTATCCCGGCTACAAACCTTGCTACCAAAGGTGACAGCATCACATTCAGCACACCTACAATCGAAGGCACAATCCTTCGCCGTAACAAGGTAGACACCAACGGAAAGCACCCGTGGAAAGCAGAGGTTACAGAGGGCGATGCTTCTGTTTCCGAAGCTACAATTACAAATTGGTATAAGGAAGTATATGAGCCTTCCTTTACAACACCCGAATACGAAGATTAAGGAGGACTGACTTATGAATACAGAACGCTCTGCAAATATCACTATCGGTGATGAAGAATACACCTTGCTTTTAACTACAAAAGCAACAAAAGAAATCGCAGGCAGATACGGCGGTTTGGAAAACTTGGGTGATAAGCTGATGAAGGCTGAAAACTTTGAAATGGCTCTTTGCGAGATTGTTTGGCTTATAACCCTTCTTGCAAATCAGACAATTTTGGTTCACAACTTAAAGCACAAGGATGAACCGAAAGACCTGCTTACAGAGGAAATGGTCGAGCTTCTCACATCTCCTTCTGATATGGCAAACTACAAGGCAGCAATCACAGAGGCTCTCTACAGAGGTACAAAGAGAAATATCGAAAGTGAAGCTGACCCAAAAAACGCAGCAGTCGAGTAAGTGACGAAGAGTTATTTACTCGACTTTTATATTACGGCATCGCCCACCTTCGTCTGTCACAGGATGAGGTGTGGCTGATGCCTTTTGGTTTGCTTATGGACTTATGGGAATGTCATAAGCAATATACCGGGATTTCTAAACCAAAACGGGAGTTGTTCATAGACGACATCATCCCGGACGGCATTTAAGGAGGTGGTTTAGATGGCGGATGATTTTGGTTTGAAAATCGGTCTTGATGGTGAAAAAGAGTTCAAAAAAGCTCTCACGGAAATAAACCAATCCTTCAAAGTTCTCGGTTCGGAAATGAAAGTCGTTCAGTCGCAATTCGACAAAAACGATAATTCAGTTGAAGCTCTAACTGCGAGAAATCAGGTGCTGAACAAGGAAATCGAAGCACAAAAACAAAAAATCGAGACCCTTCGTTCTGCCCTTGATAATGCCTCCTCTTCTTTCGGTGAAAATGACCGCAGAACACAAAATTGGCAAATCCAACTTAATAACGCAACGGCAACCCTCAACGATATGGAACGAGAGCTTGAGAAAAACAATGAAGCTCTCGACAAAGCCGGAGACGAGTTGGACGATGCAGAGAAAAAAGCCGATGAGTTTGGTGATGAACTCGAAGATGCCGGAAAGCAAAGTGACGATGCCGGGGGCAAATTTGAAAAGCTCGGTTCGGTTGTAAAAGGTGTCGGTGCGGCTATGGGTGTTGCATTCGCTGCAATAGGCACAGCAGCGGTGGGTGCAGCAAAAGCACTAACAGACATGACTGTTGATGCGGCTGCCTATGCCGACAACATCTTGACCGCAAGTACAGTAACGGGTTTGTCTACGGAAAGCCTACAGGCATACAACTACGCAGCAGAACTTGTGGATGTGTCAATGGACACACTCACAAAATCAATGTCAAAGCAAGTCAAGTCGATGGCTTCTGCTCGTGATGGTTCAAAGGCTTATGCTGAAGCATATCAAAAGCTCGGTGTCAGCGTAACCGATGCAAACGGACAACTCCGTGACAGCGAACAGGTCTATTGGGAGTGTATTGATGCTCTTGGAAATGTTGCAAACGAAACCGAGAGAGATGCACTTGCAATGCAGTTATTCGGAAAAAGTGCTCAAGAGCTGAACCCTCTTATTGCTCAAGGTTCAGAAGGCATTGCTGCCCTTACCGAAGAAGCAAAAGCTATGGGTGCTGTACTTTCGGAGGAGTCCTTAAGTCAGCTTGGAGCGTTTGACGATTCCCTCCAAAGGTTGAAAGCCGGAAGCTCTGCAGCGAAAAATGCACTCGGCTTGGTTCTGCTTCCGCAATTGCAGACACTTGCCGATGACGGTGTGTCTTTGCTTGGTGAGTTTACAAGCGGTCTCATAGAAGCTAACGGAGATTGGGAAAAAATAAGCGAGGTTATCGGTAATGCAATCGGCTCTGCAACACAGATGTTTATGGATGCACTTCCCAAAATCATATCGATTGTCGGTGAAATTGTAGGCTCAATCGGCTCGGCTCTCATAGATAACCTACCAATGCTTGTAGATAGTGCCGGGCAGATTATATTTGCTATTTTGCAAGGCTTGATTACAGCACTACCACAGATTACCGATGGTGCTTTACAGCTTGTAATGACCCTTGTTCAAGGTATTCTTGACAATCTGCCTGCTATCATCGAGGCAGCTTTGCAGATGATTGTGACTTTGGCAATGGGTATCGCAGATGCTCTGCCTGAACTGATACCTTCCATCGTTCAAGTCATAGTTCAAATCTGTCAAACTTTAATTGAAAATCTGCCCCAAATTTTAGAGGCAGCACTTCAGCTCATAATCGGTCTTGCGGAAGGCATTATAAAAGCAATTCCTGTGTTGATTCAGGCACTTCCCGAACTTATACAGTCGATTATAGCATTCCTCATCGGCTCTATTCCTCAAATTATAGAAGC
>JAZNCG010000025.1:0-8525 GCA_045587405.1 Ructibacterium sp. | reverse complement strand
ATTAAGAATGATTGCAGGTCTTGAAGAAATTACAGAGGGTGAGCTTTATATCGATGGAAAACTTATGAACGATATCATTCCTAAAGACAGAGATATAGCTATGGTTTTCCAGAACTATGCTCTTTATCCTCATATGACAGTTTTTGATAATATGGCATTTGGTCTTAAGTTAAGAAAAGTTCCAAAGGACGAAATCAAGAGAAAAGTTCAGGAAGCTGCTCAGATTTTGGGTATCGAACATCTCTTGGACAGAAAACCAAAAGCTTTATCAGGTGGTCAGAGACAGCGTGTTGCTTTAGGTCGTGCTATCGTTCGTGAACCTAAGGTGTTCTTGATGGATGAACCGCTTTCTAACTTGGACGCTAAGTTGCGTGTACAGATGAGAACAGAGATTGGTAGACTTCATAAGAAGCTCGAAACAACATTTATTTATGTTACACATGACCAAACAGAAGCTATGACAATGGGTTCAAGAATTGTTGTTATGAAAGATGGTATTATTCAGCAGGTTGATGAACCGGCTAATCTATATCTCTATCCTAGCAATGTTTTTGTTGCCGGATTTATCGGTTCTCCTCAGATGAACTTCCTTTCGGTTACTGTTGATTGTCAGGCTGATGGAACATACTTAAAGGCAGAGAATTTCTCTGTTAAGTTGCCTGATGGTAAAGGTAAGAAAGAAGAAATTCAGGCTTACAATGGCAAAGAAGTTCTTATGGGTATCCGTCCTGAGGATATTTATGATGATGAAGCTTTCATTTCTGCAGCTCCTGATTGTACAACAGATGTTGAAGTTTCTTTGGTAGAAATGATGGGTGCTGAAAAATTCTTGTATTTCCAGGTTGCAGGAAACGATTTTACAGCAAGAGTTAACCCGAGAACAACTGCTAAGAATGACGAGAGTATTAAGATTGCGATTGATGCAAATAAAATTCACTTGTTTGATAAGGAAACAGAAGTTGCTATTAGTCACTAAAATACAAAAGAGATGCTACTTGGCATCTCTTTTTTTTATGATGCGGAATTTAGAAAAAATTATGGATAATAAATATATAAGACATATTTTTCAAGCATGGGGAATTGAGGAAGTTACTCTTACAAAAGGCAAGTACAGAGCTCGCTCAAACGGATATTGATAACAGGCTTAAAATGGAAAACCCCAAAGAGATTACATAGAGCGTTGTTATTATTATGATTTAGAAGAAAAAGACTCTATAGCGGAGGTTGGTATATTTAACCCGAAAATTCAAAAGGGATTAAAGATGAAAATTTATAAAAAATTGTTAGATAAATTTGTTGAATGGAAGATAATGGGTGAGCAAGATTATGTCTTGGGATTTGAACCGGCCAATTGCACTCCGAGAGGAAGGGTTGAGGCATAAAATATAATGAGGTTAAGTATCTTGAAGCGGATGAAAGCTATAAAACTTATATAGAGATTGACTTTGTTAAAAAATAAAAAAGAGAATAGATGGTAAAATTCTTGTTAAAATAAGAAATAGCTTGCAATTTTACACAATAAAACAAAGGCTAATATATTGAATTTACATAATATTTCCCCAAAATCATTAAATCATTGTACAATTAAAAAATATATTGTTTTAAAATATAATTTGTAGTGGTATTATTTATAATAGAAAAACTATAAGAGGGAGATTCGATATGAAGTTCAAAGAGAAGCAAGAGTTGGATTTAAACCGGATCGGAAGTAAAATCAAGAGTCGTCGCAGGGAAGTTGGATATACGCAAGAGCAGATGGCGGAATATGCGCATATGAGTAAAAACTATTTTTGCGAATTAGAAGGCGGAAAAAGAGAGGGTGGCATAAGTAAATATTTTTATATTGCGCAGGCTCTCAATATTTCTATGGACTACTTGGTTGGGGAGGCGGCCCATCCTGAAAGTACGGTATTTCTTACCTATTTAGTGGAGAAGATTAAGGATTTTACGCCGACGCAACAAGAGTTATTAAGTGATATTATAGACTTGATTTCATCATATGATAAAAAATGAATTTAATATTCTATAAAGACCGTGCACCTTTAGTCGGAGTATTTGGGTTGTGACAGAGGGATTTAAAAGTCCGTTTGTTGCAATCCTTTTTTCTTTTATTTTGAAAGAGTTATTATAAATTGACGGGATTAGTAGTTTGTTATATAATAAGGGCATAGAAATTTGCTTAGGAGAAAAAAGATGATAAGAATTTCGGCTAAGAATTTAAAAAAAGAATATTTTTTAAAAAAGAGAGGGTTTTTAGGGGAGAAAAAAACAAAGGTCGCATTATCTGATGTAAGCTTTTGTATTTATTCAGGAGAAACAGTTGGAATAATTGGCAGAAACGGTTCGGGGAAATCAACTCTCTTAAAGATTATTTGCTCAATAACAAAACCTACAGACGGAAAGATTATGGTAGATGGGCGAATTTCAGCCCTTTTAGAGTTGGGGGCAGGATTTCATCCGGAGTACAGCGGAATAGAAAATATATATTTAAGTGGGAACATAATGGGCTTGACAAAGAATGAAACTAAGAAGATAATCCCGCAGATATTGCAGTTTGCCGATATCGGTGAATACGCCTATCAACCTGTAAGAACTTATTCCGACGGAATGTTTCTAAGGTTGGCGTTTGCTGTGGCAATATGTAGCCAACCCGATATATTGATTATAGATGAGGCTTTGGCAGTAGGAGATTTTTTGTTCAGAGCAAAATGTTACAACAAAATTATGGAATTAAAGAAAAAAGGCATTACGATATTGCTTGTAACTCACGACAACGATGCTGTGCGAAAAATATGTGACAGAGCTATCTGGATAGATAAAGGAAAGATAATTGCGGACGGAGATGTTCAAAAAGTTACTTCAGCATATATGGAGGCAAAAGTTACAGGAGAATGTTTAGGAATTAATGGATTTGCAGGAGGTATGATTAATAGATTTGGAAGTTTTGTAGGAGCAATTGAGAAGGTAGAGTGCCCTGAAATATGGAAGTATGGAGAGAATGTAACCATAAGAATATATCTTAATCTGCCGTTGATTGATGAAAAGGGGCTTAATTTGTCAGTTTCGGTAAGAAATTTACAGGGTCTTGATATTCTGGTAATTGATGCAGAAGAAGGTGGAGCAAAGCTTGTTCCAAATGCAAAACAATGGGTGGAGTTTAAATTTAAAAATCAGTTGATATCCGGGGAATATTTTCTGGCAATCGGCTTGGAAAACAGAGAAGATAATCCCATAAGCTATTATGATTATTGTGATGGAGCTGCAGTCGTAAAGGTAGATGGAGGAACTGAGTTATTTGGAATTTTTCATACTAAGGCGGAGGTAAAAAGCTATGGGAAATAAACCTAATATAAGCATCAGAACCATTGCAGACCTGAAAAGGGGAGGACTTTTGATAGGTTTAAGAAAGGGTATTAATGAACTACGATGCAAAAGGGAAAAAAGAAGAAAAGGTGGTAAGGTGTTTGGGAGCGACGAGGTGTCTTTGATTACAGTAATAATCTGCACAATGAAAGACAGTCCGAGTCTTAAAAGGGCAGTCGCATCGATTTTAAAACAGAAAATTAGTAAATACAAGATGGAAATAATAGTTGTTATAAACGATTCTTTGGAAAAAGTTCAATTGCCAGATGGAATAAAGGTATTCAGAGAAGAAAAAAGAGGGATATCATATAGTAGAAATGCAGGGGCGAAAAATGCAGAAGGCGATATTCTAATATACATAGACGATGATGCGGTTGCTGATGAAAATATGGTTGAAAATATTGCAGATGCATTTAAAAAAGACAAAAGAGTTGCTATTGTGGGTGGACAGATTTTTTTGGAAACCCCTACTCCAAAACCCGAGATTATTTTAGAAGGAAAAGAAGGGTTATGGAGTCAATATGTTGTGCCATTTAAGAAGTATAGAAGGATAAAAGAGCAATATGAATTCCCTTATGGTGCATGCTTTGGAATACGCCGTGAGAGTCTTTTTGAACTGGGAGGATTTCCCGAAAACTACGGAAGAGTTGGCGAGGATTTCCAAGGCGGAGAAGAAACTGCGATATGTTTTCTTGCTCAGAAGAAAGGTTGGGAAATAGGGGTTCAGCCAAAGGCGTATGTTAAACATTGTGTTAATCCTGAAAGATTTAATAAAGTACATATTAAAAAGACAATTATGGCAGGAATTGAAACATCTTACAGACTCAGTAAAGAGGGGTATAGTGCATGGAAATGGGACGAAAGATATATTGAAGAGAGATGCAGAATTGCAAAAAAAGAAAAAGAGAAATTAAAGGCGAAGGGTAGTACCGTTGAAATCTATTACAAGGAATGTGAAGAAGAAAGCTTTAAAGCGGTACTTACAAAGATTAGAAATGATAAAAATTAAAAGACCAATATTTAAGAAAAAATTTAAAAGTATAAAAATTAAATATGAATACTGTAAGGGCATAGTTTCAGTAGTACTTCCTGTTTATAACGGCGAACAATATATTAATGAAGCAATTGATTCTGTTTTGGAACAAACCTATAAAAAATTTGAGCTGATAATAGTTAATGATGGGTCTGTTGATAGAAGTGGAGAAATTGCCGAAGAGTATGCTAAAAAAGATAGCAGAATAAAGGTTATAAAAACAGAAAATGAAAAACTTCCCAATGCGTTAAACAGAGGATTTTCAGTGGCAAAAGGTGAATTTTATACATGGATTAGCGCAGACAACAGGATGCTTCCCGAATGTCTGGAAATCATGGTAAAGGAATTGAATTTTAATAAGAACGCCGATATGGTTATTGGGAATATGAGATTGATAAATGAAAATGGAGAGAGAATGGTAAACCATGGGTGGTTTGAGTTTCCTATAGGGAGTGGAAATGTTATTCTGCCTGAAGTTACACCGATGCTGAATATTATTCCTAATAACACAATAGGAGCAGCTTTTTTATACAGAGGTGCTACAAACAAAGTGTTGGGTGGGTACTCTCCCAATCAGTTTATGCTGGAGGACTATGATTACTTTATGCAGATGAACAGCATCTTTGTTGTAAAACACATAAAGGAAAAGTCGCCGATATATGAATACAGAATGCATCCGAGCTCATTGACGGCACGGGATGATGAACTTGGGATTACGGCTAAAAGACCGAGATTAATGGAATTTGATAGAGTAAGACGAGAGAGTTATGGGAAAAAACTATATGGGGAAATAGAGGAGTTGTTGAAGTTTTGCTATAAAGAGATGGCAAGCGAAAAAATGTTCAAGGCTGATGGAATTGGGGAAAAACCTTGCTTTTATTTGCGTGCGTACATATCTAATTCAAGAGTATATGATGAAGAAACTCCAACTTACTATATAGAAGGAAGAGATAAATGTGTTTACTTCCATAATTATAAATGTGGTGTTGAGGAAAAAGTCTTTTTTGATTGCTTGGAAGATATGGTGAAGTTTTTGCGGATAAAAATTTTATGTGATAATCTTTATATTATGGAGAAAGAAAAATTTCAAGTGTAATTTTGGAAGAAAGTGGAAAAAATCAGCTGTTTTTCAGAAAAAGTTGCACAAAATTTTAATGATTTTTTAGATAATTAATTTATTTAAGAATATGTTTGGGAAATAATTTATAAATAAATATAACACAATATTTTGGGGGTTGTTATAAAAAATATACCACAAGAGGGTATATTTTGAGGATAAATTGGGAAATATTTACATTCTGAATTTTTGTGAAAATCAACCAAAAAACTTGCCTAAAAAGGGTATTTGTTTGAAAAAATGCTTGATTTACTTGATTTTTGCCTTAAAATGTGATATAATATGCAAGGATGTTATGGGTATAATGTCCTTAGAAATTTGATGAGAAATGTCCTTCGGATTTCAAAAAACAAATTTATGAGGTGATTTTTCATGCAGAAAAGCAAAAAGTCAGCGGCAATAATATTAGTAGTTGCACTGCTGATGCTTGCGCTTCCGCTACAAGTTTTTGGTAGAGGCTTTTTTGAAGATGTTTCTATTACGGATTCCTATTATAAAGCAGTAGAGAATTTGAGCAGTATTGGTGTTATTCAAGGCCGTAGCGAAACAGAGTTTGCTCCAAAGGAGAGCATAACAAGAGCAGAGTTTTGTACAATTCTTGCAAGAGCTAATGGATACAACCCTAATCGTTATCAACCGATAGAACTTCCTTTTAGTGATATCGAAAAGGATTTTTGGGCTGTTCCATATATTTCATTTTGTTATGAATACGGATATGTAAACGGTATGTCTGATGGGACTTTTTGTCCTAACGATTTTGTAACTGATGAGCAATCTATAAAGATGGTTGTTTGTGCTTCCGGTGTAGGAGATGCTTCTTTATCTGAGATTGGACCTAAATGGTATTCGGGCTTTTTAAATGTAGCTCAAAAGTATGATTTGGTTGCAGGTGTTAAGGTAAGAGTCAATAATTCGGCAAATCGTGGTTTTGTTGCACAAGTTGTATACAACTCAATGTCATATATCGGGCAACAGGACAGTGCGCAAGACGAAGTTGTTATAAGCGAAGCAGATGCGGATTATGAGTTGGATTATGAAATAATTCCTGACGATAAATTTGAAGTTGAAGAACTTCCGGAAACTGAAGAGGTTGAATACGAAGATTTTGTTGAAGAGCCTGAGATTGAGGAAGAAGTCGAAGTTGAAGAAGAAGTCGAAGTTGAAGAAGAAGCTCCTCAGAACAAGCCTGAAGTAGTAAAACCTGATATTAAGGAAGAACCTGAAGAGGATTATGTTGTGGAACGCCAGCCCGGACAGATAGTAGTTGTTATTGATGCGGGGCATAACTATAGTATTACGGATACAGGTGCTGTTGGAAATGGTTTGCGTGAACAGGATATAACATTTTATATTGCTGAGAAAACGAAGGATATTCTTGAAGGAATCAGCGATTCAAAAGGAAACAGCATTAAGGTTATTATGACAAGAAAGAGTTTAGAGTCTAATGTTTCAACTGAATCTGTTGGAGCCAGCTTAAAAAAGAGAGCGGAGATTGCCAATAACGCCAATGCAGATATGTTCTTGTCTATTCACTGTAACGCAGGCGGAGGCACAGGAACAGAAACATATTATTGTAGCGGCTCCTATGAGGGTAAGGCTCTTGCAAAAGCCATACAAAGAGGTGTTCTTAAAAAGGTTGGATTGACTAATCGTGGTGTTAAATCTGCTACATTTTCAGTTTTAAAGAACACAGATATGGTAGCTGCATTGTTAGAAACAGCTTTTATTGATACAGAGGCAGATGCTGACATATTGAGGGATGAAAGGTATCAAAGGTTGTATGCAGAGGGTATCGCTCAGGGTATCTGTGATTATTTTGGAATAGACTATGATATATAATAGTCTAAAATAAGTCAATTATAGAAAAGAAAAGGGGCACCTTTGCATCCGATGCTTCGGATTAAGGTGTCCCTTTGCAGTTATTTTACAGATAAAAGAAAGGATAGATAAAAATGATAAAGAAACCTGAATTACTGGCTCCAGCCGGAAATTTAGATAAGCTGAAAAAGGCTTTTGAATACGGTGCGGACGCTGTTTATATAGGAGGTGAGGAATTTTCCCTTCGTGTTGCTGCGGATAATTTTACTATTGATGAAATTCGTGAAGGAGTTGAATATGCTCACCAACGGGGTAAAAAGGTTTATTTAACTGCCAATGTTATTCCTCATAACAGAGATGTTGATGATTATGCGGATTATTTAAAGCTAGTAAAAGGCACGGGGGTTGATGCAGTTATTCTTTCGGATATGGGGATGTTTGCAGTAACCCGTGAAGTAGCGCCTGAGCTTGAAATTCATATAAGCACTCAGGCAAATAATGTCAACTATAAGAGTGCGAGAATGTGGAAAGAGCTTGGAGCTAAAAGAGTAATTTTGGCGAGGGAGATGTCACTTGCTGAGATTTCAGAAATCAGGGAAAGAGTTCAGCCTGAATTGGAATTAGAGGCGTTTGTTCATGGGGCTATGTGTATTTCTTATTCGGGAAGATGTCTTTTGAGCAATTATATGACTCATAGGGACAGTAACAGCGGAAATTGTGCGCATCCTTGTAGATGGAAGTATTATCTAATGGAAGAACAAAGACCCGGAGAGTATATGCCTGTTTTTGAAAACGAAAGAGGTACATTTATATATAACTCTAAGGATTTATGTATGATAGAGCATATCGATAAGCTGATAGAATCCGGTTTATCAAGCTTTAAAATAGAGGGTAGAGTTAAGTCGGAATACTATGTCGCAACTGTGGTTAAGGCATATAGGCAGGCGATAGATAGGTATTTTGAAAATCCAAAAGAATATAAAACAGACCCTGAGTGGATAGAGGAGTTAAAAAAGGTTAGTCATAGGGATTATACTACCGGATTTTATTTTGGAAAGCCAGGAGGCACGGAGCAACACTATGCAAGTAGTTCTTATATAAGAGAATATGATATGGTTGGAATTGTCGAAGATTATAACCCTGAAACCTGTATGGCTAAAGTAACCCAGAAAAATAGATTTTTTAAAGGAAGCA
>JAZNCG010000024.1:0-2305 GCA_045587405.1 Ructibacterium sp. | reverse complement strand
ATTCATAATTTCGTGCAGATGCATGGATTTGGGAATGAAAATGGGTTCCAGCAGAAGCTCTTGCAGGTTAACAGTCTTCTTCTCTGCCAGTTCCTTCAGTAGATGCTTAACATACAAAATGCCAACCACATGGTCAACAGTCCGTTCATAGACAGGATAACGGGAAAACTGAGATTCAGAAACGACGGAAAGAATATCATCAATAGAGTCGTTGATTTCAAAGCCAACAACATCAATTCGGGGAGTCAGAATATCGCCTGCATCCAAATCGGTAAATTCCAATGCGGATTGCAGAAGCTCGGTTTCATTTTCGTCGATAACACCTTCGTCTTCAGCGGTATCCAGGATGTTTTCCAATTCTTCCTCTGTTATGGTTACCTCCTGGTCGGATTTCTTTTTCCAAATCAGGCTCAAAACCTTAACAATGCCGCTGGTTATCAAAACGATAGGGAAGAAAAGGATCATCAGGATAAGCAGGGGATAGGCAGCCATTTTGGCGAAGGGTTCGCTAATTCTTCGGGCAATCATCTTTGGCGTAATTTCACCGACAATAAGAATGACGATGGTCATTATGATGGTTACAATAGATGATGCGGCTTCGTCAGAAATCTTACCTGCCATAGATGCGGCAAGATTCACAGCAAGAACCGTGGCGACAGATGTTGCTGCAATGTTAACCAAATTATTACCTACCAGCACAGTGGAAAGGGCAAAATCATAGTGGTTATAAATAAAACTAACCAGCTTATCGGTAGGAGATTGCTTTCCTCCTTCCTTTTTCACCTTGAGCTTACTCAAGGATGTATAGGCAATTTCTGTGCCGGAGAAGAAGGCGGAACCGATTAATAAAAATACAATCAGTATATATTCCATATTCCGTCCTCCTTACATCAGCTCAACGCCTTCATTGGCGTCGCTTTCGTCCTGAATGTCACCAACGAGCTCTTCCAGCAGGTCTTCCATTGTCAGGATACCAACTTTTTTACGGTTTTCGTTTACAAGGAAAACCATATGCAGCTTGTTGAGGCGCATTCTTTGCAGAAGAACAGAGATTTCTGTTTTGTAGTTAAATATGTAGGGCTTTAACAGAATCTTACGCAACGGCACCTTTTTGCCGGTAACATACTTACTTAAGAACAAATTAACCGGCAAAATACCAACGATATTGTCCTTATTTCTTTCATAGACAGGCAGTCTTGAGTGACTTTCTGATTGCAAAAATGTAGCCAGATCATCAACAGGAGTGGCAACATTTACGCATACAACCTGATCCATAGGAACCATAATATCCTCGGCAAGCTTGTCCCGGAATTCGATTGCAGAATTCACCAAGGCCTGCTTCTCGGGCTCAAGGACGCCCTCATCTTCAACAGTTTCCAGAATACTCAACAACTCTTCTTCTGTAACTGTTTTTGTTTCCTTTCCTGCAAAGATTTTTGAAAGCAGCTTGGAAATCAAAGAGAAAATCGCAGAAACGGGGGTAAGTAAATTGATTAGCAGCATCATACTTCCGGAGAAGAACAATGCCAACTCCTCAGCTCTTGCTTTTGCTAGGGACTTAGGGATCATCTCTGCAAAGAGGTAGACAACGAGGGTTGTTACAAGGGTTCCGTAAATAACATATTCCTGGTTGAGCTTCTGCATAACCAAAAGAGCAGACAAAGAAGCGCAAGCAGCGTGAAATACATTATTGCCAATGAGAATTGTGGTCAGGGTCTTGTCAAAACGGTCAGTGATCCACAGTACGCGTTTTGCTCGCTTGTTTCCTTTATCAGCCAGAGTGCGCATACGAACCTTACTTGTAGCCGTATAAGCGGTTTCTGAAGCCGCAAAGTAGGCAGAGAGCAATAAAAACAACACATAAAGAATAATACTGGGGATTAGACTAGGATCGTCCACGAAAAAACCATCTCCTTATAAAATATAATCTTATATATTATAGTATACTTTTATCATTAAATCAATTTTTATTTTGCTATTTTCTATCAAAAAAGCCCGGAAAATACTAAATATTCAGGATAGAGGCTTATTTGTGGTATTTACTTCCGGCCTGTATGGCTTCAGCGCGATATAATTGTTCCAAAACCATAATCCTGGCTAAGTGGTGAGGAAATGTCATGGGACTCATGGACACACGAAAATCCGCCATGTCCTTCAACCTCTGGGACATGCCAAAGGAGGACCCGATGAAAAAGCAGGCGCTGTTTTTGCCTGTAAGCTTAACGGTTTGCATTTTCTCCGCCAATGACTCGGAGGAAAGCATCTTTCCTTCCGGCGTGAGGGCACAAAACCATGCGCCCTTCGG
>JAZNCG010000023.1:0-1961 GCA_045587405.1 Ructibacterium sp. | reverse complement strand
TGCTTTTTAATCACAGCCTTTTATCTTCCTATAACAGCTTTTGGAACTCAAAATATATCTGTTCTTCTACAGATTGATAATCCTGATATGGTTTCAAATGGAGTCATAAAGGAAATAGACCCAGGCAGGGGAACCGCACCCATAATTCAAAATAGCCGAACTTTAGTGCCGATACGCTCCATAATTGAAGAAATCGGCGGAGAGGTTTTCTGGAATTCTGAAAATATGTGCGTAACCCTCAAATATAACCAAAATACTATTGAATTATATATTAATTCCCCCGTTGCCTATTTGAATGGAACAGCCCAATCTCTTGATTGTCCGCCACAAATAATAAACCAGCGCACACTTCTTCCCATTAGATTTATTGCCGAAAGTTTTGCCCTTTCTGTTGCCTGGGATGATGAAAAATCCCTTATAACCATCACGGATGCTCCAATTTCTCAAAACGGATACATTCCGCAAAATTGGCTCATACTGCCTATGAAAGTTCATTTCATAGATGTTGGACAAGGAGATTCAATTTTTATTGAGCTTCCCAATCAGGAAACAATGCTTATAGACGGCGGTCCCTCTGAACACACAACAACAAATTATATTCAAAACTTAGGATACACCCACATAAATTATGTTGTTGTATCACACCCCGACGCTGACCACATTTCAGGGATTCCCTCGGTTTTATCAGCATTTTCTGTTGATAAATTCTATATGCCCGAAAAAATTGCAACAACCCAAATATTTGATAAAATGTTAAACTCACTTTCTTCAAATGGTTGTCAGGCAATTTATGCCCACTCTTGGGATTATATTATTAATACAGACACCCTGCAAGCTATATTTATAGCCCCTGTTAAAAACTATTCTGATACAAATTCAGCCTCTGCCGTTATAAAGCTATGCTATAAAGATAACAGCTTTCTGTTTACGGGAGATATTGATGAAGAAGCAGAAAATGATATACTAAACAGCGGACATAATATAGATATTGATACTCTTAAAGTTGCGCATCACGGAAGCAAAACTTCTTCTTCATACGAATTTTTATATGCCACAAGCCCTAAGTATGCAATCATATCAGTTGGAAATGGAAATAATTATGGTCACCCCACCTATGAAGCCATCACAAGGCTTAATGATGTCGGAGCGGAAATTTATCGCACAGACCATGTCGGAACAATTGTAATAACCTGCGATGGGTCCAGCTACAGCATTAATAAACTTAAGTCCACAATCGAACCTAACGCCCCGCCTTTACCGGAGGCAACCTATACTTCCGATACATCCCACAGCAATAATTCAAATATTGAAAATAACAGCACTATTATTTTCAGAACAAAAACAGGAGCAAAATATCATATGAGTAATTGCTCGCATTTGCGAAAAAGTAAAATTCAAACTACAGTTCAAGAGGCTAAAAATATGGGGCTGACGCCTTGCTCCGTCTGTAACCCGCCACAATAAAGGATGTGCTTAAATGAAAATTATTATAGATAGATTTGAAGGACTTTACGCAGTAGTTGAACTGGAAAATGGCACTTTAACCGATATGCCAAAACAGCTACTGCCAAAAGATGCAAAAACAGGAGACATAATTGATATTACAATCAATCATAACGAAACCCAACTTCGTAAAGAAAAAATTAAAACCAAAATGAACTCTATTTTTAATGAATAATTTTTATCATATATAATCATATATAATTGCTGAAAATATATTGACAATACAATCCTTAATGTGCTATAATCTTGAATGTTGTCGGGATGTAGCGCAGTTTGGTAGCGTACTTCGTTCGGGACGAAGAGGCCGCAGGTTCAAATCCTGTCATCCCGACCAAAACGACGGGTTTAATAAAAACTTGTCGTTTTTTATTAACTTTATGGAGGTAATGTAACCATGCCGTGCAATTGTATTTATAATTTTTTTAATGGAATATGGCTTTTCCTTGATTCTAACTTTT
>JAZNCG010000022.1:0-4339 GCA_045587405.1 Ructibacterium sp. | reverse complement strand
ATTAAATAATGTACTTTTTCCTACATTTGGAAGTCCCACAATACCGAGCTTCATAGTACTTCATTTCTCCTTTATTTCATGGTGTTTCTATTACACCTTTTATCTTTTAAGACAAACTTTGCTTGTATTTTTTGTATTATAACATAATGATCTATATTTGTAAATAATAATGATTATTTTTCGTTTAATTTCTTAAGCTGTGAATCGGGGCAGGTATTCTTCCGCCTCTTTTAATAAACGCTTCACTTGAATATTCATGAACAGGCATAACAGGCGCCGAGCCAAGTAATCCGCCAAATTCGACTGATTCCCCGACCTTTTTTCCGATTGCGGGAATAATTCTTACAGCTGTTGTTTTCTGATTTATAACTCCGATTGCCATTTCATCAGCAATGATAGCAGAAATTGTTGCAGCCGATGTATCTCCCGGTACTGCTATCATGTCCAATCCAACCGAACAAACGCAAGTCATCGCTTCTAATTTATCAAGGTGTAAAGCTCCGCAATTTACAGCAGAAATCATACCTGCATCTTCGCTTACAGGAATAAACGCGCCACTTAACCCGCCAACATAACTTGATGCCATAACGCCCCCCTTTTTAACTGCATCATTCAGGAGAGCAAGAGCCGCAGTTGTTCCATGTGTTCCACATTTTTCAAGTCCCATCTCCTCGAGAATGTATGCAACGCTATCTCCTACAGCAGGTGTTGGCGCAAGAGATAAATCCACTATTCCAAATGGAACGCCCAAAGCCTTTGAAGCCTCCTGAGCAACAAGCTGACCCATACGAGTTATCTTAAACGCGGTCTTTTTTATTGTTTCTGCCACAACGCCAAAATCCCGTTCCTTTATCTGTTCCAAGGCACATTTAACAACGCCCGGTCCGCTGACACCAACATTTATAACGCTTTCACCCTCGCCAACGCCATGAAAAGCACCTGCCATAAACGGATTATCTTCGACAGGATTTGCAAAAACCACAAACTTAGCACAGCCCATAGAATTATTATCGGCAGAAAGCTTTGCTGTTTCCACGATAATTTCACCGACCTGTTTAACGGCATCCATATTAATACCCGCTTTGGTTGTAGCAACGCCTACAGAAGAACAAACAAAGTCCGTTGAGCACAATGCCTCGGGAATGGATTTTAAAAGATATTCGTCACCCTTTGAATATCCTTTTGAAACCAAAGCTGAATATCCGCCAATAAAATTAACCCCTGTTGCTTTTGCAGCTCTATCAAGAGTTTTGGCAAAGGGAACATAATCCGTTGTATTGCTCGCCCCTGCTACAATTGAAATAGGGGTTACGGATATACGCTTATTAATAATCGGAATACCATAGCGCGCACTTATTTCCTCTCCCGTTTTCACAAGATTTTTAGCATACTTTGTTATTTTATCATATATCTTTTGACAAGCCACCTTTGGGTCTGCGTCTGCACAATCCAAAAGAGATATACCCATTGTTATAGTTCTGACATCCAGATGCTCATCTCTAATCATTTTTATGGTTTCAACAATTTCATTTGTGTTTAGATTTATCATAGCTATATATCCTTTCAAAAATGATTATATCCTGTGCATTGAATTAAATATATCCTCATGCTGAATTCGAATTTCCACGCCCAGCTCTGTACCAAGATTTTTCAAAGCATCTCCAAGAACAGAAATTTCTATAGCACATGCCTTTATATCAACCAACATAACCATCGTAAATATATCTTGAATAATTGTCTGAGTTATATCTAAGATATTAACATTATTTTCTGCCAAAAGAGTGCTTGTTTTTGCAATTATCCCCGGCTTATCATTTCCCATAACTGTAACTACTGCTCGCATTTTTATTTCTCCTATCATTATTATATTAGATTAAAGCCGACCTGTGTATGGAACAAGCAAATTAGAAACATCATCTTCTGCCTGAGATACAGGGAATGCCATATCTGCGATTAATTCCCATGATTCGTGATGAGTAGTATCCTCACCCGGGTTAACAACCTTATACTCACCCAAAGATTCTATTTCGATAAACAGATTATTGGTATAGGTTTCAAAATTCATACCCTCATCAGGATAATCCGCGCCATCAATTATATCAAACTTTTTAAGCATAACATCGCCATGATTAAAGTATGCAGCCCAACCATGTTGACTATCCAACCCAAATTTAAATGGACAATTCACATTCTTATCTTGTCTTAAATATATAAACTTATCGCCCCAGGTTACTCGCTCATCATTCATTTTTGTATAATCCCATAAAGTTAATTTACGATTATGTAGCAAACCTGTTGGTCTGTTTGGCATTGGCACAACTTCAATTCCTCCTGCTGAGAGAACTGATAAGGTCCAAGGTGCAAAATGCTGTGGCCATGCACCTGTATTTGTAATCCTATGATAAATATCAACCTTAGCTTCCGTCTCGCTGATTACAACTTTAATTTCATGCTGTTGCTGGTTAAATCTTTGAACAGGAGGGATAAAAGTAACCGCATTTCCGTCAACAATATATTCCACCTTTTCACAATCAGGATAATAAGAACGAGGCATAGCCTCAGGGCTTGTCCAAAGACGATGTCCCCCAAGAATTTTCCAAGTTCCCAAATCTTCTCCAAATGCATTAGCAAATAACTCTTTTTTGTCATCTGTGTTTACCTGGCGCTCTATATCCTCAAACATCATATTTTCTCCGCCAATTTTAGCAAATCGGATAATTCTCGGACCGCAATCCAATGTAACAAAAAGTTCAATGCTATCATTACTCATTCTCAGACATCTGCCATAATTTTTATATTCGCTTTCCTCAATTTTAAACATATCAATTCTCCATTCTTTTTTAACAAATTATATGAGACGGAAATTTTCCGTCTCATATTTTTATTCGGATATAATTATTGCTTGTCGGTTTCGATAAGAGCAAAGTTTCCATCTTTTCTCTTGTACACAATATTTATAGCCATTGTATCAGGGTTATTGAAAACAAAGAAATCATGACCCAACATATTCATTTGCAGTATTGCTTCTTCAACCATCATAGGCTTTGCCCCAATGCGTTTTACCTTTACGATTTTGAACTCTTCCGTTTCGTCGTTAGTATTAACGGCGCCAAGGTCAATATCGTAATTTTCCAAAGCATCATCTCTAAGGCGTTTTGCAAGCTTTGTCTTGTTTTTACGAATCTGGCGATCTATATTGGCTAAACAAACATCAACAGCCGAAAGCAATTCACTGTCACGCGCTTCTGCACGGATAATGAAACCTTTATAGGGGAATGTTATTTCAACAATCATCTGTTCTCTCTGCTGAGAAACAACTATTCGACATTCGTTATCCTCGCCAAAAAACTTATCAAGCTTGTTAACCTTGCTAATAATTTTTTCTTTGCTGGATTCTGCCAACTCAACCTTTTTACACAAAATGTTGTAAGTCATACTCTTACCTCCAATCGTATATTTAATCACACGCTAAAGAAATTCTCCTTTAACTTATATATATTATATATCATTTCTTTAAAAATAGCAAGAGAAATATATTATTTCCGGGAAAAATCTTGGTCTTTTTTACCTCATTTCTCACTTTTTTCTTCTATCATAGCCTTTACCGATACAGAATATTGTGTAGGGGTCATTCCTGTTATTTTTTTGAACTGTCTTGAAAAATAATGTATGCCCGAATACCCCAAAATTTCGGCAATTTGTGTGATATTATAATTACTGAAACGCAAATATTCCTTTGCCGATTGAATTTTCATAAAAATAAAATGATCAATTGCTCCGTGATTAAATTTATCTTTAAAAAGATTTTCTATTGTTGTCCTGTTGCTTCCGCTGTAATTCACCAGTTCTTCCAAGGAAATATTACTGGATATATTTTTCTCCATATACTTGATTAAATCCTCTATGACCGAGTTTGCAAGATTAACGCTTGGTAAAATCATCTGTTGTTTTGTTGGGGAAGATTCTCTTCGTATTGATATTAACAATTCACATAAATACAGCTTTAGCATCTGTTCCGATGCAAAATTCACGCTCGCCTTCCTCTCTAATCGTTTTGTATATGGGTCATCAAGCGGAGTAGAAAACGCATCTGTATACTCCCGTACAATCTTAGACAAAAGCTCTCTGTTCTTATGGCCTACATGGACTACTTTATTTTCAAAAAAACACATTTCCTTAGACTTACACTCAAAGCTTATTATTACAACATTTGGCGCAGGCTCTCTGTCTGCATAAACATTATGCCATTCGCCGGGTTTGTGAAATATCATATCTCCCTGTTCAAGAACCAATTTCAATTTATCTGCCGAAACAGACAGCTCGCCTTTATCAACATATA
>JAZNCG010000021.1:0-2789 GCA_045587405.1 Ructibacterium sp. | reverse complement strand
TATGTTGCTATATTTTTTGAGGGCAAAGATGGTTAATGGGGCAAATATCACATTTGGGAGAGCGAGCCGAGCAATACTCTCTTCCATGATATACCAACTGATGGCAGAAACTGCTCCAATATTCCTTTGGAACTATTTTTTGCAAATCCAGTTCAATCTTATAGGGGTCTGAATTTGTGGTAAAACCCATCCTGTTTGAAAGGCGCGTTGCGTGGGTATCTACTACAATCCCGGGTATGCCGAAATAGTCACCCAAAACTAAATTGGCAGTTTTTCTGCCAACCCCGGGAAGCTTTAACAGCTCTTCCATAGTTTGCGGAACCTCTCCACCAAATTCATTTATAAGCATTTGGCAACAAGCTATTATGTTTTTTGCTTTGTTTCTGAAAAATCCTGTAGATTTAATATCATTTTGAAGTTCCGTCTCATCAGCATAGGCAAAGGCGTAAACATCGGGATATTTTTTATATAAATCCTTTGCTACAAGGTTTACTCGTGCATCGGTGCACTGAGCCGCAAGTTGAGTTGATATAAGCAGTTGCAGAACATTTTCATAATCTAAAGTACAGTCAGCATCCTCATATTCTTGGTTAAATATATTAATTATTTCTAAAATTCTTTGCTTTTTTGATAAAATTCTTTGTTTCAATGCAAATTCCCCCTTGCAAAATATGAATAATACGATTATAATATATAATGTAAAAATATTCAATAGATTTATTTTTATAATAAAAGTCCATTAATTAAAATTTTATAGTTAGAATTAAATCTACTATGAAGCTCTCATAAAAGCCCTGATAATGAGAGAATTTAAATTAACATATGCCAATGCAGGGTAGGCGGATTGGAGATAAGAAATGTTTGAATTGGAACAAATTAAGAAAGTTGATTCTGAGGTTGCGGATGCCATAACCTTAGAGATTAATCGTCAGCGCAATAAGATTGAATTGATTGCATCGGAAAACTTTGTTAGCCCGGCTGTAATTGAAGCTATGGGAACACCTTTGACCAATAAATATGCAGAAGGTTACCCTGGCAAGCGTTATTATGGCGGTTGTGAATATGTTGACATTGTCGAGGATTTGGCAAGAGAGAGAGCAAAGGAGTTGTTTGGTGCAGAATTTGCAAATGTTCAGCCTCATTCAGGTGCATCTGCAAACTTGGCAGTGTTTTTTGCGACAATGGAACCGGGGGATACCTTTCTTGGTATGAATTTGGCTCACGGTGGTCATTTAAGCCATGGTTCACCTGTTAATATTTCAGGTAAATATTTTAATGTTGTTCCATATGGTGTAGATGATGTTACACATAGAATTGACTATGATGAACTTCGCAGATTGGCAATAGAGAATAAGCCAAAATTGATTTTGGCAGGGGCAAGCGCATATGCCCGTGAAATCGATTTTGCAAAATTCCGTGAGATTGCAGATGAAGTTGGAGCATACTTAATGGTAGATATGGCACATATTGCAGGTTTAGTTGCAGCAGGCTTGCATCCGAGCCCTGTTCCATATGCGGATTTTGTTACAACGACAACTCACAAAACCTTGCGCGGACCAAGAGGCGGTATGATTTTGTGTAAGGAAGAGTATGGTCCTATGATAAACAAAGCTGTTTTTCCGGGAAATCAAGGCGGACCTTTGATGCATGTTATTGCAGGTAAGGCAGTTTGTCTTAAAGAGGCTCTTTCTCCTGAGTTCAAAGAGTATCAGATGCAGGTTAAGAAAAACGCAGCTTGTCTTGCTCAGGCTCTTATGGATAAGGGGATTGAGATTGTTTCGGGTGGAACAGACAATCATCTTATGCTTGTTAGCTTGCTAAAGCAGGATAAGACAGGTAAAGAGGTTGAACATAACCTTGATGAAGTTGGTATTACTTGTAATAAAAACACTATCCCCAACGACCCGAAAAGTCCTTTTGTTACAAGTGGTATTCGTCTTGGAACCCCTGCGGTTACAAGTCGTGGTTTCAAGGAAGAAGATATGAAGGAAGTTGCAGAGCTTATCTCTATGGTTATTAACGACTTTGAAGGAACAAAGGAAGAGGTAACTGCCCGTGTTGAAGCTCTTTGCAAGAAGCACCCGCTTTATGAATAAGCCTTTGGCAGATAGATTAAGACCCACAACCCTTGATGGTGTTGTGGGTCAACAACATATATTGGGGGATGGGAAAATATTAAGTAATATAATTAAAAGTGGGAATATTCCCAATATGATATTTTACGGCCCATCAGGTACGGGGAAAACAACTGTTGCCAATATTGCGGCAAAAGCAGGAGGAAAAAGACTTTATAAGTTAAACGCTACCAACGCCTCGGTTGCGGATGTTAAAGGAATAGTTAAAGAAAGCGAAGGGTTGCTGGGAGAAAATGGAGTAATCCTTTATTTGGACGAAATCCAGAACTTTAATAAAAAGCAACAACAATCGTTGCTTGAATACACTGAAAATGGGCGTATAACTCTTATTGCCAGCACAACGGAAAATCCTTATTTTTATGTATATAATGCGATTTTAAGTCGGAGCACGGTTTTTGAATTTAAAGAATTAACTGCAAATGATATAGAAAAAGCTTTAGAAAGAGCTTTGGAAATTTTGCGAGAGGACGAGTTTTTGCACACTTCCTTGGAAGTGGAGGAGGGGGTTCTCAAACATCTTGCTGAAAAGTCAGGCGGCGATGTAAGAAAGGCTCTTAATTCTTTAGAGCTTTGCGTAACATATACTATGCCAAAAGCTGATGGCAGTGTTTCTGTCACAATTGAGGATGCAGAGCAGTGTACACAGAAAAAGGC
>JAZNCG010000020.1:0-3167 GCA_045587405.1 Ructibacterium sp. | reverse complement strand
GCCACACAGAGATTTTTCTCTGTGTGGCAAAACAAAATTCTATAGAAATTCTTACTTTAAGGGTAATAAATTCTATAGAATTTTGTTCGAAGTAGAGTAACTTATATAAATTGCGTATGGCAGAATGGAGAATTAGAAAACTATGAAAAGAGTTGTTATTACAGGAGTTGGAGCGGTTACTCCTGTTGGAATAGGCAGAGAAGAAATGTGGAAGAATGTTAAAGCGGGAGTATGTGGTATAGATAAAATAACCAGATTTGATACAACAGATTATGACTGTCAGATTGCCGCAGAAGTCAAAGAGTTTGATCCCTCTCTTTATATGGAGAAAAAAGATGCAAAGCGTATGGATTTGTTTGTGCAGTATGCGGTTGCAGGCGCAAAAATGGCGGTTGATGATGCAAAAATTGATATGGAAAATGAAAATCCAGAAAGAGTTGGTTGTATTGTTGGTACAGGAACCGGAGGCCTTGCAACTCTTTGTGAGCAATATGAAAAATTATTAGCAAAAGGTCCGAGCAAGGTTAGCCCTTTTATGATTCCAATGATGATTTCCAATATGGCTGTTGGTCAGATTTCTATTATGTATAATTGTAAAGGTGTTAATTTGACTACGGTTTCTGCGTGTGCTTCAGGTACGGATGCCATTGGACAGGCGTTTCTTGCTATTCAGCGTGGTGATGCAGATGTAGTATTAACAGGCGGAGCGGAGGCATCTATAATTGAAGTTTCTTTAGCCGGTTTTTCATCAATGAAAGCTTTGAGTACTAAAAATGATGACCCTAAAGGAGCTTGTTGTCCTTTTGATAAGGAGCGAGATGGGTTTGTTATGGGCGAAGGCTCAGGAATTATGGTGGTAGAAGAGCTTGAACACGCAAAAAGAAGAGGTGCCGATATAATAGCAGAAATTGTTGGTTATGGTTCAACCAATGATGCATATCATATGACTGCTCCTGCTCCTGATGGCGAAGGTGGTGCGAGATGTATGGATGCGGCGGTTAAGAATGCAGGAATTTCTCCTAATAAGGTTGACTATATAAATGCACACGGAACCTCCACACCCTATAATGATAAATACGAAACAGCAGCTATAAAAAAGGTGTTCGGTGCCCATGCATATAAGTTAGCTGTAAGTTCTACAAAATCAATGACAGGGCATATGCTTGGTGCAGCAGGTGGAGTGGAAGGAATTATAACTGCTTTAGCAATTAAAGAAGGATATATTCCGCCAACTATAAATTACAAGAATTATGACCCTGAATGTGACCTTGATTATGTTGTTAATCAAGGCAGAAAAGCTGATATTAATTATGCAGTTTCAAATTCTCTTGGATTTGGTGGACACAATGCATCAATTGTCTTAAAAAAATATGTAGATTAAATAGGCTACGCCCACCCTTAGTTCCTTTGATTAGAGGAGATGAGTGGGCGTGTTTTAATAGAAAGAAGAGTAGAGAATGAATATTGGATATGAATTTAAAGATAAGTCTTTATTAAAAAAGGCTATGACCCATATTTCCTATGGAAATGAAAAATCCATCGAGAGCAATCAAAGATTGGAGTTTTTGGGAGACAGCATACTATCTTTTGTTGTTGCTGAGTATATTTATAATACCTTTAAAGAACTTGATGAAGGAAGATTGACGGAAATACGCGCGGCGGCAGTATGTGAAAAAACTCTTGCTGTAGCAGCAAGAAAGATGGACTTAGGCAGTGGAATAATATTTGGTAAATCCGAAAAAGTATGTGGTGGAATAAACAAGGATTCAATTTTAGCGGATGCGTTTGAAGCTGTTTTAGGAGCTATTTATTTGGATTCTAATATTGATGAGGCGCGAAATTGGGTTTTATTAAATCTAAAAGATGCAATAGCAGATACAACTTTTGTGGATTTAAGAAACTATAAATCAGAGATACAAAATTATTTTCAAAAGCGTGATAAGGGTAGAGATGTAGTTAAATATAGATTAGTTGAGCGCACAGGTCCGGATCATATGCCGATGTTTAAAGTAGAGGCATTGTATAAAAACAAAAAAATAGGAGAGGGAGCTGGAAGTAGCCGAAAAGCTGCAGAACAACTTGCAGCAAAGATGGCTATTGAAAGGATATGAAGACATATAACATTCCAATATTTATTCCTCACGAAGGATGTCCTCATGATTGTGTATTTTGCAATCAAAGAAAAATAACGGGTGTTTCAACATCGGTAACCCCGGATGATGCAAAAATGATTATTGAAAAGTATTTATCGTATTTGAACAAGAAAGATGCAAGGATAGAAGTCGCTTTTTTTGGAGGAAGCTTTACAGGGCTTCCGATTGAACTTCAAGAGGAGTTTTATGATATTGCAAATTCTTTTGGAGATGAAATTGACGGCATTCGATTATCTACCAGACCTGATTACATAAATGAAAACATATTGAGTTTAGCAAAAAAAAGTCGGGTTAATGTTATAGAACTTGGTGTTCAATCAGCTTTTGATGATGTGTTGAATGCAAATAACCGTGGTCACAGTTATCAACAAACGGTTGAGGGAGTAAAACTAATTAAAAGAGCAGGGATTGGTTTGGGTGTTCAAATGATGACGGGGCTGTATGGATCAACCCCTGAAAAGGATATGAAAACAGCAAAAATTTTAGCAGAATTAGAGCCTATATGCGCAAGAATATATCCAACAATTGTCCTTAAGGGAACATATCTTGAAACCTTGTATAAGGATGGAAAATATTGCCCGCAATCAATAGAAGATGCAATAGAAACAGCAAAAAGCTCATTGTTATATTTCAGAGAAAAAAAAATCTCCGTCATACGCTTAGGCCTGCATGCAGGGGAAGAAATAAGAAAGCCTGATGCTGTTGTAGCAGGACCATTTCACCCGGCGTTTGGCGAGCTTGTGGAAAGCAGAATTTATCGTGATGAAATAGAAAAAAAAATTAACGAAGCGAAAAATGGAATTTTGGCTGTAAAAGTATCTGCAAATGAAGTTTCAAAAGCTGTTGGGCATAAAAGATGTAATATTAATTATTTTAAAGAAAAATATAGTATTGAATTAAAAATAGCGTATCGATAAAAGTTTATCAATACGCTATTCTTCTAAATGTAAGATAATATATTTATAGTGTAAAATTTTTTTTATACTGACGAGGGTTTATACCAACATTTTTCTT
>JAZNCG010000019.1:0-3877 GCA_045587405.1 Ructibacterium sp. | reverse complement strand
AATAAAAAGGATAATACGGCTTTAATTCAAGTAGGCATAATGAAAATAACAAGCAAAGCGGACAATCTTATTCTTCTGGCTGAAGAAACAGAGAAACCAAAATCACCTAAAAAAACACAACACCTTTCCTCAGGTATGGGTATTCGGCGAGAAGCGGTAAAATCAGAGGTTGATTTGCGTGGAATGATGCTTGAAGAAGCTATAATGGTAACAGATAAATTTTTAGATGAATGTGTCCTTTCAGGGTTAAATACTGTTAGTATTGTTCACGGTAAAGGAACCGGAACTCTTAGAAACGGAATACAAGGAATGTTGCGAAAACATCCTCATGTAAAAAAGTTTCGTCTTGGAAAATATGGCGAAGGCGAAGACGGTGTGACAATTGTTGAACTGAAGTAACTAATATTTTTGCATTATTTAATAATTTATTAAAAAAAGTGTTGTAATTTGTTTCAAATCGTGATAAAATAATTGTTATCTGTATAATTAGAAATAATGCTTATTCGATTATGAAGTATATGCAGATAGACGATAACTTGTAAACTAAATGAAACGGGAGATATATGTTATGTTAAAGAAAACCTGGTTGATTAAAGAGTTTGATAAAAAACGCGTTGTTGAGATGTCTAAAGATTTTCACATTTCTCCGCTCACAGCCATCATTCTCTATAATCGAGGCATCCGCGACAATGAGGCGATTGGTGCTTTTTTATCTAAGGATCTTGGCGTTATGCACGATCCATATTTGCTTAAAGATATGGAAAAAGCAGCAGAGCGTATCCGCAGAGCCAGAGATAATGGCGAAAAGATAACTATTTACGGAGATTATGATGTTGATGGCATCACATCTATTGCCATCCTTTATAAGCATTTGAAGGAAATGGGAATTGATGTCGACTATTATGTTCCTGACCGTATGCAAGAGGGTTACGGTGTTAATAAAGATGCTCTTGATAAGATTCGTGCTAACGGGTCAACTCTTATTATCACTGTAGATACCGGTATAACTGCGGTTGATGAAAGCGAATATGCAAAAGAAATTGGTCTTGATGTTATCGTAACGGACCACCACGAATGCAAAGAACATATACCTGATGTGTATGCTGCGATTGACCCAAAGAGAAAGGACTGTCCTTATCCTTTTAAAAGTCTCGCAGGTGTTGGCGTTGTTTTTAAATTAATACAAGCTCTTGATGAAAATAAATCTTTACCGGTGCTTATGGATAAATATGCTGATTTGATGTGCTTGGGAACTGTAGCAGATATTTCTCCGTTAGTAGACGAAAACAGAGTTATTGTAACAGAAGGATTGAAACGCTTTAAAACTACAAGCAATATAGGCCTTAAAGCGCTTATTGATGTATCTACAAATGGAAAAGCAATAACTACTTCCACTATCGGATATACGATCGCCCCACGAATTAACGCCAGCGGTCGATTAGGTTGCGCCTCTCGAAGTGTGGAACTGTTTTTAACAGATGATTTGGAAAAAGCGCAAACTTTAGCAGAATCGCTCTGCGAAGAAAACTCGTTGCGTCAACAAACCGAGCAAAAAATGTTTCAAGAAGCAATGGAGTATATCGAAAATCATCCCGAAATTAAAGATGATAATGTTATTGTTATACCTCACGAAAATTGGCATCATGGGATTGTGGGTATAGTTTCTTCCAAAATAACCGAAAAATTCTATAAGCCATCTATATTGTTTGCAATTGATGGTGATGAAGCTAAAGGTTCAGGCCGTAGCGTTACCGGATTTAATTTGTTTGGTGCATTAGAAGATTGTACCGATATACTTGAAAAGTTTGGCGGACATGAACTAGCGGCAGGCTTAACTATCAAATCAAAAAACATAGAAGAGTTCCGTAATAAAATTAATCTTTGTTCACAAGAGAGATTTGATGAAAAAATAATGACACCTACGATACACCTTGATGCTGCAATAAAAGCTCCGTTTATTACCTTGGACACTGTCAATGATATAAATAAACTTCAACCATTCGGCGTTGATAATCCTACTCCATCTTTTGCTGTCAAATGTATAAAAATACATAAAATAAGTGTGATGAGTGAAGGAAAACATCTTAGAATGACACTTCTTAAAGATGGCAAGTATTTAGATTCTGTTGGTTTTGGAATGGGTGAGTATTATAATCATCTTGAAGAAGGCGATTACATAGATGTAGCTTTTGCCTTGGATATTAATGATTATAAAGGATTTCAAAATGTACAGCTTATTTTAAAAGATATAAAAAAGTCTGAGCAAAATTTATCTGATTTAAATGAGTCTTAATTACTCTCAAAACGTTGGCCTTTCAGCAGCGCCAGCGTTTTCTGTATAATTAGAAAACAGAAAGGATTGGTAATATGGCATTAATAAAGTGCAGTACATTGATTGCTAAAGTTAAAGAATACCACAAAAATGATGATTTTGACCTAATAGAAAAAGCATATAATTATGCCGTAGAAAAACACGCAGGCCAAGTCCGAAAATCTGGAGAACCCTATGTTACCCACCCAATAAATGTTGCATATATTATCGCTGAATTAGAGCTTGATTCGCAATCAATATGCGCTGCTCTTTTGCACGATGTTGTTGAAGATACAGGAACTACGAGTGAATGTATCAAAAAAGAGTTTGGGGAAACTATAGCTATGCTTGTCTATGGTGTTACCAAACTTAATAAGATACCCTATACAACCAAAGAAGAACAGCAGGTAGAAAATCTTCGTAAAATGTTTTTTGCTATGGCAAATGATGTACGAGTTATTGTTATAAAACTTGCTGATCGTTTGCATAATATGAGAACTTTGAAATATCAACCAGAAGAAAAACAACGCGAGATTGCCCGTGAAACTTTAGAGGTATATGCGCCTTTGGCTCATCGACTTGGTATGTCTAAGATTAAATGGGAACTTGAGGATTTAGCATTAAGATTTATTGATCCCATAGGGTATTACGAAATAGTAGATAAGATTGCTCAAAAACGAGAAGAACGAGAAAAGTATATAGACGATATAATTGATATTCTAAAGGAGCGGTTAGAGTCTTTAGATATTAAATCTCATGTTGAGGGACGAGCAAAACACTTCTATAGCATCTATAGAAAAATGTTTATGCAAAATAAGACAATTGATGAATTATATGATTTATTTGCAGTAAGAATAATTGTTGATACCTTTGCGGATTGTTATACCGTTCTTGGTATGGTTCATGAATCCTTTAAACCCATTCCCGGTAGATTTAAAGATTATATTGCCATGCCTAAACCCAATATGTATCAATCCCTTCACTCAACTATGATTGGACCAAACGGAACACCATTTGAAATTCAAATTAGAACCTGGGATATGCATCATACTGCTGAAAACGGAATTGCAGCCCATTGGAGATATAAAGAAGGCAAAAATGGCGGCACAGATGATATGGATAGTAAACTCGAGTGGATAAAACAATTGCTTGAAATCCAAAAGGATATGACCAATGCCGAAGATTTTATGCAAACATTAAAAATAGATATGTTCAGCGATGAGGTTTTTATTCTTACCCCAAAAGGAGATGTTGTAAGTTTGCCTGTTGGTTCAACTCCGATAGATTTTGCCTATGCTATTCATAGTGCTGTCGGAAATAAAATGACAGGAGCTAAAGTTAATGGAAAGATTGTAACACTTGATTATTGTTTAAAAACCGGTGATATTGTTGATATTATTACAACCGGTGGCGCTCATGGTCCTAATTTAGATTGGATAAAAATTTGCAAAACATCTCAAGCACGAAACAAAATAAATCAATGGTTTAAAAAAATAAATCGTGAAGAAAATCTTATTAAGGGAAAAGAAATTTTAGAAAAAAATCTAAAACAAAATTTTATACCTT
>JAZNCG010000018.1:0-3701 GCA_045587405.1 Ructibacterium sp. | reverse complement strand
TGAAGAAGTTGCTGCTTTATTAATGCTTGAAAATAAAGAGCAACTGGATAGAATGTTCTCTATTGCATATAAAATAAAAAAACATATCTATGGAAATCGTATTGTTATGTTTGCGCCTTTATATGTCAGTGATTATTGTGTTAATCAATGTAAATATTGCAGCTATAATTGTAAACACAGTTTTGATAGAAGAAAACTTACAATGGATGAAGTAAGAGAGGAAGTAAAAATTCTTGAATCTATGGGGCATAAGCGTGTGGCTCTTGAAGCCGGTGAAGATGACGAAAATTGTCCTTTGGATTATATTATAGATTGTATGAAAACAATATATGATATGAAGTTTGAAAACGGCGAAATTCGTCGTGTAAATGTAAATATTGCCGCAACTACGGTTGAAAACTATAAAAAACTAAAAGAAGTAGGTATTGGAACATATATTCTGTTTCAGGAAACTTATCATAAGCCTACCTATTTGGATATGCATGTGGCAGGTCCAAAGAGAAACTATGAATATCACACCACCGCTTTTGACAGAGCTATGGAGGGTGGAATTGATGATGTTGGTGGCGGCGTATTGTTTGGTCTATATGACCCTTATTTTGAGGTTCTTGGTCTTATGCTTCATAACGAACATCTTGAAAAAGAGTTTGGGGTAGGATTTCATACTATTTCTGTTCCACGAATAAGAAAAGCTGATGGTGCTTTGCAGGCTTCATTTAAATATGCAGTTGATGATGAAACATTTAAAAAGCTTGTTGCTGTAATAAGACTTGCTGTTCCTTTTACAGGTATGATTGTATCAACCAGAGAAAGCAAAGAAATGCGTAAAGAATTAATTCGTTTAGGAATTTCACAAATGAGCGCAGGTTCTGCAACAGGTGTTGGAAGTTATAAAACAAGTAAAAATAGTAGCGCCCAGTTTAAGGTTATAGACGAACGCGATGCTATAGATGTTATTAAATGGATTATGGATGAGGGAATGATTCCGAGTTTTTGTACGGCATGTTATCGTAGCGGAAGAACAGGCGATAGATTTATGTCTTTGGCAAAATCAGGGAATATTAAAAATGTTTGTTTACCAAATGCGTTAATGACCCTTGCGGAATATATGATTGATTATGGTGATGATGAATTTAAAGAAAAAGCAGAAAAAATCATTGCAGATAATATCCCATCAATTGAAAATGAAAAAGTCAGACAGCTTGTTAAAGAAAATATCGAAAAAATAAAAAATGGTCAGCGAGATTTGTTTGTTTAATATAATGGAGTGATATAATGGAAAAGGCGCCATTGTCTATTAGAAAGAACATTGTTCTAATCGGAGAAACGAACTCTGGTAAATCAACTTTGTTTAATGCTATATTGGGTCAGGATATATCTATTGTGTCTAAGATAAAAGGAACAACAACAGATTATTTAGTTAAACCAATGGAACTTATTCCTTATGGCCCTGTTGCTTTAATTGATACTGCCGGTTTAGGTGATAATACCAAACTGGAAACAGAACGCACGAATAAAACTAAAAAAGCAATAGATAGAGCAGATTTAATATTATATATTATAGACGCAAACAGCAATAATAAAATTGATATTGATATAAAAAACAAAGAAGTTATTTATGTTTATACTAAATGTGAGCTCGTGTCAAATGAGACATTAAGTGATATAAAAAAGCAACATGAAGATGCGATATTTATTTATAATTTCGGAAAAGTTGGTGTTGACGAATTAAAGAAATCAATAGCCAAGGCATTAGATGGTCAGACAAGAGATGACGAGAGTCTTATTAAAGGTCTGATTCCGGAAAATAGTACTGTTGTGCTTGTTACACCTATTGATAGTGCTGCTCCGAAAGGTAGATTGATTTTACCGCAAGTTCAGTTACTCAGAGACTGTTTAGATAATAATATAAAAGCATTAGTGACGAAGGAAAACATTCTTGTAGACGCTTTGAATGAGCTTAGTAAAATCGATTTGGTTGTAACCGACTCTCAAGTATTTAATTTTGTTAATGAGATTGTACCCAAGAATATTCCCTTAACATCGTTTAGTATGTTGCTGGCAAGACAAAAAGGAAACTTCCAACAATATTTAGATGGGGCTAAGGCAATAGAAAATCTTAAGAACAACTGCAAAATTCTTGTTATGGAAGGCTGTTCTCACAATTCAACACACGAAGATATAGGTAGGGTGAAAATACCTAAAATGATTAAAAATAAATTAAAAATTGAATGTGATTTTATCTATTCCGTAGGCTATGATTTTCCTGATAATGTGGAGGAATTTGACCTTGTTCTGTCTTGTGGAATGTGCATGATAAATAAAAAAGAGGTTCAAAGAAGGCTTGATGTATTTAAAAAAAATAAAATACCTGTTGTGAATTATGGTATTGCAATTGCTTGGTTAAATGGGATACTGGATAGAGCAACACAAATTTTTAACGAGGATATAAATGAAAAGTAAATCTGAATGGAAAGATATTATTTACTGTTATAAGAATGGCCCAACTGATGAGTTAAAAGATAGAGCTATGGCATTGAGGAAAAAAGAATATGGTCTATCTGTATATTTGCGTGGTTTAATAGAATTTACAAACCATTGTAAAAACAATTGTTTTTACTGTGGGCTACGGAAAGATAATTGTTATGTAGACAGATATAGATTGACGCCTGAAGAAATCATACGCACCTGTGATATTGGATATCTTCTTGGATATAGAACTTTTGTTCTTCAAGGCGGAGAGGACCCTTGGTTTACAGATGAAACAATTTGCAAAATTATATATAAAATAAAAGAAAAGTACAACGATTGTGCTATAACCCTTTCTATCGGTGAAAAAAGCAAAGAAAGCTATTTAGCTTATTATCAGGCAGGCGCTGATAGGTATTTACTCAGACATGAAACGGCCAATGATTTACATTACAGTAAGTTACATCCCAAATCTATGAAATTAAGTAATAGAAAAGAATGTTTATACAATTTAAGAGAAATTGGGTTTCAAGTTGGGGCGGGTTTTATGGTTGGTTCTCCTTTTCAAACGATAGATGAATTGTCAGAAGATATGGTTTTTTTAGAAGATTTGCAACCTCATATGATTGGTATTGGCCCGTTTATTTCCCATAAAGATACGCCATTTAAAGGATTTGATAATGGTACCTGTGACTTAACCTATACAATGCTCTGTTTAATTAGAATAGCTCTTCCTAAAGTTCTTTTGCCATCAACAACTGCATTGGCATCTTTGTCTGAAAAAGGGAGAATAGAGGGTTTGATGTGTGGAGCGAATGTGATTATGCCTAATCTATCACCACCAGATGTCAGAAAAAAGTATTCACTTTATGATAATAAAAAATCCTTTGGAAATGAATCTGCTAAGGAAATTAATACAATAAAAAAAGAACTCGAGTCGCATGGATTTAATTTAGATTTTTCCAGAGGAGATAGCAAAGTTATTTTATAAAGAAGATATTATATGCCTATTTGGGCGGATAGGAGATTATATGAAATATATTGTCGTTTTATTAGACGGTGCCGCAGATACACCTGTAAAAGAATTGGGAGATAAAACTCCTTTGGAATTTGCCAAAAAACCTTGTATTGATATGCTGGCTTCTAAGGGCGAGATAGGAATGGTCAAAACAGTTCCTGATAATTTACCACCAGGTAGCGATGTTGCAAACTTATCTGTGTTTGGTTATGAC
>JAZNCG010000017.1:0-4210 GCA_045587405.1 Ructibacterium sp. | reverse complement strand
ATAAGGGAAGTAAATGTAACTTTGTATCCTAAAATAGTTGGCACATTTAAGGTGGAAGTAACCGAAGAAAAATAGTTTGTTAAAGGAATAGGTGAAATAGATGTTTGAAGAAGGAAATATCTCTAATAACCAAAATATATCTAATACAGAAAATATAGCAGATATGTCTATGCCTTTTAGTAATGAGGCAGAGCAATCTGTTATTGGGGCTATGTACTTAGATAGAGAGTGTATACCTGATGTTTTATCGCGTGTCAGGGGAGAAAACTTTTATATCAGCAGACATCGTGAGATGTTTGAGGCGATTGTTGAGCTTTATAATATGGGTAGACCTATTGATCTTGTTACTTTAAAGGAGCACCTGATATTAAGGGGAAGTTTAGAGAAAATAGGTGGTATTTCTTTTGTGGTTGAGGTTGCAAATCTTGTTCCGTCTACAGAAAGTGTAAATCATTATGCCGATATAGTTAAAAATAAATCTGTTCAAAGACAGTTAATTAAAATGGCAGATGATGTCAGAGGAAAATGCTATCGTGGTGATGAGGAAACAGAGGATATTTTATCTCAGGCGCAACAGAATATCATTGAAATTTCTCAGGGTAGAAATGGACAAGGCTTAGTTCATATCGGAAGATATTTAGATGATGGATTAGAGCGTTTGGAAATGCTTTCTCAAAAGAATGATTCTGTTACAGGAATACCAACAGGATTTATTGATATTGACAGAAGAACATCGGGATTTCAGAATTCGGAGTTAATTATTCTTGCGGCACGCCCTGCGATGGGGAAAACAAGCTTAGCCCTTAATATTGCCCAGAATGTCGCTGTTAAGGCTAAGAAAAATGTAGCTATATTCAGCCTTGAAATGCCTGGAATCCAGATTGCAAACAGATTGTTAAGCTGTGAAACGAAAATCAGTTCTGAAAAGCTTAAGAAGGGTGATATCAGAGATGATGAATGGGGTAAGATTGGTAACGCGATAGCCATATTGGCACAAGCGGGAATATATGTAGACGACACCTCCAGTATAACGGTTAGTGAAATAGGTGCAAGGTGCAGAAAGCTGATGCTTGATAAAGGGCTGGATATGGTTGTTATTGACTATCTTCAGTTGATTTCTGGAAACGGAAAAGGTGCAAGCAGGCAACAAGAAATATCTGAGATTTCGCGTACCCTTAAAATCCTTGCCAATGATTTAAATATTCCAATAATTGCACTTTCTCAGCTTAGTCGTGCATCAGATAAAGAAAAGCGTGAGCCGTTGCTTAGTGACCTTCGTGATTCAGGTGCTATTGAGCAGGATGCAGATATGGTTATGTTTTTGCATAGAGATGGTTATTATCACGAAGATGCAGAAGAGCCTAACAAGGCTAAATGTAATTTTGCAAAGCATCGTAATGGTGAGGTTGGATATGAATATTTAACATGGATTGGAGAATATACAATGTTTGCAGACTGGAGCGGGGACCATGCAATGTGATGTTATAACCGATGTTCGGGAAACGATATTTAATACAATTCAAAAATGCAATATGCTATCTTCTGGAGATAGGGTTCTTGTGGGCTTATCGGGAGGAGCGGATTCGGTGTGCTTGTTTCATAACTTGGTTATGCTTGCGGATAAACTGCAGATAAAAGTTTTTGCGGCCCATCTTAACCACGGAATAAGAGGAGAAGAAGCCGATGAAGACGCGGATTATGTTAAAGAGTTATGTAAGAAACTCAACATACCTTTGTTTTATGAATTGGCAGATGTAAGCGCTGTTGCAAAAGAAGAAGAGCTATCGGTTGAAATGGCAGGCAGACTTGTAAGATACAGATTTTTTCATAGCATATGTGAAAAAAATAATATTAATAAGATTGCTACGGCACACAATAAGAATGATCAAGCGGAAACAGTTCTTATGCGCATAATGAGAGGTACAGGAATTGATGGGCTTGCGGGGATTAAATATGTGCGAGCCGATGGCGTTGTAAGACCTTTGCTTGATGTTTCTCGTAAAGAAATAGAATCGTATTGCTCTATTGCAGGTTTGAGATATTGTATCGACAGAACAAATAATGAAAATAAGTATACAAGAAATAAAATCAGAAACATACTTATTCCTCAGATAGAAGAGAATTTTAATCCCAATATTATAAATACTTTATCGAGTTTTGCGGATACAATATCGGCAGATGGACAGTTTATAAATGGATATGTTAATAGGCTGTATAAGAGAATTAACAATCCGTCGCCGAAATCCAAACCGATTGTTTTAGATATAAAGTCATTAAAAATGGTTGAATTGTCAATTAGAAGCAGACTAATACGCCTTGCGGCAACCGATGCGATGGGTAAAGACTATTCACTGGATAAGTGTCATGTTGAATTGATACTTTCTTGTTTAGATAAAGAAACAGGGACGCAGATAGAATTACCGAAGGGATTAATTGTCAGCGTTAAATATGGTTGGCTGACTTTTGAAACTGTTGGAGATGTAAAAAAACAGAGAGAAAAATTAAATTATAATGGTAGCTTTAGTTTTGACTTTGAGATAGACAAAGAATATGAAACTGATAATTATATTTTTTCATTTAGTGTTATTGATTTGCCTGTAAAACTTGAGAAGAATCAAATGGCTTTGGATTATGACAATATTATAAACGAAAATGTTGTAGTGAGAAATCGTAAAAAAGGTGACAGAATTTCCATATACAAAGATGGTAGAACCAAGAAGTTAAAGGATTTTATGATAGATTTGAAGGTTCCGAGATATAAAAGAGAAAGTATTCCTTTGATTTGTAACGAAAATAATGTTATTGCAGTTATAGGATATAGGATAGGGGAACCTTATAAAATCAGCAATGAGTCTAAGAGAGGATTGGTGATTTCATATGACACAAAAGATGAAAATAGGTGAGGTTTTATTCTCAGAAGATGATTTGAAAAAGATTATAAGTGAATTAGGGAATAAGATTAATAAGGATTATCCAAGTGGTGAGCTTGTTATAGTTGGAATTTTAAAAGGATGTTATGTTTTTGTATCAGATTTAATGAGGAAATTAGATGCAGATGTAAGGATATATTTTATGGAAGTTTCCAGCTATGGCGATGGCACAGAAAGTAGTAAAGATATTAAAATCAAGAGAGATCTTGATGTTGACATTTCAGGGAAAGATGTGTTGATTGTTGAAGATATAATTGATTCAGGGAATACTCTTTCAAAACTTGTTCCTATGCTGAAAGAGAGAAAACCAAAATCAGTAAAGGTTTGTACATTACTCAGCAAGCCTTCAAGACGACAAGTTGAGTTTGAAGCAAATTATACAGGGGTAGAAATTCCTGATAAGTTCATAATAGGATATGGTTTAGATTGCGGAGAGCAATTCAGACAACTTCCCTACATAGCTGTTGTTGATATAGTTGAGGAGTAGTTTTCAGCGGAGGAAATTTATATGGATAAATGGGTAACTTACAGAGACAATGTTATTGAATATGCAACACCATATGTAAAAAAAGCAGGCATCTGTATTGGCGATGTTGCAAAAAAGATTGATGACAAGTATAATAAAAGCAAAAGAAAAGTTAAGCATGGAATAAGATTGAGAAAGATTAGCAATATGTTGGATTTGCTAAGCAATATTATTATGTTAGTTGCGGCAATTATGGCGTTGCTGGCGGTTTTTAATAGTTTTCAAGACAGATTTGATGATTAGTGTATACAATTCGGAAGGAGAAGATAAAAATGCAGAATATTCAATTAAAATTTTCAGATAAGGTAAAACATTTAGAAGCATCAGCTATCAGGGAAATATTTAAACTGTTAGCAAAGCCGGGGGTTATTTCATTTGCAGGCGGTGCGCCTGACCCTAAGCTGTTTCCTAAAAAAGAATTGTCTGAGATTGCGGCAGAAGTTTTGTTAAATCAAGGAGAAGTAGCTCTTCAATACGGAGTAACTGAGGGATATGCTCCCTTGCGTCAATGGGTTAAAGACAGACTCTCTGCTCAGGGCATAATAAACGATAAAGATGAAACTATAATTGTAAGCGGAGGACAGCAAGGGATTGACCTTGCGGCTAAGTCCTTGCTTAATCCGGGAGATGGTGTAGTTTGTGAAGAACCAAGCTTTATTGGTGGGTTGAATACCTTCCGTTCAAATAATGCAGAAATATATGGTATTCCTGTTGAAAGCGATGGTTTAGATGTTAATAAATTGGAATGTTTGCT
>JAZNCG010000016.1:0-4527 GCA_045587405.1 Ructibacterium sp. | reverse complement strand
CCTACTTCGTCTTGACCGGGAGTTATCTCTAAAAGACGATGTATGGTTTTAGCTTCTGTTTGGCATAGCTCAGTCATTCTCTTTGCGGCTCTACCTGTTGGGGCGGTAAGAAAGACTCTTTTCCGAAGTTTTTCCATAACTTCAATAATAGTCTTGATTATGGTGGTTTTGCCTGTTCCGGGTCCGCCTGTAATAACCATGGCGGAGTTTTGAAAAACAGCTTGGATGGCTTCAATCTGTGCTTCTGCGAGAAGAATGTTGTTTTTGTGCTCAACCTCAGATATTAAATCCTGAATTTCCTGCATATTATTGTCAAATATAAGTTGCGACATATCTAAAAGTCGAGAGGCAACTCTCTTTTCGGCATCGTAATACAAGCGAAGATAAATTGCATCATACTCACCCATATTAACAAGAACCAAATCTTCATTAAGAAGCATTTCGGATATTGTTTCTTCCATAACAGATGTGGTAACTTCTAAGAATTGAACTCCTTGGTTTATAACCGCGGAGCGGGGTAAAAATGTGTGTCCATTGAGGTATCCAATTTGCTGCATAAGATATTTTATTCCCGAGGAAACGCGATTAAAAGAGCTTTTGTCAATCCCCATCTCTGTTGCAATCTGGTCTGATGCTTTGAAGGAAACTCCATCAATTCTGTCAGCTAAAATATAAGGATTTTCTTTAACAAGATTAACTGTGCTCGTTCCAAATTCTTTAAACGCCTTTACAGCAACAGAGGGTGACAGGTTGTATTTTTGAAAGAATATAACAACATCTCGTACCCCTATAAGTTCTATGTATTTTTTATATATTAAATCAACCTTTTTCTTAGTGAGTCCGCTTATTATGGTTAATTTTTCAGGTTGGTGTTCTATAATATCCAAGGAGTCTGCACCAAATTCTGCTACAATTTTTT
The DNA here is from genome assembly GCA_045587405.1 of Ructibacterium sp. Taxonomy (GTDB): domain Bacteria; phylum Bacillota; class Clostridia; order Monoglobales; family Monoglobaceae; genus Ructibacterium. Next base: position 3,608 of record JAZNCG010000016.1, on the reverse strand, counting down.
TGGCGTTTGTTTTTCCAATTCCGGGTAAAAGTCCGGACGCTAAATATTTTTCTATCTCACTTTCGGTAGAAGGAAGCTTGCGTTCATAATAATCAACCTTGAATTGGTCACCATATTCTATATGAGTAACCCATTCTCCATGAGCGATAATTGATTCACCTTCGCTTAAATTGGGCATATATCCCGTGAGGGTAATAAGATGGCCTCCGCTTGAAATATCGCAGACGGTATAGCCATTTTCTTGGTTTTCATAAATAATATTTTCAATTGTACCCTCTATTTTAAGCATAGGCCTTCTCCTTTATCTAAATACACAATATATTATAAATCAAAAGTTGATAAAATACAAGATAAAGTTGATAAAATACAAGATAAAGTTGTAGTAATTAGTTTTATATTCAGTTAATTTTTTATGTTTTTGTGAAATTAAAAGGTATAAAAAATAAGTTTTTATATAAGATAAAATTTGTTAAAAAGTTTATAAAAGGGGTTGACAATATAAAAAAATTTGATATAATAAAAAATGTTGTTAAGTAAATATATTCCTCTATAGCTCAGTTGGTAGAGCATGCGGCTGTTAACCGCAGGGTCGTTGGTTCGAGTCCAACTGGAGGAGCCATAGAAACAGAACGATTTAGATGACATTCTAAGTTGTTCTGTTTTTTTATTTTAAATATTAATGATTAACCTTCTTTTAACCTTGTACTTTTATAATTATCTTAAAATCAGAAATGTGTTTTGAATTTGGCATAGTTTGGGAGGTGAAAAATTTGAAATTCAGGCACGAATACAAGCATCAAATAAATCTTGCAGATATATACGGTCTAAGAACAAGGTTATCTGCCATCGTGAAACATGACTCGAACTGTGATGCAGACGGAACATATTTTGTTAAGAGTCTGTATTTTGACAACTATATGGATAAGGCTCTCCGAGAAAAAATTGACGGAGTGAATAAGCGTGAGAAATTCCGTATCAGGTACTATGGAACGGACACCTCCTTTATCCGTTTAGAAAAGAAAAGTAAAATTAACAGCTTATGTAATAAGGTGACCTGCAGAATCACCGCAGAAGAATGTAAAAAAATTATTGACGGCGATATAGACTTTATGAAAGACAGCGAGCATGAACTGATGCGAGAACTGTACTCTAAAATGAAATATCAGTTACTTCGCCCGAAATGTATCGTAGCATACACCCGTGAGTGCTTTGTATACCGATGCGGAAATGTCAGGGTAACACTCGATATGAATATCTGCGGCAGTAACAATGTAAAGGAATTCTTAAATCCTGATTTACCTTTCTTACAAACTTATCACGAAGCAATATTAGAGGTGAAATGGGATGAATACTTACCTCAAATTATCAGGGACTGTGTTCAGGTTAAATCAAGAAGAAGTGCCGCCTTCTCAAAATATGCGGCAATAAGGATATAAATAAACACAATGGAAGGAAGTAAAAAATTATGACTTTTTCAGATGTATTTAAATCAAGTTTTTTGAGTAATATCAATTCTTTTTCAACACTTGATGTGCTTTTGGCACTCGGTCTTGCCTTTGTAATAGGACTTTATATATTTTTAATTTACAAAAAGACCTATCAGGGCGTTATGTATTCTGATTCATTCGGTGTGTCCCTCATTGTGATGGCAATGATTACAAGCCTTGTAATTATCGCAGTAACATCCAATGTTGTGTTATCACTTGGTATGGTCGGTGCTCTTTCTATCGTTCGTTTCAGAACAGCAATTAAAGAGCCTATGGATATAGCGTTTTTGTTCTGGGCAATCGCAGTTGGTATCGTACTCGGTGCAGGACTTCTTCCTCTTGCAATTATCGGCTCTGTAATTATCGGTATCATCATTGTAGTTTTCTCAACAAGAAAAATTGGCGATACTCCGTACATCCTTGTTGTAAACTGTGAAAACGAAGAAACCGAAAGTGCAGCATACGAACTTATTAAAGAAGATGCTAAAAAGAGCCTTCTTAAATCAAAATCAGTAAATAAATTAGGAATTGAACTTACTTATGAAGTACGAATCAAAGACGATAACACTGGCTTTGTAAATAAAATCTCTGCAGTTGATGGCGTAACAAATGCAGTTTTAGTTTCCTATAACGGCGAGTATATGTCGTAAGGCGAAAGGAGACTTAAAATGTTTAAGAAAGTAATTCCGATAGTTATTTCGCTATGCCTGATATTCAGTATAAGCGTAATGGCTGAAAATACAAGTGCTGTGACTGACGGCTCTGCTGCAGGAGCATTACAGCAAATGCCGCAAGGCGAACGTACGCAAGGTGGACGTGGTAATATAGGGACACTGCCATCAGGTGCTATGCAAGGCAGAACACCTCCGAATATGCCGAATGGTGAAATGCCTCAAGGCGAATTCACACCGCCCGAAGGTTTTACACCTCCGCAGAATGCAGGTGAATTTGCACCGCCTGAGAGCAGTAAAAATAATGCAGAAGCAATAACTCCGCCTGCAAATGAGAATGTAACAACAGAGAATAAGCAAACACAGGAAAACGGTACAGAATCAAATCAGACACCCGGCAGAAATCAGCAGTTTGGCGGTATGGGTGGGTTCCCCGGTAATATGCAAAACTTTAACGGACAGACTCAGGAAGATGCGCCGAAAGGATTTTTAGGATTTGTTAAAACATATTCTACTCCCATAACTTCCGTTGTTCTTTTAGGATTGGCATTTATCTTTGTCATTTTCTACAGAAGAAAGAACTATTAATGTGAAGTTAAATCAAAATCTTAAAGAAAAGGAGGACGAATATGCTGTCGAGTAAACACATTTCCAAAATAACAATTGCACTTATCTCTGCCACATTGATTTTGTGTGTTCTTGCTATAGCCTTTTATGATAAACTGCTGCCCGTTGTAAATACTTCGGGTTACAGTATGGAATATCAGGACAAGTTATTTGATACAAGCGAAGTTCTTGATATTGAAATCATAATGGACGATGCAAAATGGAACGAAATGCTTCAAAATGCACAACAAGAACTATACTATGAATGCGATGTTGTTATAAACGGCACTACATTCAAACAGGTCGGTATCAGACCAAAGGGTAATACAAGCCTTTCTTCTATTGCAAGAGATCCTGACAATAACAGATACAGTTTTAAACTTGAATTTGACCAGTTTGTTGACGGTCAGACCTGTTTTGGACTTGATAAGTTGGTGCTGAACAACAGTTATGCAGACACCACAAATATGAAAGAAGCAATCATTTATGATATGTTTCAGTATTTAGATGCAGATGCTTCGCTTTACAACTATGCTAAGATTTCCGTAAACGATGAATATTGGGGAGTATATCTCGCTTTAGAAGCCGTTGAAGACAGTTTCATGCTTCGTAACTACGGCATGGAAAAGGGATATTTATATAAGCCTGACGGTATGAATTTCGGTGGCGGAGGCAAAGAAAGAAATCAAAAAGGCAATAATAATTTCCCTACACCGCCCGAAGGCGGATTTCAAATGCCTGAAAACTTCGGAAACGGCGGGCAGGGTATGCCTGCACCTCCAAACTTTGAAAGAAATAACCAAGACCAAAATACACAAGGCGAAAGAAAAACTTTTGACAGAGG
>JAZNCG010000015.1:0-13904 GCA_045587405.1 Ructibacterium sp. | reverse complement strand
CTTGAAAATCCGGGCGTGATTATTGACACAAACCATGCAAATTCAGGAAAACAGCCCTTTGAACAAATGCGTATTGCAAAGGATGTTATGCATAGCACAAGGCACGACAGTTCAATCAAAAAGATTGTAAAAGGCTTTATGATTGAAAGCTATATTGAAGATGGTGCACAAAAGATTGAAGAATGTATTTACGGGAAATCTATAACCGACCCTTGTCTTGGTTGGGAAAAGAGCGAAAAACTTATTTATGATTTAGCAGAATTAGCGTAAGGAGATTGATGATAATGAAAATAGGAATTATAGGACTTGGACTTATTGGTGGTTCCATGGCAAAAGCCATAAGACTCAATAGCGACCATTATGTTTTGGGAATGGATATTGACCAAAAGATAGTAACAAAGGCAAAGATTGTTGAGGCCATAAACGAAGAACTTACAGAGAAAAACATCGGCGAATGCGATATGATAATTCTGGCGTTATACCCGGATGCAACTGTTGAAACGGTTAAAAAATATGCACACCTTATTAAAAAGGGTGCATATGTGATTGATTGTGGTGGTGTTAAGGAAAAGGTATGTAATAACATTCCTGAAATTGCAAAGAAAAACGATTTTATATTCGTTGGCGGACACCCAATGGCAGGTATTGAGAAAATTGGTTTTAAATATTCAAATGCGGAAATTTTTGCAGAGGCTTCTATGATTTTAACTCCTGATGATAATGTGAAAATTGAAGACCTTGCCAATATAAAAATATTTTTCCTATCCATTGGTTTTGGAAAAATAACAGTAAAAACCGCCAAAGACCACGACAGAATTATTGCATATACTTCTCAGCTTGCCCATGTGCTGTCAAACGCTTATGTAAAAAGCGAAACAGCAAAGGAGCATAGAGGCTTGTCGGCAGGAAGCTTTATGGATTTAACAAGGGTTGCATATCTTAACGAAACAATGTGGACAGAACTGTTTTTGGAGAACAAAAATAATCTTATAAACGAAATAAAAATTTTGATTGATAATTTGAGTGAATATAAGAGTGCCCTTGAAGATGAGAATGTAGATGGATTAAAGGAATTGCTTAAAAAAGGCAGAGAATTAAAAGAGGCGCTTGATAATGAATAAAAAAGTAACGATTAAAGGCGTGAAAAAGCCATATGACATCTTGATAGGCAAAAATATTTTAAATATAGTTCCCGATAAAATAAAGGAAATAACAAGGGCAAAAACTGTTGTTATTATAACTGATGATAATGTAGACAGGCTATATTCGGATTTGGTTTTAAAGATGCTACAAAAAGCGGGATTTAATGCCCTTAAATTTGTTTTTCCCCACGGAGAAAATCACAAAACAATGGAAACTGTTTGTGATATATTAGAGTTCATGGCAGCAAACAACATAACTCGCTCTGACCTCATTGTTGCCCTTGGCGGCGGAATTGTCGGGGATGTATCGGGGTATGCGGCAGCATCATATCTGCGTGGAATAGATTTTATTCAGGTTCCCACAACATTTTTGGCTGCGATTGATTCGTCTGTCGGCGGTAAAACAGGTGTGAACTTAAAATCAGGTAAAAATCTTGCAGGGGCGTTTTATCAGCCAAGACTTGTTGTTTGCGACACTCAAATGTTTGATACATTACCAAAAGAAAACTTTAAAGAAGGTGTGTCGGAGGCGATTAAATATGGTGCAATCTGTGACAGGGAGCTTTTTTGCCTGCTTTCAGAAAGTGATAGCTGGAATGTTGAAAGTGTTATAGAAAAATGTGTTTCCATTAAAGCGGAAATTGTATCGGTTGATGAATTTGATACAGGACAAAGACAGCTCTTGAATTTTGGGCATACAATTGGACATGCAATTGAAAAGGCAACTGATTTTAAAATCTCTCACGGCATAGCGGTTGGAATCGGCATGGCGATTATTTCTAAAATAAGCGATACCTTAGGCTGGTCTAGCGAAAACACTTATTCACAAATCACAAAATGTCTTAAAAAGAACTCAATTCCAACAACTACCGATGTTAAAAACGAAGAGCTTTTATTGGCTATGGCAAAGGACAAAAAGAGGAACGGGGAAACAATAAACCTTGTTATCCCTGAAAAAATTGGAAACTGTGTGCTTAAAAGTATAGAGGTTTCAAAGCTTGGGGAAGTGTTAGAATGCAGGTAAATATTAAACCAATAAAGCCAAATGGTGAGATTTCGGCAATTGCTTCAAAGTCAGATGCCCATAGAGCAATTATCTGTGCGGCACTGTCAAAGGATAAAACTAACATACATATATCGCACATTTCTAAGGATATTGAGGCAACCTTATTTTGCATCAAAAATATGGGTGCAGATTTTATAATAAAGGATAATACATATGAGATAACACCAATCAGAGAAGTGGCACAAAACCCCGTTTTAGATTGTAACGAGAGTGGCTCAACATTGAGATTTTTATTGCCCGTGTTGTCGGCACTTGGTTTTGGTGGAACCTTTGTTGGTTCAGGAAGATTACCGGAGCGACCAATGGAACTGATTGTTAATTTATTGAAGGGGCACGGAAATAGCTTTTCGTCGTCTCATCTTCCAATAACCGTATCGGGAAAAACTACCGCAGGAACATTTGAGATTGCAGGAAATGTAAGCTCGCAATTTATATCGGGACTTTTGTTTGCGCTCCCTTTGCTCAAGGATGAAAGCGTTATCAGGCTCACATCAAAGCTACAATCCTCGGCATATGTGGATATGACTATTGACACGCTAAAAAGATTCGGGGTAAATGTCAGACAAAACAGAAATGAGTTTATAATAGATGCAACTGATAATTATACATCCCCAAAGGAATATATCGTTGAGGGTGATTGGTCAAATTCGGCATTCTTCATGGTACTTGGTGCCATCGGTGACAAGGTGACGATAAAAAATCTTAATTTGAATTCTCATCAAAGCGATAAGATGATTTTAGATGCTTTGTTTCTTGCAGGAGTAGATTATACAGTTTTAAATAATGAGATAACAGTACAAAAAAGTGAGATAAAACCATTTGATTTTGATGTGTCGGAATGTCCGGACTTGTTCCCTGTGCTATCTGTTTTAGCCTGCAGGGCAAAAGGTAAATCAACCCTTTATAATGCTGAAAGATTAAGAATTAAGGAAAGCGACAGAATTAAAACCACCAAAGAGCTTATTGTAAATCTCGGGGGTAGGGCAGAAGAAACCAAGGATTCCTTGATTATATACGGAAATGGGAAATTAAGCGGTGGAACTGTCGAAAGCCATAATGACCATAGAATTGCGATGTCGGCCTTTGTTGCAAGTTCAATCTGCGAAAATGATGTTATCTTAAAAGACGCAAAAGCGATAGATAAATCATATCCTTCCTTCATGGAGGATTTTAGCAAAATAGGAGGTATTTTTGATGTCATCTGAAACAGGAAAGAAAATAAAGGTAAGCATTTTCGGTGAATCCCACGGAAGTGCTATTGGTGCGGTGGTAGATAATTTGCCCCCGGGAGAATATATTGATTTAGACGAATTGCAAAGCTTTTTAAAGCGTCGTCAGGGTGGAAATAATAAATATTCAACGCCTCGAAAGGAAGCCGATATTCCTGAATTTATCTCAGGTATTAAAGACGGATACACAACAGGGGCTCCTCTTTGTGTTATGATAAAAAACGAAAACACCCGTTCAAAGGATTACGAAACGGATATTCCAAGACCGGGACACGCCGATTTCGCTGCCCACATCAAATATAACGGATTTTGTGATTTGAGAGGTGGAGGGCATTTTTCGGGTAGACTTACGGCTCCCATTTGTGCAGTTGGCGGAATTTTAATGCAAATTTTAAAAAGACGAGGAATAGAAATAATTGCGCATTTATCCTCTGTTGGTGATGTTTGCGATGATAAAATAAATAATCTTATATTGGACAGTAATGAGCTAAATAAAATAAAAAGTGGCGCATTCCCTACTTTTTCGGATGAAGCAGGAGAAAAAATGCAGGATTTGATTATAAGTGTAAAAGAAGAGTGTGATTCAATTGGAGGATGCGTTGAGTGCGGAATATATGGCCTTGATGCAGGTCTTGGCAACCCTATGTTTGACGGAATTGAAAATGCTGTTGCAGGGGCGGTTTTTGGCATTGGCGGAGTTAAAGGAATTGAATTTGGCAGTGGCTTTGAGGCATCTAAAAAGAAGGGCTCTAAAAACAACGATGAGTTTTATATGGATAACAATATAGTTAAAACTAAAACCAATAATCACGGTGGGGTGCTTGGTGGCATATCAACAGGAATGCCAATTACATTTGATGTTGCATTCAAGCCAACACCATCAATTTCACTTCAGCAACAAAGCGTAAGCTTTTCTGAACGCAAAAATGTCATCTTATCTACCAAGGGCAGACATGACCCCTGTATTGCTGTGCGTGCAGTGCCTTGCATTGAGGCAATATCGGCAATTGTTATATCGGATTTTGTACTATAGAGGTGAGTGGAAATGAATCTAGAAGAATTGAGAAATGAAATAGATTTAATTGATGATGAAATTTTGAAGCTCTTCTTTAAAAGAATGGAAACTGCATCAAAAGTTGCAGATTACAAAAAAGCAAACAACCTTTCAACACTGCAAAAAGGCAGAGAAAGGGAAATATTAAAAAAAGTAAGCGAAAAGTCTGGCGCGGAAATGGAAAATTATTCGCGGATACTTTTCACAACCTTGATGGATTTAAGCAAAAGCTATCAAAATAAAAGAAAAGTTCAATCAAAAGGAGAGCTTGCATTAAAAATTCAAAAAGCATTGGACAGCACTCCTAAAATTTTTCCGCAATCGGGAACTGTTGCTTGTCAGGGAATTGAAGGAGCGTATTCCCAAATTGTTTGCGACAGACTTTTTAAAAACCCCGACATTAAGTATGTTAAAACTTTTGAAGATGTTTTTAAGGCAGTTGAAAATGGGACCTGTATGTATGGAATTTTGCCCATTGAAAATTCCATTCATGGAACTGTGGTTGCAGTTTATGACCTTATGAAAAACTATAATTTTCATATTATTAAAAGCGTTAAGCTGAAAATAAATCACGCACTAATGACAAATAACGGTGCAAAGCTTTCAGATGTTAAAGAGATTCTTTCTCACGAGCAGGCAATTGGTCAATGCTCTGAATTTTTAAAGGATTATCCAAACATTAAAGTGACCGTTTGTGAAAATACTGCGGTTGCGGCAAAGATGGTTGCAGATTCAGGCAGATGCGATATTGCCGCAATTTCTTCGCCTGATTGTGCGGTGAACTATGGGCTCACAATCATCAATGACAAGATTGCAAATTCTGATAGTAATTTCACAAGATTTATCTGCATCACAAAGGAGCTCCTGATTTATCCAGGTGCCGACAGAATAAGCATCATAATGAATCTTCCCCATACTCCAGGTTCGCTCAATAGTATCATTTCAAAATTTGCCATGGCAGGACTTAATCTCACCAAGCTTGAATCAAGACCGATTACGGGTAGGGATTTTGAGTTTTCCTTCTATTTCGATTTAGAGGCATCGATATATGCAGAGGAAACAGTTCGCATTTTAGATGAGCTTGCATCGGGAAATAATGATTTGATTTTCCTTGGAAGCTATTTGCAGTCGTAAAGGTGGGTTAATATGAAATACGGATGTATTGGAGAACATTTAAAGCACAGTTTCTCGGAAGAGATACATAATAGGCTTTCGGATTATGAATACGAGCTTAAAGAAATTCCAAAGGATGAGCTTGATGGGTTTATGACCATTCACGATTTCAAGGCTATAAATGTGACAATTCCTTATAAAGAGGCTGTTATTCCCTATCTTTCTCATATAGATGCCGCTGCAAAGGAAATTGGAGCGGTAAATACTATTGTTAATAAAAATGGCGAGCTTTACGGATATAACACGGATTTTTATGGAATGAGCATGCTTATTGCTCATGCAGGAATTGACTTGAAAAATAAAAAGGTTGCAATTTTAGGTACAGGCGGAACTTCAAAAACTGCTAACGCTGTTGCAAAATCCCTTTCGGCAAAGGAAATTTTGACCCTTTCAAGAACTAAAAAAGAAGGAATCATAACTTATGAGGAATTATATGAAAATCATAAGGATTTGGATGTTATAATAAACACAACGCCCCTTGGCATGTTTCCAAATAATTTCACAAAAGCAGTTGATATAAAGAGATTTGCTAATCTTTCGGGGGTGATTGATGCAGTATATAACCCCCTTAGAACTCAGCTGATATCTGATGCTCAAATACGAGGAATAAGAGCAGAGGGCGGACTTTATATGCTGGTAGCTCAGGGGGTTTTGGCATCGGAAATATTCTTGGATAAAAAATATGAAAAAGGGAAGCTTGATGAGGTTTTTGAGAAATTGAGAAGGAAAAAGGAGAATATTGTTCTGATAGGCATGCCGTCATCGGGCAAAACCACGGTTGGAAAAGAAATCGCAAAAAGGCTTGGCCGCAATTTTTATGATACTGATGTGCTCATTGAAGAAAAAACCAAGATGAAAATATCCGATATTATTATGTCAATGGGTGAGGACCATTTTAGAAAGTTAGAAAGCGATATAGTAGACCAGGTGTCAAAAGAAACAGGTGCTGTTATTTCTACAGGTGGCGGTGTTGTGCTAAAAGAGGAAAACACAAAGGCTTTATCGCAAAACGGCAGAATGTATTTTTTAGACAGACCTTTTGAATTGCTTTTACCAACTCAAGACAGACCCCTTACAAGCACAAAGGAAGCCTTGTTGAAAAAATATAATGAAAGATATAGCATTTATGAAACTTCAGCTAATGTTAAAATTGATGCATCGGGCGATGTGGATGAGGTGGCAAATGCAATAATAGGAGAGTTTGGAGAATGAAAATATATGTTATAAACGGGCCAAATCTTAATATGCTTGGAATCAGAGAGCCCGATAAGTATGGAACAGAGAGCTATGCTAGTCTTATTTCTTCACTTGAAGAGCACGCAAGGGAAAAGGGTTACACATTGGTTTGCTATCAATCAAACCACGAAGGCGATTTGGTGGATAAAATTCAAGAGGCATATTTTGAAAAGGCAGATGGAATTGTTATAAATCCCGGTGCCTATACTCACACAAGTGTTGCCCTTTTGGATGCTGTTAATGGGGTGAAAATCCCAACGGTTGAAATACACATTTCGGATGTTTCCAAAAGAGAAGATTTCAGGCAGGTAAGCTATATCCGTCAGGCGTGTGTTAAAACAATCTCGGGCCATGGGTTGCAGGGCTATTTTGAGGCAGTTGAATTCTTGCTTGAGAGCAAGATTTAGCTAAAAAAAGTGGCATTTATGAAGAAAAATTGCAGAAATGACGGAGAGGCGTTCTGCTAAAATATAATATAAATTAAGGAGAGAGGCGTATGAAGTTATCAAAGGTTCAGGAGCTTTTAGACGCAAAGGTTTACACAAGAGAAGAGCTTGTCGAAAAGATGGAGGTAGCCGAAGCTTGTGGCAGTGATTTAATGAGCGATGTTCTGGCATTTGTTAAGGAGCAGGGGATGTTGCTTACGGGTTTGCAGAATCTTCAGGCTGTGAGAACAGCCGAAATGATGGATATGGAGGCTATAGTTTTTGTCCGTGGGAAAGAGCCGAGCGAGGAAATGATTGAAGAGGCTGAATCCAAAGACATTGTTCTTCTCAGCACAGAACTTACTATGTTTACCGCTTGCGGAATACTTTATGCCAATGGGTTGATTGGAGGAAAGGTGGAGAGCTGATTGAATACTGTAATGAATTTTAAGTATAATGTTGACGGTAACGATTTTACCTTAGCAGGAGAGATTTCCAGTAAGGTAAAAAAACGCCTTAAACAGCTTGGCTTACCTCCCGATGTTATTCGTCGGGTTGCTATTGTTATGTACGAAGCGGAAATTAATATGGTTATTCACGCCAATGGCGGTACTATAGATGTAGAAGTAACTCCTGAGGAGATACATATAACCTTTGCAGATTCAGGTCCCGGGATACCTGATATTGAAAAGGCTATGCAGGAGGGGTATTCCACTGCGTCAAACAAGGTCAGAGAGCTGGGATTCGGGGCAGGAATGGGACTTCCGAATATTAAGAAAAATTCTGATGAAATGAGGATTGACACCCAAATTGGCGTTGGAACCACTATTTATTTAGTTATTAAAGTTGCATAGGAGGGGTGATAATGGGAAAAGAAGTATATTGGCATTCGGTTACTTTGGAAAGGGATGCGTGTCGGGGTTGTACCAACTGTCTGAAACAGTGTCCGACTCAGGCAATTCGTATACAGAAAGGAAAAGCTAAAATCTTAAAAGAACGCTGTATTGATTGCGGTGAATGTATAAGAGTCTGTCCGTACCATGCTAAAAAAGCGGTGACAGACAGCTTGGAATGTCTGAAAGATTATAAATATAACATCGCCTTGGTAGCCCCTGCCTTTTACGGGCAATTTTCCAAAACGGAGGATTGTAATTTAATATTAACATCTTTGATTAAGTTGGGCTTTGATGGTATTTACGAGGTGGCAAGAGGTGCCCAGGAAATAAGCAGAGCAACCCGCAAACTGTTGGAAAAGGGCGAACTTAACAAGCCTGTAATTTCTTCTGCTTGCCCTGCGGTTACAAGGCTTATTGCGGTGCGCTTTCCTAATTTGATTGATAGTATTATACCTTTAAGGTCACCTATGGAGATTTCTGCGGAAGCGGCAAAGAGAGAGGCGGCAGAAAAAACAGGCTATGATATAGAAGAAATAGGTACATTTTTTATAAGCCCTTGTGCGGCAAAGGCGACTGCTGTTAAAGCAGGAACAACTGTAAAGAAAACCTATGTAGACGGAGTTATTTCTATTAAAGATGTATATCTTCGCCTTGCCCAGACAATATCGGGAATAAAAGATGTTCAGGACCTGTCGGTTACGGGAAGTATAGGAACGCTTTGGGCGACCATCGGTGGCGAGGCAGAGGCAAGCGGAGCAGGAAGAAGGATTTCTGTTGATGGAATAGACAATGTAATCAAGGTTTTAGAGGATATAGAAGACGATAAGCTTATGGATATAGAGTATGTTGAGGCCTTGGCATGCCCGGGTGGTTGTGTAGGAGGTCCGTTGACTGCGGAAAATAACTTTGTGGCTCAGGCACGAATAAAAAGATTAAGCCAGAATATGCCAAAGGAATGTCCTGCAATAGATAAAAGCATACATACAAGTTGGGATAAAGCCCCTGTTTACAGCCCTGTAATGAAGCTTAGCGATGATATTGGTGTTGCTATGGAGATGGCTATGAAGATAGAGGATATTTTAGACGGGCTTCCGGGGTTGGATTGCGGTTCTTGTGGTTCTCCCAGTTGCAGAGCTTTGGCAGAGGATATTGTAAGAGGACATTCTGATGAATCGGCGTGTATCTTTATTACAAGGGAAAAAATCCGTGACCTTTTAAAGCATATGGCAGACAATGATATTGCTGTGCCTGAAGAGTTGATTGAGGGTCTGGATACAGAGAAAGAATAAATCGAAACAGATATAAAAGATAAATTGAAGGGGGCATAAAATTATGAAGGTAGCAGAGCTTATAGAAAAGCTTAATCTTAAAGTGTGTGCAGGACAGAGCGGAGCGGAAAATGAGATTTCAGGCTGTTACATAGGTGATTTAATGAGTCTTGCCATGACGGGGGTTCAGGAAAATAATGTATGGATAACAATTCAGACAAACATAAATGTTGTTGCGGTTTCTGCTCTTTCAGGAGCCGGATGCGTGATTTTAGCAGATGGATTTATGTTGGACGAAAACGCTGTACATAAGGCAGAAAGCGAAGAAATGCCAATCCTCTCCTCGGAGATGACAGCCTATGAGCTGGCAAAAGCTTTAGGAGAGTTGGGGGTATGAGAGCCTATTACGACTTGCATATTCATTCGGCGCTTTCGCCCTGTGGTGATGAGGATATGACCCCCAATAACATAGTTAATATGTCTATAATTAAAGGCCTTGATGTAATTGCTGTAACAGACCATAATTCTTGCGGAAATGTTCGGGCGGTTATGGAGGTTGCAGATGGGAAAATTCTCGTAATTCCTGCTATGGAGCTGGAAACTGCCGAGGAGGTGCATATAACTTGTTATTTTCCTGATATAGAATCGGCAGAGGCATTTTGGGAAGTTGTTAAAGCGCACAGCAGAAAGATAAAAAAACGCCCCGAGATATTCGGCAGACAGCTGTATATGAATTCAGATGACGAAATCGTAGGAGAAGAAGAAAATCTTCTGGTAACAGCAACCTATTTGGGCATAGAAGAAGCCTTTAAAGAGGTTCGTAAGCTCGGAGGAGTTCCTGTTCTTGCCCATATAGACAGAGATAGCTACAGTGTAATTTCCAACCTTGGATTTATACCCGAGGGGATTGATGCAGAGACTGTGGAGATAACCCCAAAAAATTCGGAAAAGCTAAAGCCTGAATACGGACAATACAGGGTTTTAACCAACTCCGATGCCCATTATTTGGAAGATATAATGGAAAAAGAGAATTTCATAGAAGTTTCCACCAAAAGCATTGATGAATTTTTGGGAGAAATGACGAATAAAAAAAATGGGGAAAATATAGTTTTTTAAGGATTTCAATGCTATAATAGTGTAGTTGGACAAAGTGAAAAGTTTAACAATGTTTAAAATTAATAAATCACATATATATTTGGCGTAGAGCGTCGATGTATTAGGAGGTAAGGCAAAATGAAAAAGAATACGCTTCCATTTCAGGGAACGGCAGAGCAGGAAGCAGAGCTTAAAAAAGTAATTGAGGCTCACAAAGGCGAAAGAGGCGCTGTAATTCCTGTTTTGCATGAGGCACAAGGAATATATGGGTATCTGCCCATAGAGGTTCAGGAAATGATTTCCGAGGGGTTAGATGTTCCTTTGGCAGAGATTTATGGTATAGTAACATTCTATGCTCAGTTCTCGCTTAATCCAAAGGGTCGATATAATATCGGAGTTTGTCTTGGTACAGCTTGTTATGTTAAAGGTAGCGGAGATATTTTAGAGAAAATCAAGGAGCTGTTGGACATTGAGGTTGGAGAATGCACTTCTGACGGAAAGTTCTCCTTAGATGCAACCCGTTGTATAGGTGCTTGCGGTCTGGCCCCTGTTATGACAATTAATGACGATGTTTACGGTAGATTAGTCGTAGACGATATTGAGGATATCCTTAAGAAATACGAATAATTTTAAGCAGGTGGAAAACTATGAAGGAGCTTTCTTTGCACATACTTGATATAATACATAATTCCATCAGAGCCGAGGCGGAGCTTATCGAGTTGGATTTAATCGAGGATACAGAGAAGGACATTCTTGTATTTACGGTTAAGGACGACGGAAAAGGAATGAGCCCTGAAATGGCAGAGAGTGTTGTAAATCCTTTTACAACCAGTAGAACTACCAGAAAAGTGGGGTTGGGAATACCTATGCTTAAGGCTGCGGCGGAGCTTACAGGCGGTGGGATAGAGCTTTCAACTGAATTGGGAGTCGGAACGAAGATTTCTGCCACATTCGGATATAGCTCAATAGACAGACAGCCCTTGGGGGATATGGTGGAAACAATCTTAGGGTTAGTTACATCTCATGAGGAGATTGATTTTGTCTATCGGCATTGTGTTGAGGGAAGAGATTTTGTATTTGATACAAGAGAGATTAAGAGAGTTTTGGATGGCGTTTCCTTTAAGGTGCCGGAGGTTATGCTCTGGATTAAGGACTTTTTAAGGGAAAATGAAGCCGCCGTTTATAAGAAAAATCCTGAAATTGAATAGAATTTATCCGAAAGGAGTCGAGTTATATGAAAAGTTTAGCAGATTTAGAAGCTATAAGAAAGAGCGCCCTTGATAAGGTTACTCTTAGAAAAGAAGAGGATGGAATTCGTATAGTTGTTGGTATGGCAACTTGCGGAATTGCAGCAGGTGCAAGACCTGTTATGACTGCGTTTATGGAAGAAACTGCAAAGCGCGGTTTGGAACGCGTTACAATCACTCAGACAGGTTGTATAGGTATGTGCCGTTTAGAACCTATTGTTGAGGTTCTTGTTCCGGGAAAAGAAAAGGTTACATATGTTAAGATGACCCCTGAAAAGGTTGCAAAGGTTGTAACAGAGCATATTGTAAACTCAAATCCCGTTGTAGAATACACCATTGGAGCGGTAGAGTAATATAATGCAGTTTTTGCATAAGAAAGGAATGAAATAACATGGATTTTGCCAGAGGTCATGTCTTGGTTTGTGGCGGTACAGGTTGTACCTCATCAGGAAGTGAACAGATAATAAAAGAAATGGAAGCTCAGCTGGCGGCAAATGGGCTTGAAAAAGAAATTAAGGTTGTTAAAACAGGTTGTTTCGGACTTTGTGCGTTAGGTCCGATTATGATTGTTTATCCTGAGGGCGCTTTTTATAGCCGTGTTCAGATTGAAGATGTTAAGGAGATTGTTGAAGAGCATCTCTTGAAGGGTCGTATTGTAAAACGCCTTTTATATGATGAAACTATTCAGGAGGGCAGCGATGAAATCAAGAGCCTTAATGAAGTTAATTTCTATAAAAAGCAGCTGCGTATTGCTCTTCGTAATTGTGGTGTTATTAACCCGGAAGTTATTGATGAATACATAGCTTTTGACGGATACAAGGCGTTGGGTAAAGCTTTAACAGAGATGACACCTCAACAGGTTATAGACGAAATAAAGGAATCGGGTTTAAGAGGTCGTGGTGGCGCAGGCTTCCCGACAGGTATGAAATGGCAGTTTACTGCTCAGGCTCAAGGGGAGCAGAAGTTCGTTGCGTGTAACGCCGACGAAGGTGACCCGGGGGCATTTATGGACAGAAGTATTTTAGAGGGTGATCCCCACAGTGTTATTGAGGCTATGGCAATTGCAGCTTATGCAGTTGGTGCCGACCAGGGTTATATATATATTCGTGCTGAGTACCCAATTGCAGTTCAGCGTTTGCAGATTGCCATTGACCAGGCTAAAGAGTATGGTTTGCTTGGCGAAAATATTTTGGATACAGGCTTTAACTTTAATCTTGAACTTCGTCTTGGTGCAGGTGCTTTCGTTTGTGGTGAGGAAACAGCGCTTATGACTTCTATTGAAGGTAAGCGTGGAGAACCTCGCCCAAGACCACCATTCCCTGCGAACAAAGGTTTATGGGCAAAGCCAACATTACTCAATAATGTTGAAACATATGCAAACATCTGCCAGATTATCATAAATGGTGCGCAATGGTTTAAAACTATCGGCACAGAGAAGAGCAAGGGTACAAAGGTATTTGCTCTCGGTGGTAAGATTAACAATACAGGTCTGGTTGAAATTCCTATGGGAACAACCTTGCGTGAAATTGTTGAAGAAATTGGTGGAGGTATCCCCAATGGTAAGAAGTTTAAGGCGGCTCAAACAGGTGGCCCATCAGGTGGTTGTATTCCTGCAAGCCTTATAGATACACCTATCGATTACGACTCGTTGATGGCAATTGGCTCTATGATGGGCTCAGGTGGTCTTATCGTTATGGACGAGGATAACTGTATGGTTGATATTGCTAAGTTCTTCCTTGAATTTACGGTTGATGAATCTTGCGGTAAGTGTACTCCTTGTCGTATCGGAACAAAGCGTTTGTATGAAATTCTTGACAAGATTACAAAGGGTCAGGGAACTATGGAAGATTTGGACCGTCTTGAAGAATTGTGCTATAGCATAAAAGAGGGTTCCCTCTGCGGATTGGGACAAACTGCTCCAAACCCTGTTCTTTCAACTCTTCGTTTCTTTAGAGATGAGTATATTGCACACATTGTAGACAAAAAATGTCCTGCAGGCGTATGTAAGAGTCTTCTCACATTCTCTATTGATAAGGATAAGTGTATCGGATGCGGTATGTGCGCAAGACAGTG
>JAZNCG010000014.1:0-7516 GCA_045587405.1 Ructibacterium sp. | reverse complement strand
TTATAGATAAAAGACTCTATCTTCACTTTTAAGTATTTTTTACAAAATAAATTTAAAACACACTTTGTGTTGTTAGCTTTGAAATTTTCTTCAAAAATGATATAATATATTGACTTTTGCCCTTTTAAAATCGTCTAATAGATGTAAAGGTCTTTACAAAGGTGAAAGGAGGACTCAATTTGTACGAATTGTTCGAGCAGAGATATAAAGAATGTGAAAAGTCGTTGTTCTTGGTTGCAATTGGTTATCTGCGCAATACCGAGGACGCAAAAGACTGTCTTCAGGAAGCCGTATTGTCTGCGCTTAAATCATACAGCACTTTAAGGGACAAGAACTATTTTAAGACATGGCTCACGAGGATAGTAATCAACAAGAGCAAAGACTATTTGAAGAAACAAAGATTTACTGAAGAATTGACAGACAATCTAAATGTATTTTACGATATGCCATTAGATGAAATCGGCATAATGGACTGTATATGCAAACTAAATCCTCAATTGTCAATATACATAACCTTAAGGTTCTATAATGATATGACTTACGACGAGGTTGCACGCACATTGAAAAAGCCTGTTTCAACTGTAAAATACAAAACGCAAAAGGCATTAAAGGAATTAAAATCACTTTTGGAAGGAGATGCAAATAAATGAAACTGTCTGAATTGGAAATCAAATTAAGAAAACACGCAAGTACAACAAAAAGTGTCATGCAACCTCCTTTCGACCTAGAAGAAGAAATCAAAAATATGGAGGAGCACGCTATGAGTAAACCTAAAAGCATTATGAAAAAAACCGTAGCAATCGCCGCAGTATTGGCACTTTGCATTATAGCCCTTACAATCACCCCTTTGGCAAATGGAATTAAAGGTTTTTTCAGCGACATCATTCGCTTTGACGGAGCCATAACCGGAACGCAATATGAAAACGCAACTAATGATATTAAAGTGGATGTTTTAGAATTGACAACAGATAATGGTAATGTAATTATCCCTTTAGACCTAACCTTTGAAAATCCAACAGAAGCACCGTTTCCATATATACAGGAAGTTTCAATTGCTGAATATAAAATAGTGGACAGCCAAAATAAAAAAATTGTGAAAGCAAAGCTTTCTGCACAAGAAGGAAATAAGGGAACTGTAAATAACGGCATGGTACTAGTCAACCTTTCAGTTGACAATTCTAAACTCAAATACGGCGAGGAATACGCTATAATAATAGAAAAGCTATTTGGTCATTCAAAAGCCGACGCACCACTTCATATAACAGGAACATGGAGATGTAAATTTGTAAGGTAAAACGCCTCATTAGAAATAACCTTTATTTGAATTATAAAAAGCAATTGAACATTTCAAAGTTCAATTGCTTTTTTCTTCACATATCTTGTGCATCATATAGTCTTTATATCAAACAGCTTTGCGGTATTGTTACAAAGTATGTCCTCACGCTGTTTTTTCGTGAGTTTTATCTGCATAAACTTTTCGATTTCGTCTTTGGGCTCCCACATGGGATAGTCTGTACCAAAGAGAACACGCTCAGTTCCATAGTAAGATATAAGCTCTTTTGCCTTTTGGGGAGTCATAGCGTAAAGCGAAGAAGAGCAATCAACATAAAAGTTTTCGTAATTACTGAGTTTTTGTGTAGCTTCCTCCCAAATAGACCAACCGCCAAAATGTGCACCTATAACGGTTAAATCCTTATAAATATCAAGAATGGGCATCATTCTGTTTGGATTTGAAAAATCGTAACGGTGGTCGCCCGTATGAATGAGTATCGGCAGTCTTCCCTCACAAAGCTCATATATTTTGAGCATACGATAATCATCTATTTTGAACTGCTGTATGTCGGGATGAAGCTTTACACCCTTTAAGCCAAGACTAATTATTTCATTAACATCTGCCTCGATGTCCTCGCTATCAGGATGTAGTGTACCCAAGCCGGTAAATTTACCTTGGCTTTCTTCAACAGAGTTTGCAATAAAATTATTGATGCTGGAAACCTGCTTTGGAGTTGTAGCGACAGACTGAACTACAAAATGTTCTATACCTGCATTTGTGCCATATTCTAAAAGTGTGGATATTTTGCCATCCAAAAACATTGGGATGCTATAGAAATGACCAGTGCTGTCCGATGCTTTTTGGGCAATCTTGTCGGGATATATATGACAGTGAGCATCTATTATTTTGTATTTTTTCATTATATTCATCGCCTTTCAAGAAGCCCAAATCATTTTTTTAAACCCAACTTTTCGGCTGATTCATCACGCATTTTGTACTTTAAGATTTTACCTGCCGCATTCATTGGAAATTCATCTACAAACAAAAAGTATTTAGGAACTTTGTGTCTTGCAATAGAAGCATTACCAAATTCACGCATCTCATTTTCGTCGGATGCTTCGCCTTTGTGAAGGATAATCCATGCACAACATTCCTCGCCATATCTTTCATCGGGAACGCCTACCACCTGAACATCACGAACCTTTGGATTTGTAAGGTAGAATTCTTCAATCTCTCTTGGATAAAGGTTTTCGCCACCACGGATAATCATATCCTTTAATCTTCCGGTTACCTTGTAGTATCCGTCAGGAGTTCTCATACAAATGTCTCCGGAGTGGAGCCAACCTTCTGCATCTATTGCCTGTGCTGTTGCTTCGGGCATTTTGTAGTAGCCCTTCATAATATTAAAGCCTCTTGCAACAAATTCACCGCTTTCGCCATCGGGAAGTTCCTCGCCTGTTTCGGGGTCGATAATCTTGCACTCAACACCCGGAAAAGCACTACCGACGGTTTCGACTCTATGGTCAAGGTCTTCGTTTACCTCACCCATTGTACATCCGGGAGATGCCTCGGTCTGTCCGTAAACAGAAATAATCTCACGCATATTCATTTCCACAGAAGCACGGCGCATAAGGTCTGCCGGACAGTTTGCACCTGCCATAATGCCTGTTCTTATATACGAAAAATCTGTTTTAGCAAAATCGGGATGATTAAACATGGCGATAAACATTGTGGGAACACCGTTAAAGCAGGTGATTTTCTCGTCATTCACACAAGCAAGTGCCGATTTTGGCGAGAAATACGGAATGGGACAAAGTGTACCGCCGTGTGTCATCATAGATGTCATAGAAAGCACCATACCAAAACAATGGAACATAGGAACCTGAATCATCATACGGTCTGCAGTAGACAAATCCATCCTGTCTCCAATGGTTTTACCGTTGTTTACAATATTGCGGTGAGTGAGCATAACACCCTTGGGGAAACCTGTTGTTCCCGATGTGTACTGCATATTGCAAACATCATCGCTCTTAACAAGAGAAGCTCGTCTTCTCACCTCTTCACGCGGAACAAGTGAAGAACGGGTGAGCATCTGCTCCCAAGTGAGACAGCCATCCATAGAAAATCCTACTGTTACAACATTTCTTAAGAAAGGCAGATTTTTAGAATACAATGGCTTGCCGGGCTCTAAATTTTTAAGTTCAGGGCAAAGCTCCTCGATTATTTCTTTGTAGTTGATATCCTTGCAATACTCAATCATTACGAGAGTATGTGTGTCGGACTGCTTTAAAAGATATTCAATCTCGTGAATTTTGTATGCGGTATTAACGGTAACTAAAACCGCACCGATTTTGGTTGTTGCCCAGAATGTAATAAACCACTGGGGCACATTTGTTGCCCAAACAGCGACATGGTCTCCGGCTTTTACACCCAAAGAAATAAGCGCTGCAGCACATTCGTCAACATCGCGTCTAAACTGCTCATATGTTCTTGTGTAATCAAGTGTAGGATATTTAAAAGCATACTGGTCAGGGTATTTTTCTACCATTGTATCGAGCACCTGAGAAAATGTTGCATCAATAACATCATACTTTTTCCATACAAAAGTTCCTGTCTTGTCTCTGTTGTAATATACTTTGTCGAAAGATTTTTTCTCGCGGTTAAGCTGTGAAATATAATTTGCAAAATGTGTAAGAACTATATCCGCATCTTGTATTTCTTCATTCCAAGCCGCACAAATATAGCCTTCATAGTTAAGAGATGAAAGCGCACCGATGAGCTTTGCAACATCAAGCTCACCTTCGCCAATAAGCACTGTTTTACCGTCCTTCATATCGCCAAGGCGGACATACTTAATGTACGCACCGAGTGTTTTGATTGTTGCTTCGGATGTCTCGCCGGCATCAAAATGTGTACCTCTTACATTCCATGAAACACCTATTGCTGCAGAGGAGAAATGGTTTATTATATCAATTACATTTTCGGTGTTTGCAAGGTATCCGACTGTCTCGAACAAAATATTTACATCTGTGTTTTCTGCTTTCTTGATAGCCTCTGAAAGTTTTTCGTCAAGGACATCAAAAGAAACATTTTTTTCTATGTGCAAAATAATATTTGAAATTCCCGATGATGCAGCCATATCCACATATTTTGCAATTAAATCAGCTGTTGTGTTTTCGTCGTCAACACTGCCCGGCATACGAAGTGCCGAAACAGCAAGATTTCTGTTTACAAGCTTTCTTTTGGCATCGGCTATTCGATCACGTCTTAATATACTGTCGTGATGGGAGCTTCTTTCTTTAAGGGCATCGTATATTTCAAAGCCCTCAAATCCGTAATCAAAGGCATAACGGCAAGTATCAAGAAAGGATGCTCGGCTCACATTCTTGGTTGAAAATACTAACTTCATATTACGCCTCCTCAAATACAATTTTGTTAAGTGCATTTATATATGCTCTGATGCTTGCAGCAACAATATCGGTAGATGTTCCGTTGCCTGAATAGAGTTTGCCGTTGTTTCGAAGTCTTACGAGCGCAGAGCCTAATGCTTCCTTGCCTTCGGTTACAGCCTGAACCTGAAAATCATCAAGCTCATAATGATGGCCTATACACTGTTCTATAGCTCTAAAAGCCGAATCAATAGGGCCTTCTCCGTTACTTACACCACATATGATTTCATCGTTACATTTGAGTGTGACCTGGCTCATTGAGTTTGACAAGTTGGAGCTTGTTGTGGTGTATGCTTCAAAATGGTATGTTGAAGGAGCCTGCATAGCAGAACTTGCAATTAATGCTTCGAGCTCTTTTGAGCCTACAGCACCCTTCTTTTCACACACATGCATAAGAGCCTTGTATACATTTCCAACATCCAAGTCAGAAAGCTCATAACCAAGAACAACAGCTGCCTGTGTAACCTGTGCTATAGAAGAATCGGAGTCGAGCAAAATCTTTTTCTTGTCACTTACAGCTTTTTCGGATTCATATGTTTCGTGGTTTATATTTGTGAGCATATCGTCTATGCTGGAATGGATTTTTGTGGTATCTAGCTCAACTTTAGCATCAATCTGTGAAGCACAAACGCTTATTGCATCAGAAAATTCTCCTGTTAAGAGAACATCCTTTCCTGCCATAGCACATTTGATGCCATCGGCACCATTTACTATGGAACTAAAAGCGGATGCAACGCCCATATTGATACGGTCGGAAGGCTGTACATACACAGGTATACTTACTGCCTCTTTAACCTTTAAAGCTAATTTTCCAATTTCATCGGGGGTTGACACGCCTGCATTATCACAAACGGTTACAATAGTTGCACCGTTTGCTGCTGCCTCTTTTACCGCTAAGATAAGGAAATCTTCATCAGCTCTTGTTGCATCAAGGGCAGAAAATTCCACATCGCTGCAATATGCTTTTGCCTCTTTTACAAGCTCTGCAATTTTTTCGAGCATAACGGCCTGTTTTACATGGTATGTATATTCCATCTGGATTGTTGATACAGGGAGTTCAATCTGAAGACGAGGTTTTTTTGCATCCTTAATGCATTCCCAAATAGATGCAACATCCTCTTTGTTAAAGCCAACAGGGATAGCAAGAGTAGCATTTTGAACATTCTGTGCAATAGTTTTATATATAATTGCGTCCTCACGGAAGTTTTTTACAGTCGGCAATTCGATAGCATCTGCTCCAAGAGTGTCTGCACAGTTTGCTATTGCTGATTTTTCACGAAAGAGCAGCGAAACTTCGCGGTCCTCTGAAAGATTTTTGAGTGTAATGTCTGCAACGTGGATTGTTTTCATATTTGAAAACTCCTTTCAAGTTATAAAATATAGAATAAGATTTTCAAAGCAAAAAAACGCTTTCATCTCTTCGCTGTATCAAAGAGACGAAAACGTTGAAATCTAAGCGTTTCCGCGGTACCACTCTTCTTCATCCATTAGGGATGCCCTTTAGATGCTAACACATCTTAACTCTGTTACGGGAGTTCCCGTCTGCCCCTACTGTCAGTTCACGGCGGCCGCTCCGCGGTGAGTTCTGCAAAACTCTCCCAATGTCTCGCACCATCCGACATCTCTCTTTGGGCGAAAGCTTTTGCGTACTATTCCGCATCTCAGCGTTTAAAAATATGTTGTATTATAGCACATATAATATATTTTGTCAAGATTTTTCGCAACATTTATGCTTTTAATGTGATTATTTTCTGCGGCTTTCTACAAAATAATTTACTACACCTGTGATAGCCATTACAACAGTTCCTACCACAAAATAAACAGCTGAATAAATTATAAAATCGGTTTCTCCCATATCGAATACTAACCACATAGAGATAAGATATATGACAGAGGAAACAAGCGGTATAAAAAAGCTTTTTTTAAAGGTTTTGCCAAGTGATATTCCTTGGAGTACAAAAAGCACAGGATTTACCGCATAAAACAGTATGAAACAAAGCGCCATTCCGCTCTGTCCTGCAAAATTCGCAGCCAAAAGAGGAAGAACAAACAGCACCCCTATTGATGCCACTGTCCAACAGATATTCTTTTTCATACTATCACTCCCTCTGCAGTATATTTGGTTGCTTCATATTGTAATCGTAACATATTGGAATTATTTAGTCAACCAAAGACTTTCAGACATCCTTTCCTAAATTACAAGAATACACCCATTCTACCCTGTCTCCTGCCTTTAAAAGATATCGCGATGAGCCGTAATTTGGGAACCATCCATTAACCTTGTACATCCACCCCGAAAATTCACCGCAATCAAACTCATAAAGATTTGAGATTCCCTCTATATAAGCACTATTATATATCGGCGTATTTGCAAATTCCATATGAATTTTGTTTTGTTTCATCTCTCGCAGAAGCAAATCAAAAACGCTCTCACCTTCATTAAAGACAACTGTTCTCTCTGCAAAAATAACTCCATCCTTTGGAACAAGGTGCACTTTTTCCTTATCAAGCCAGGAAATATTGTTTAATATTGTATCGCATCTTACAGACAATGTACAAGTAAGCTGTTTGTCGGATATATCTGCATTTTGCGGTTCTGCCGGAGCCGGCATTCCTTCGGGTACAGGCTGAGTCATATAGTTATCCGTTTGCCCTCCGCTCACCATTCCATTTTGTATGAAATGCTTTTTCTCTTCGTTTTCAGATTGATAATCTTTTTCGGTATAAACATCTTGGTTGTTAGTTTCATCACTTATAGATGCTTTTATATCTTTACTGCCGTTCTCTGATTTTT
>JAZNCG010000013.1:0-4569 GCA_045587405.1 Ructibacterium sp. | reverse complement strand
TCTTGTTGTAACAACAACCTTAGACGAAATTCAATCCGGGGCTTGCATTGTATAAATATCGTAAAAACAGAGATGATTTTAAAATTCATCTCTGTTTTTAATTTTATTTTTTAAATATCCAAAATTTACTGCATATGTAATTAATAATAATTACAATAATATTTATTAAAAGCTTCATAAAACTTGAATCATAACCTAAATTAACAACACTTATTTGCATTAATATTTCAGATAAAAGCAGACTTATTCCTCTTGCAAAGAAAAATTCAACTACTTCTTTCGCTATACCCCGTTTGTCATTTTTATTTGATTTAAATACAAATTTTCTATTTGTTATGTATGAAAATGTTATTGCAACCCCGGTAGAGATTATACTACACAAATGCATAAGCCAAGGAATATTATTTAAATCAAAAAACAAGCTACATAAATAAAATCCACCAACATCTATAAAAAATGTTGTAGTTCCAAATAAGCAATATAAAATGTATTCCTTAAATCTATTATAAAAGCTTTTCATAGGTTACACCTCTATCTAATATTATCTGTTAAAACAATTTTTTTGTCAAGAATTTTATTCTGAAAATAAAATTTATAAAAAACAAATTTTTTATCATTTGTCCTTGACAATATATCTTTTATATGATAATATAAATGAGTTGTTTAAGTTAATATTTTGCTGCCCTAGCTCAGTAGGTAGAGCACTTCCTTGGTAAGGAAGAGGTCGGCGGTTCAAATCCGCTGGGCAGCTCCAAAATTCCTCGCAACTTGCGAGGAATTTTATTTATCTAAATAGTAAATGCTATCCTGTGAAAACAAGATAGCATTTAAAAATTAAACTATTCGCTTATCAAGCCATTCGAGAGAAAGTTTAACCATTTCTTCTCCAAGCTCTTTATTTGCCTCTGCCGCGCTTTTTGTGAACCAATGGTTTATATCACCTAAACGCTCAAGTTTCACTGCATCAGGATACAAAGCCATAAGAATTGAACACTCGTATTTTCCGGCATGATCATATCCTGTAGCATTTTGAACCTCTGTGCTCATTGTTGGTATAACTTTAATCCAACTGAACGGATCATCGCCACCGCCAAGATTTTCGTAGTAGCTTGCATAGTTTTCACTACCCCACCAGCCACGACCTTGAGTCTTTTCAAGATAACGCATTGTAGCTCTCTTTGCCGCTTTCATATAAGAAAGTGTCATTGGCATACAATTCTCTTGTTCAAATTGATGATGGATTACAACATAAATATTACGCAATCCTGCATCAAGCATATTCATAAAAATTTGATATAAATAAGCTTCAAAAACATCTTCTTCTATATGAACAGTTCCGCTGGTTTCGTCTGCAACAGCATAGCTTGAAGGACTGTAATATATTGATGGAGCAATCATAATTTCTTTCTTTTCAGAAAGCTTTTTGATTAAGCCTTCGGCAACCAAAGAATCACATCCATATGAACAATGCGGACCATGATATTCAACAGTACCACCACATATTACCGTAGGAATTCTATTTTCTTTTACCCTATCCATTTCCCGTGGGAAACTCATATTATATTCCATTGTACACTCCTCCTAATCTGTATATGCAAGCGTTGTGTAAAAAGCAAGATTTGACTGAGTATTATCAAGTCTGCCATATTGTACAACAATTTCACAGTTTGAAGTCAATTTCATTGCATACTGAGTTTCAAGAGGAACCTCAAATCCACACATATCATCAATATTATTTGTGCGGAAGCAACGAACTCTTCCTGCTTTAACTGTCCACTTTATATCTTCATAAGCGTCTTTATCTGTAAAATATAGCTTAACAGAAATTTCTGCATCTACATCAGTATCATTAACAATTATTACAGATTCGTGACCCTTAGCAACACCCTCACCCGCAGGTGGAAGTTCGCAATCGGGAATAATCCATACTTTTTTACCAATATTAGCCATCGATTTCTATGATTCCTTTCTTAAGATAGTTTGTCATTGATGTACAACCATCTTTTGTTATTGCAATACCTTTCTCCCATCTTACGCCAAATCCATCGCCTGAGATAAATGTATCTACCTGGAATGTCATATTTTCTTCTAAAGGATAGTCACTGATTGTCTCCATCCAAGGAGCTTCAACCTCAATCATACCTGTACCATGACATGGACCATATACAAAGTTATCTTTAAATCCATTATCAACATACATTTTATAAAAATCTTTAGCAATATCACTTGCTAACACACCTGCTTTTAACTGATCAACTGTCCAATTATGTGCTTGCAAACAGAAATCAACAACTCTTCTTCTTTCTCCCTCTAATTTACCCATAACAACAGGAAGTCCGATTGCCGGAGAATATCCATCAACCTTGGCAGATAAGTTAAGCTGAACAATATCGCCTTTGTTGATTGTTCTGTAACCACTACGACTTATAGCATGGCTTGTTGATTTTTCACTGAATACATACATTGGAAGACCCTCATATTCGGCACCTTCTTCGTATATAACTTTTTGAGCAATACCAACCATTTGAAGTTCAGTTACACCCGGTTTAAGGTTACGGATAACTTCATCAGTTGCAACATCAACAATTCTAAAACCTTCCTTGATACAAGCGAGTTCGTTTACACTCTTAATCTTACGAAGCTCTACCATAATCTCGTTACATTTAACGATTTCCGCTTTAGGGAAGCTATCCTTTAAGCCTTCAAATATAGGCAAAGTACACTCAACATAACTTCCAAGACCAATTTTAATATTTTCTCCTGTAACACCAATTGACTTAAATACCTCTTTAAATGTATTAGCATGTAATTCAGGATATGATGGATCTGCTGATTCTCTGAACTCTCTTAAACAGAAAATTTTATCAATTTTAGCCACATCTTGTGCAAAAATAATACACTCAGGGCCAACCATCAAAGCGGCATCTCCTGTTGCCGAAATTGCAACGCCTGCGCGCTCAAAAAGAGGCCAGAAGCCACTAAAATATCTCGCATTTGCGTAATCAGACTCGGTACTGGAAACAACCATTACATCAAGCCCTTTTTCGCGAACAAGCTTAGCTGCTCTTGCTATTCTTTCTTTGTACTCATAATCAGGTATACATATTCTACTCATAAAAACAACCTCCTAAAAATCTTTTTTTCTTCAATTTTATCATAAATACAAAACTTGTATTTAGAACATATTAAATTATTTTTGTAATATATTAAATTTATTTAATATTGACACAAATTATTAATTGGTGTTATAATTGAAAAGTAATTAATTTTATATGGAGCAAAGAAAAGAAATGGAATTTAAACTTAAGGAATTTAAAACGGATATTTCAGTTACAAGAATGGCGAATTTACATTATTTTGAGTTTATTAAGGAGTATCGTTCTTTCAAAGATAATCATCCTTTCAGGGAACTCATATATGTAGACAGCGGAGTAATCAAAGTTGAAGCCGAAGGTTTCAGTGGTGACTTATGTAGCAAACAGCTGATTATACATAAAAACAATGAAATTCATTCTTTATCCTGTTATGAAAAAGATGTTCCCAATGTAATTATAATTGGTTTTGAATGTTTGTCCTCTGAATTGGATAGATTTTCCGAAAAACCCTCTACCCTCTCTCCCGAGCAAATTAAGATGCTTACCGAAGTTATTAAAGAGGGGCGTTCTGTTTTTCTGCCACCATATGATATTCCTAATATTACCGATATGAAAAAACGAGAAGACATTCCATTTGGGGCTGACCAAATGCTTAAGCTTAAATTTGAAATGTTCTTAATTGAACTTATACGGAGTACGGAATCAAAGCATTTACACACAATAAACAAACAGGCGGATTCTAAAATTGCAGAAATTTATGCCTATATAATCAATAATTACAATGAAAAAATCACATTAAATGATTTAAGTTTTTTATTTAACACTAACAAAACAACTATTTGTAATAGTTTTAAAGAAACATATGATGATACAATAATTAATTTCATTAATAAATTAAGAATTAAAAATGCTAAGAAACTTATGCGGGAAGAAAACTTAAATTTAACACAAGTTGCATCGAATGTAGGATTTTCTTCTATTCATTATTTCAGCAAACTATTTAAATCATACGAAAATATGTCCCCATCAGAATATTTGAATACAATTAAAGCAAAGCTTGAAATGTAAAAAAATATATATTAAGGAAAAGCCTTATAAATTCAGTACTTAGAGATGTTTTTATTTGACTTAATTATAAATTTATGCTATACTAATCCGCTATGAGGTGATTTAATGTTAATAATAGTAAGACACGGACAAAGTGAAGCAAATCTTGTTGAAAGATTTGCAGGAAGATGGGATGTAAATCTTACAGACTTAGGTAAAATTCAAGCTAAAAAAAGCGCTGAATATATTTTAGCAAATTATAAGATAGATAAAATTTATTCAAGTCCTCTTAAGCGTGCATATAATACCGCTTTAGCTTTCGCCAGAAAAGTTGATATGGAAATTATTACTATAGATGATTTAAGAGAAATTTATGCTGGCGATTGGGAATCAATGCCTTTCGAAGAAATTATAAGTAAATATTCCG
>JAZNCG010000012.1:0-4358 GCA_045587405.1 Ructibacterium sp. | reverse complement strand
ATGATGTACTATGCCCATCTGATCTGTTTCAACATATCTGACCTGAATCTTGGTTCTAAACATATCTATCACTCCTCATAAAAGTTACTAAAGTATTTTTGCAATACCGCTATAAACTTGTCCTCTTGGACCATCTATTGTAATCGTAGTACCATTTTTTAAAATTTTTGTTGCCCCTGTAGCACCGCAGATAACAGGAATATCCAATTTCATACCAACAACCGCCGCATGGGAAGATAATCCTGTTTTTTCCGTTATAATCGCTGATGCTTTTCGTAAAATTCCAATAATATCATTACTTGTTTCAGGAATTACCAGTATATCTCCATTTTTAAAATTCTTTAAAGCCTCGGCTGTATTTTTTGCAACGCAAACAGTTCCGCAAACAGATTTTTGAGATGCACTTACTCCACTTAAAAGAACATCGCCTACAAGTTGAACTTTAAGAATATTAGTCGTTCCGCTAACACCTACCGGAGCACCACCTGTGATAACAACCACATCTCCTTTTTCGATTATATCGGTGTTTTGTAATGCATTCTCTACAACATGTTCAAAAAGAGCATCAGAGCCTTTCTTCATTTCAGTTCTGATAGGTGTAACTCCCCATGAAAGCGCTAATTGCCTATAAACCTTTTCTGTCATACAACCTGCAATAATAGGACAGCTTGGTCTGAACCCTGAAATCATCCGAGGTGTAAATCCCGATTTACTTGCCGTCACAATGGCTGTTGCACCTAAATCATGAGCTGTCATACAAGCAGAATGGCTTATCGCATTTGTTACACTCATTCCGGTTTCAAAATGCCAACTGTCAAATCTCTTCTTATAATCAATATCTTCTTCGGCTTTCATACATATTTGCGCCATACTTTTAAGAGCCCGTACGGGATATTCTCCTACAGCCGTTTCCCCTGACAACATTACAGCCGATGTACCATCATATACCGCGTTTGCAACATCTGAAGTTTCCGCTCTTGTGGGTCTTGGGTTATGTGTCATTGATTCTAACATCTGGGTTGCAGTTATAACCCTTTTGCCTGACCTATAACATTTTTTAATTATTTCTTTTTGAATAGCCGGAAGCTCTTCAAAAGGAATCTCTACACCCATATCGCCACGAGCTATCATTATCCCTTCACAAGCTCTTATAATGCTATCAACATTATCAACGCCTTGGCGGTTTTCAATCTTTGCTATAACCTGAATATCTTCACCACCATTTTGTTCTAATATTCGCTTTATTTCCAAAACATCAAAAGCACTCCTTACAAAAGATGCCGCAATATAGTCAAAATCATTTTCTATTGCAAAATTTATATCGTCAATATCTTTTTGGCTCATATAATCCATAGTAAGGTTAACATCCGGAAGATTAACACTTTTGTGATTGCTGACCTCCCCATCGTTTTGAACAGTACAAATTATATTTTTTCCGGCAATCTCGTCAACAATCATTTCAATTAAGCCATCATCAATCAAAATTGTTGTACCTATTGATACATCTTTTGAAAGTTCCGAATAGCTTATCTGCGAAATTTCATTGGTTCCAGTAATCTTTTCAGGAGTTAAAACAAATTTTTGTCCCCTACAAAGCTGAACCTTCCCATCTTTAAACTCGCCTGTTCTTATTTCAGGTCCTTTCGTGTCTAAAAGAAGTGGTACAGGAACACCTAATTCATCTCTAAGTTTTTTTACCATATTAATTCGTTTTAAATGTTCTTCATAACTTCCGTGAGAAAAATTTATTCTCGCAGTGTTCATACCACATAACATTAATTCTTTTAAAACATCAGGGTTATCTGTTGCCGGTCCTAATGTACATATAATTTTTGTCTTCCTTTTCATAAACAATTCCCCTTTGTCACCAATTTAAAACATATTAGAGCATATAACTTTACAATATAAGCTAAATTTATACATACTCACCCATTATCTAAGTATTATATATTTTTTAAGCGAAAATGTCAATAGAACGCACACAAATTTACCCTTTCTTTGCTATACTATAGCATTTTAAAACTTGCTTTTCTGTAAGTGATGTGCTATAATGAGTTTTGTTCGATTTTTAACAAATATTATTGAGGTGAAAAAGCTATGAAAAAATTCATTACTTTGGTTTTAGTTATTGTGGTTGTATTGTCAATATGCCCAGCGATAACATTTGCTGAAGAAGAGTTTAAAGAAGGGATATTCACATATACCATTTCTGGGAAAGAAGCTATTATTACCAATATAGACGACACTTCTGAATCTGTTGATATTCCTGAAAAAATAGGAGAATACGAAGTAACCACCCTTGCGGCAGGTGCTTGCGGCGGAAGTACAAATATCAAATCTGTCAATATACCAGGAACTGTTAAATGCATAGATAATATGTGCTTTGCATATAGCACAGCCCTAAGGGAAGTAACACTCGAAAAGGGCCTTAAATCTATTGGAGTAGGAGCTTTTTATCAATGTCCTCAATTATGGACAATAACCATACCTGACGGGGTTGAGAAAATTGGCGAAAACGCATTTGCTCTTTGTCCAAATCTGACCGCGGTAACAATTCCGTCGTCAGTTACACAAATTGATAAAAATGCCTTCCAAAAAAATGATAAGTTTCGTATATACGCAAAACCTGATACAACCGCTGCAAATTATTCTAGAGAAAACGGCATAACATTTGAAGAATATATAACCGTAAATGTAAATGGTGCAGATATTGTTTTCGACCAGCCCTGTATAACTGACACTAAAAACTATGTAACTTTAGTTCCTATGAGGGCTGTTATGGAGGCTTTAAAGGCAACTGTTTCATGGGACGAAAGCTTGTATACCGCGGGCATTGACATCGGAGAAAATCGACTGCTTGTCCGTCCAAATGAACCATTCATTATGATAAATGGTTCTGCAGTTTTTCCGCCAACTCCCGCTGTTGAATTTAATGAAAGAATACTTCTCCCTATAAGATGCATTATTGAAGGAATCGGAGGAAAAATCGGCTGGAATGAAGCTGAGAAAACAATTACAATTGTATATTAATTATTCAAAATATTCTACAATTCCCATATAGATAGCCCAAGCGAGCTTTTGTTGGTATTCAGTTGTTTTTAATTGTTTTGCTTCGTAAGGATTTGAAAGAAAACCACATTCAACTATAACAGATGGTATTTTAGTATTTGTTAAGACGAATACTTTGCCATCTGTTTTTTTTGCCACTCTATTGTTATCTTTATCGATGATATTTTTTAATGACATTTGTATATATTCGCCTAACTCTTTGCTACCATCACAATCTCCGTAAAAGACTTGTGCCCCGCTATATTTAGGGTTTTGAAATTCATTCATATGTATACTGATAAATATGTCTGCTTCGGATAAATCAGCAAGCTTTTTTCGTTCTTCCAAATCTGTTTTCTTTGCTTTCTTGCCCTTTTCATCCTTTTTTGCTGTTGATTCATCTTTATCCCGAGTCAAAATACATACTCCCCCATTTTGCTCAATATATTCACGCAGCTTTAAAGCAACTTCAAGATTAACATCTTTTTCAATAACTCCATTACCTGATGCCCCACCATCAAATCCACCATGCCCCGCATCAACTAAAATCACTTTATCAGCACAATTTAATGCAAATACATTTTCTGTTTCTGTAGCATCATCTGCTCTGCATATACTAATACTTAAAATTAAAAAACATAGCAAAATCCCTAAATATAATATTACTTTTCTATATTGTATCCATAAAAACAAAATCATCACCCCATAAAAAATATGAGGTGATGATTAAAATTATTCTATACTAAATTATTAAATATTAACCCAAGTAAATGATTTTTCCATAGCTTTTTCCAAAGCTTCTAAGATACCAATTACATCAATCGTTTCCTCATGAGTGGGAGGAATATTTCATGTATTGAAAAACTCTTTAATTTTATTTACAATCGTATTGACCCATATTTGTTCTCCTGAATTAATTTAAAAATCAAACATACCTTATGCTTTAAATACTAACATCAATATATGTCAATTCTTTAAAATATAAATTTAACAATAGAGCACATATTTTTTGTTTTAAAACTAAATTTATTATCTATTATTTACTATTTTAATTTTTATAAATTTTTTTTAGAAATAACACTTGCATTTTCTACAAAAATATAGTATACTATCTTTTGTTGTAACGGGGTGTGGCTCAGTTTGGTAGAGTACCTGAATGGGGTTCAGGTGGCCGCTGGTTCGAATCCAGTCACTCCGACCAGAAAAAAGCATCGACTATGTCGGTGCTTTTTTCAACTAAATCCGTCTTTACAGAGGGATAAATCTGCTTTGCAGATGAAATCCGACTTCATCGGGATAAAAGACGGATT
>JAZNCG010000011.1:0-5782 GCA_045587405.1 Ructibacterium sp. | reverse complement strand
TGAATTTTTATTTCTTTTCTGTTATTATATTATTACCACAATAAATCCCTTGCTCTTTAAGGCATTTTTAATCGTGATTATTTAAGAGATTTAATTGTAATTTAGGAAAAACTATTTTTTCCTAAATTTTTTGCGCACTTTTTTAGTTATATTTAATTATGAAACACCTTAATTCGACTGCAAGATTTAAACTAAAATATTATATCGTATTTAACAGACAGGAGGTCTTATAAATTGGAAGAACTAAAGATTATTTGGAAACAGGTTCTGGTAGAGTTAGAACAGGAAGTTTCGAGCATTTCTTATGATACATGGATAAAGCCTATTAAACCTATAGGTATAACAGAAACATCTATCAAACTATCTGTTCCGGGTTCTATAAACAAAAATATGATTATGACTAAGTTTCGTTCTATGATAGAAAGTTGTATAGAGCTTGCTGCCGGTAGGCCATATGATTTAGAGGTTGAATGCGAATCCATTATAGAAGAAGTTCCAACAGACCCTATAAGACAAAACAGCGCTTTGAATCCTAAATATTCGTTTGAAAATTTTGTTGTAGGAAACAACAACAATTTAGCTCATGCAGCGTCTTTGGCAGTTGCAGAAACTCCAAGCCAAAAATATAATCCTTTGTTTATCTATGGAGGAAGCGGCCTTGGAAAAACTCATCTGCTCCAGGCGATAGGAAACTTTTTTATAAAGAATTACCCAAACAAAAAGGTGTTGTATACAACCAGCGAAAAATTTACATATGAACTGGTAACGGCTATAAGAGAAAAAACTAATCAGGATTTCAGAAATAAGCACCGAACTGTAGATTTGCTTTTGATGGATGACATCCAGTTTTTAGGGACAAAAGAGCTTGCTCAGGAGGAATTTTTCCATACTTTTAATGCTCTTTACGAAGCAGGCGCACAGATTGTTCTTACATCGGACAGATTGCCATCGGAAACCCCTCATCTTGCAGACAGATTGAAAAGCAGATTCCAAATGGGTCTTTTGGCAGATATTCAGCCTCCTGATTATGAAACCAGATTGGCTATTTTGCGCTCTAAAATAGAGGAAGAGTATTTCACA
The DNA here is from genome assembly GCA_045587405.1 of Ructibacterium sp. Lineage (GTDB taxonomy): Bacteria > Bacillota > Clostridia > Monoglobales > Monoglobaceae > Ructibacterium. The sequence continues at coordinate 4,702 of JAZNCG010000011.1, read as the reverse complement.
TTTGATGAAGAAATAGTTGAATATGTTGCAAATAACATAAAATCAAATGTTCGTGATTTAGAAGGGGCCGTTAAGCGTATATTGGCTTATGCAGGGATTGAAAGGACCAATACAATTTCTATGGAGCTTGCCCAGAAGGCCCTTAAAGAAATTCTTTTAAATCTTCCTCAAAGAGATATAACCATAAAGGTAATAATTGACGAGGTCGAGAAGTACTTCAGACTCCCAACCGGTTCCTTAGCTACAAAGCGCAGGTCTAATGATATTGCATATCCAAGACATATCGCTATGTATATTGCAAGAGAAATCTTAGACGAATCCTTCCCGAGAATTGGTGATGAATTTAACAGGGACCATTCAACAGTTATGACAGCGGTAAGAAAAATCAGTAATAATCTCAGCGGCGATTCGGAGCTTAGTCAGGTAATTCGCGAACTGGTTGACAATATTAAGAACAATTAGAAGAGCGTCTTTGATTATTCAAGGAGAAAAAAAATGAAATTGTATGATACTATTGCTGCACTAGCAACTCCCATCGGAACAGGTGGTATTGCCATTATAAGATTAAGCGGAAGAATGGCCCAGGATATAGCAGACAAGATTATATCTCTTAAGGGTGGTAAATCCGTTACAGAGTTGGAAAGTCATAAATTAACTCTGTGTAATATTCATAAATCAGATAATAAAAAAGCTGTTATAGACCAGGCTCTTGTAGCGGTTATGCGTGCTCCTCGTTCTTATACGGGTGAAGATGTAGTAGAAATTAATTGTCATGGTGGATATTTTGCGGCAGGCAAAATTTTAACAGAGCTGTTAGTTTCAGGGGCAAGAATGGCGGAGGGCGGAGAGTTTACCCGTCGGGCGTTTCTTAATGGCAAGACGGATTTGACAGCAGCTGAAGCTACTGCAGATATTATAGATTCCCATTCTTCTTTAGGAATGGAAAATGCCGCTCTTTCATTAAATGGAGCATTGGCAAAAAAAATTAACCAACTTAGAGAAAAAATAATAGAGATAACCTCACATATATCAGCTGTTGCCGATTATCCCGAAGAAGTTGAGCCACCGAAAAAAACAGATATAATAGAGACTCTTAAAAACATCTACAAGGAAACTCAAACGCTTTTGGGCACATTTGATACGGGAAAAATTCTTAAAGATGGTATAACAACAGTTATTTCAGGTAAACCGAATGTGGGAAAGTCATCTTTATTGAATGCTCTTTCTGGCTACGAAAGGGCTATTGTTACGGATATTCCCGGAACAACGAGAGATGTTATAGAGGAATATATAAGCCTAGGTGGCATTTCCTTAAGATTGTTGGATACTGCAGGGATACGAAACGCAGAGGACGAAGTCGAAAAAATAGGCATAGACAGGGCCATAGCGCAAATCGACGATGCGGATTTATGCCTTTTGGTTATAGATAGTACCCGAAAAATAGAAGCTCAGGATATAGAGCTTGCAGAAAAAATGAAGAAGAAAAAATTTATTATTCTTCTGAATAAAACGGATAACAATATTGTTTCTGACATTGAAACTGCCGAAAAACTCTTGGGTGTACCTCGGGAGAAAATTATTTCAACCGCTCTGCCAAAACAAGGTAATGTTGTAGGAATTGACAAGCTCGAAAAGGCAATTACAGATATGTTTATAGATGGGCAGATAAATACAGGACAAGTATATCTCAGCAACACAAGACAAAGAGATTCTCTTATTAAGGCATCGGAGTCTTTAAGCAGAGGAATTGAGTGTCTTGAGGCAGATATGCCCTATGATTTGTTATATGTGGATTTGGAAGATACTCTTTCTGCCTTGGGCGAAGTTATAGGTTTGACGGTTCAAGAAGAGATTATAGAACAGGTTTTTTCCCGTTTTTGTGTGGGAAAATAATATTTTAATTAAGATAGAATCGAGGTGTAAAAAATGGATAGTATTTCCCTTTCATTTGAATTTGCAGAAAAATATATACGCTTTTCCAAACCGGAATATCTGCAAATGTACCTCTATTTAGATTATTATTTCGCCAAAAATGGTGAGTTCCCAAAGATTGATAAAATAGCACGCGAACTGGATATTGCTAAAGAAAGAGTTATTTTCATTTTAGACTTTTGGGTAAGTCGGGATGAACTTATTTATGATGAAAATGGATATCATTTCCCTACAAGACAGGAGAATAAACCTGTAAAAAAAGAAAAGCGGATAGTAGCGCAGGAAAGGTTTAAAGGGAAAATACTTAGCAAACCATCTTACACTATGGAAGAAATAAAAGGCGCCTCTGAAGCTAATAAATCGGTTTCTGCTTTGTTTTATCAATCGGAAACTGTTCTTAATAAAGTTCTTAATCCATCAGATATGGAAATGCTTTATTCCTTTGTGGACTGGTTAGGACTTCCTGTCGAGGTGGTTACAATGCTTTTATCCTATGCGGCAAGACAAGGCAAAACAGGAAGACGATATTTAGAAACTATTGCAATAGATTGGGCAGACCGTGGAATAGATTCTTTTGAAGCGGCAGAAGCATATATCTCGGAACTAGAAGCTTTAGACGGAACAGAGCGGGAAATAAGAAGTGTTTTAGGAATTTATGACAGAGCATTAACACAAACGGAGAAAAAATACATATCTATGTGGGTAAATGATTCAAGAATAAAAACCGAACTTATTCCCATAGCCTACGACAGAACTGTTAAAAATACGGGAAAATTGAGTTGGGCATATATGAATAAGATACTTCAAAGCTGGGCAGATGATGGTATTACAACAATTCAACAAATAGAGAGCAGCGAAGAATTTGTTAAGAAAAATAATTCTATTAAAAAAAGAGGTACAAGTCCTGATAACAGAAGTAAATTGAATAATTATAAGGATACAAACCAACTTGATTATTCAAAATTAGACGAAAAGATTTTTGATATAATTTTAGATAACTAAGAGGTGAAACAATATGGAGTCGGCATATACATTGGCAAGCCGAGAATTAGGAAAAATTCGCGAGAAAAACGAGGCAGAGCAAAATCGTCGCCTTATGGAAGTAATATCGGCTTACCCTGATATCTCTATAATAAATGCAAGACTTCGGAGCTGCGGAACTGCTTTGGCAAGATGTATTTTAGAGAAGAATGAAAACTATGAAAAAATTAAAGAGGATATACAAATGTTACAAAAGCAAAAAAGAAATATCCTCAAAACAGCAGGGTATGGGGAAGACTATCTTGATGATATATATTCTTGTCCCCTTTGCAAAGACAAAGGTTTCGACTCTAAAGGTAGCAGATGTAAATGTCATAAACATCTTATATCAAAATATGTGGGAATTAACTCAAATTTAACATCGTATATGATAGAGCAGACCTTTGATAAGGTTGATTATGGATTGTTTGCCTCGCAACCAAAGGAAAAAGGTGTTTTCCCTTTGAATTTTATGAAAAAAGCTGTTTCTGTTGCAGAGAGCTTTGCAAATAATTTTGATGAAACTCATGATAATTTGTTGTTTATGGGAAACGCTGGCACGGGAAAAACATTTTTGTCAAGCTGTATTGCCAATCGTGCCTTAGAGAGAGGCAAGACGGTTTACTACCAAACTGCTTTTCAGTTATTTGATACTTTGGAAAAATTAAAATTTGGTAAATTAGACGGCGAAAAAACAGAGCAAGCAGAATATCTGGCAGAGTATATCTATAATGCAGATTTGTTGATTATAGACGATTTGGGAACTGAATTTATAACTTCTTATTCCGCCTCTGCTTTGTTCGATTTGATAAACACCCGATTAATTCACGAAAAAAGCACAATAATTTCAACTAATTTAAATATAGAGGATCTGAATAGAATATATAGCCAACGCTTTGTTTCAAGAGTAATCGGAACATATATAAGCATGCCTTTTGTAGGCAGAGATTTAAGAATGCAAAAATATATAAAAGAGTAAATGGGATATAAGCTAAAAAATAGTATTCCCTAATAAACAATGGTGCGCATTTCCTTAATGGAAACCGCACCATTTTGTTATTTTATTTATCTTGTTATCATCGTTCCAATACCATGGTCTGTAAATATTTCAAGAAGTATACAGTGAGGAATACGCCCATCTAAAATATGTACAGAGTTTACACCGGCTTCGATTGCCTGAATGGCACCCTTTACCTTAGGAATCATTCCGCCAACAATTTTTCCTTTTTCAATCATATCATATATTTCTCTTTTGGAAAGACGAGGATAGGTTTCAACGCTGTCGGCAGAGTCCTTTATACCCTCAATATCTGTCAAAAGCATCAGTTTTTCTGCTTCCAAAGCTTCTGCAACGGCTCCTGCAACAGTATCTGCGTTGATATTATAGCTTTTTCCTTGGCTATCTATTCCTATTGGAGCAATAACCGGAATATAGTCCTGCCTGGTTAAATCCTCAAGCATTTTCCCGTTTATGTTCGTAATTTTGCCTACAAATCCAATGTCTTTTTTTTCCTCGTCAACCTCTGTATAACATTTTTCACATTCAATCAAATGTCCATCGATGCCTGAAATACCAAGCCCTTTTCCGCCCTTTGAACCAATTAAAGAAACAATTTCTTTGTTGGTTTTTCCAACAAGAACCATCTGGGCTACCTGCATTGTTTCTGCATCTGTAACACGCAAACCATTTATAAATTCGCTTTTTATGCCAAATCTGTTTAAAGCAGAGGAAATATCAGGGCCACCACCA
>JAZNCG010000010.1:0-4765 GCA_045587405.1 Ructibacterium sp. | reverse complement strand
AATCCGTTGTGCCATGGGAAATTCCACTTAAGCCCACCATCCTGAATTCGTTAACTTTTTTTAAAAGATTTTTATATGGCAAATAATATTCTCCACAGCCATTAATCAAAACGCCCCTTTCGACATACTCAAAAATTTCGTCTGTCATTCGCTTTTCAAAATCATATTCCTTTTCGCTTATACGACTGGGTTCGTCCCAAAACACTATGCTTTCTTTATTAATATAATCTAACAAGGTAGGCTTTTCTTTGTATAGATATGGAATATATTTATCAATAGACGGAAATGTTATACCTTGCTTTAATCTCTCTATATCACGATTTATAATTCTTTCTGACTTTTCGCGTGTTTCCCCCTCAGTTTTAATATCTTTTAAACTTTCAGATAATTTTTTTATTAATTTTTCTCTTAATTCATCATTCAAAAGTATTTCATTAGCAGGACCTATTGTAATCTCATCAGGCTTATCAACAGTTCTCTGTGTTTCAGGGTCAAATGTTCTCACAGAATCGACTTCGGTATCAAAAAATTCTATTCTGATTGGCAACTCTCCTTCTTTAGAGCAAGGGAATACATCCAGTATTCCACCTCTTATACTAAACTGCCCTTCACCCTCTACCATATCTTCTCTGCGATAACCAAGTTTTATTAATTTATTTGTCAATTCTTCCAAGTCTACATCCTGACCAACCTCAAGAGTTACAACATCATTTTCCAAAATTGTTTTAGGTAATGTAATCCCTGACAATGCCTGAATGCTTGTAACAACACATACCTGACCTTTGTTTTCAACCAAAGCCTGCAGAGTCCTCAACCTCACTCGTGTTATATCTCTGCCCTTTGCTTCTACATCATAAAAAACCAAATCTGACTTTGGGAAAAAATATACTTCATCATCAAAGAAAAATGACAAATCCTCATAAAGGTTTCTCGCCTGAACCTCATCTGCTGTAACAATCAAAGCCGATGTTTTTAACTTTAAACAGACAGAATAAATCAAGTGTGCCCGAACAGATTCAGACACACCCAAAACATTTATTGGGCTTATTTTTTTTTTCAAATCAGTTACCAGCTCCGTAAACTCAGCCAATTCGCCAAGCATATTACCATATATTTCCATCTAAACCCCTACTTATCCGTTATATTTATTCATCGCAGACTTCGGATTTTCAACAATTATCTCCTCAACAGCATTTACTACCCTTACAACTGATTCTATCAGTATCTCTATCTCTTCTTTTGAAAATTTCCCTAAAACATAATCCTTCATATCAAAATCAGGATGTTCCGGTGCTCCCACTCCAATTTTTATCCTGGGAAAAACATCAGTTGTCAACTGATATATAATATTTTTAATGCCATTATGTCCTCCTGCTGAACCTTTCTCGCGGATTCTGACCTTTCCGAGAGGCAAAGAAATGTCATCATAGATAACTATAATATTATCCTCATCTATCTTATACCAATCTCTAAGTTCCCTTACGCTTTCCCCACTTAAATTCATATATGTTTGCGGTTTTGCTATAACTACCTTTTCTCCTCCAATTCTGCCATCGCCATATATAGCCTTAAACTTCTCTTTGTTCAGCTTAATATCGTACTTTGAGCATATTGCATCCACCGCATCAAACCCAATATTATGGCGCGTTCCAACATAATCACGCCCCGGATTTCCCAAACCAATTATCAAATACATTTTAAAAATTCTCCAATCTATAATGAAACTCTAAAAATTCGCACCAACAAATTATAATTGGTAAATTAGCGAATAATATAGATGCCACTTGTTTTTTAGCTAAATTTTGTTGAATTCATTATATCATACATTTTTTAGAGAGTCAATTCCTTAGTATATTGCATTGAATAAATTTATTTTATTTACACTACATTTTTTGACAGTGTTTTTATTCAAATGATGATAATATAGAAACAAGGAGTGACGCTATGGAAATAACTATATTTGCAGATGTCCTTTTTGGGCTTAATTTCTTAATGAATATTCAAATTTTATTTTTAACCCAGTTGCTGGGTAAAATAAAAATAAATATACATAGATTGAGTATTATTGCTTTTTTCCTCTCCATATATGGTACATTGTTTTTCTTCATAAAATCAAATATATATTTTGATATTTTATTGAGAATTACAACATCATTATCAGCGGTATTTTTTGTACAGAAAAACAAAAATTTGTGGCTTTTTTTTAAAACCTACACAATCTTTTGGTTTGTTTCTTTTTTGCTTGGCGGAGTAATAAATTTTATAGTTCTTTATCAGAACAAAATTTCAGGGTTAAAAGCCCTTTCTTCAAACGGAGCTTTGTATGTAAATGTTGAGTTAAAGTATATTATTGTCGGAATTTTAATTTCTTACTTGTTGTTCTTTGCCTTTAAAAAAATTATTACATTAAATTTTGGAAAAGACAGGCTAATCATTAATTTTTCTATTTACATAAATAAAAAAGAATATAAGCTAAAAGGACTTATAGATACAGGTTGTAATTTATCCGTACCAATCCTTGACACTCCCGTTATTATGGTCGAATCAAAAGTCTTTAAAGATGCTCCGCCCGTTACAGAACAAGCAATTTCCTTAAAAACAGTAAACGGAAGCGGATTTTCAAAAATTTTTTATCCTGACGCATTGTGTTCAATTGATAAAAATTATGATTTTTCACCTAATGTTGCCATAGGAATTTATGATGGTATTTTCGATGAAAATAACCTTTTTAATGCACTTATAAATCCTGATGCTTTAATTGATAAAAATATAAACGGAGGCGTTCTTTATGAATCGAAAATTTATTGCGTATTTATCAAACATCTTAACAATATGCGCAAAAAAGCTAAAACTAAACACACACAAAGATGTATTCTACATTGGCGGAACAGAAACTCTTCCACCACCCTTAAAAAAAGAAGAGGAACAGAAGTTTTTAACAATGCTGAAAAACCAGAATTCAGCGGAAAATGCTAAACAAATTTTAATTGAAAGAAACCTAAGATTAGTTGTATATATCGCAAAAAAGTTTGAAAATACAGGAATTGGCATAGAAGACCTTGTTTCTATTGGAACAATTGGACTAATCAAAGCAGTAAACACATTTAATCCTGAAAAAAATATCAAGCTTGCTACATATTCATCCCGATGTATTGAAAACGAAATATTAATGTATCTCAGGAAAAATCACAATTCCAAAATTGAAATTTCCATTGATGAACCCTTAAATGTAGATTGGGATGGCAACGAACTTTTGCTATCCGATATCCTTGGCACCGATGAGGATATAACTCATAAATCTTTAGACGAAGAGGTTGATCGTCAGTTACTATATCTTGCGATGGACAGACTATCATTCAGAGAAAAAAATATTATGGAACTCAGATTTGGAATTAATCGTGATGGCGAGGAAAAAACACAAAAAGAGGTTGCGGACCTTTTGGGAATTTCTCAATCCTACATTTCCAGGTTGGAAAAAAGAATAATATCCCGATTAAGGCGAGATATTATTAAAATGATGAACAGCTAATCATTTTCTTTTTTAATATTAACCCCTAAAGATAATAACTTACCAATCAAATCCTCATATCCACGCTCCATATGCTCAATATCATTTATAACGCTATCTCCCTGAGCGGCAAGAGCTGCAATTAGCAACGCCGCTCCCGCACGCAAATCCGTCGCCTTGACTTGTGCCCCACTTAGTTTTTTACACCCATCAACAACTGCAGTTCTGCCATCAATTTTAATTTTTGCGCCCATCCTTAACAACTCGGGGACTTGCATAAATCTATTTTCAAATATCGTTTCAATAACAACACCTGTTCCCTCAGCCAAACTAATCAATGCCATAAACTGCGACTGCATATCAGTTGGAAAACCAGGATATGGCATTGTTTTTATATCAACAGATTTAAATTTTTCACAAGGTAAAATGTGCAAAAAATCCTCTCCTACCTCTATATTAAATCCCATTTCCTCAAGTTTTGCTATAATAGATTTAATATGACCCGGCACAACATTTTTAAGCCTTAAATCACCCCGAGTCGCTGCAGCCATTGTCAAAAATGTTCCTGTTTCAATTCTGTCAGGTATTATATTATGTCTACATCCTTTAAGTTCTTTTCTTCCGACTATTGTTATTGTATCGCTTCCTGCACCATTAATTTCTGCTCCCATTTTTATCAAGCACTCTGCAAGGTCACATATTTCAGGTTCAGTCGCTGCATTTTCTATTACTGTTTCTCCCTCTGCTAAAACTGCTGCTAACATAATATTTTCCGTCGCTCCAACACTTGGAAAATCCAGGTAGATATTATTCCCGATAAGACAATCACATTTTGCGTCAACATAGCCATGCCCCTGTTTAACCTTTGTTCCCATGGCGATAAACCCTTTTAGATGTAAATCTATAGGTCTTGAGCCTATCTGGCATCCTCCCGGTAGGGGTATACGAACTTTACCAATCCTTGCAAGTAATGGTCCCATAATCAAAAAAGATGCCCTAAGTTTATTCACAAGTTCAATCGGAACAGCCTTAGGTTTAACATTTGATGGCATAGATATTTGAAATTCTCCCTCTTCACCCTTAGCACAACTTCCTCCTACTGAATTAATAAGTTCTGCCATAAATTCAGTATCAGAAAGATTGGGGACATTATACAAATACGATGTTTTATCACTTAATAATCCTGCCGCCATTATTGGCAAAGATGCATTTTTAGAACCACTGATTTTTACTTCTCCATTAATTTTGCTGTTTCCT
>JAZNCG010000009.1:0-2784 GCA_045587405.1 Ructibacterium sp. | reverse complement strand
ATTATTATATAAAATAGAATCGTCACGCCTTTAAATTGATGCTTTTTTGATGCTCTGTGGGAATATCTGCAGAATCGATTAAATATTATTTGATGTTATTTCTACACAGATTCGCAATTTGTTTTTGCTCAATATACTGCAAATTCGCAAATTGTCTAAATAATTTTAAAAAATACTATATGTCAAGATTTGAGATGCAGTAAACAGAAAGATGGCGAAAGAAACCAAAATATGATACACCTTAAACCTGCTAAGAATTGTCAAGAGGAAAATTAAATTTTTTAGGCGGTAAAAATGGGCATAACAAAACAGAGCGGCAAATAGATATTTTTTGTCACTCAACGAAAACATTAAAGGTTTGGGTTAGCAATTTTAATTTAATTGTTCATCAATGGAATTGTAGAGTTCAGTCACTTTTCCATAATAAATTCGTAAAAATTTATTAAGTCCTGCAATCATAGCTTCCTTTCCGCATTTGCCTTCGCTGCGTTTTTTTCAATAAAAGCATACACAGGCTCGTCGGCTGGCTTATGCTGAATAAGACTCTGCATGACCTCAAATCCGGTCTTGCGAAGGTATCGGTTTCCTCTTTTGGTGATATGTCGTTCCGTAGCGTTAAAAGAGCCGGACTGATATGGTGGAGGGTCTATTCCAGCATATGCAATTAGTGAGTGTTTATTGTGAAATTTGCGTATATCTCCAATCTCGGCAATTAATTTAGGTGCTAAAACATCTCCGATACAGGACATACTTCTTACAACCTGATATTCAGGTAATGTCTTGGCAAGGACTAACATTTGTGATAAAATAGTGTTGCGAGATGCTTCAATTTCATGCAGCACTCGTATTGCTTCCGTAACGGCTATTGTGGTAGATAGGGAGTTAGGAAGCACAGGGATACCGTTTTGAGCTGCAGTATATAGTCTTTCTGCAGTTTGTTCACAGTTGCGGTATCCCTGTTTTTGTGCCCATTTACAATAATCTGTTGTAAAACGATTTTTACTCATTTTGAGAATGTTATCAAAATGAAGATAACGCTTGACGATACTGCGTATCTTTTCAGTACCTTTATGTTCGTATATAATATTTTGGATGCCGGGCATAACCTGATCACAAAGAGTACCAAAATTAATTTTTGCTTTTACCAACATAGAGGTAGTTTGATAATACTGTCTTGCCAATAGTTTTAATTCCTGATATGTATCTTCCGGTGGCATTACCTGATTAAGCTCATCCCAATAACAAATACCAAACATAGCAATATTGATCGAATCAATACGATCTGTTTTTGCTCTTCTGATATTTTGAGAGCAAAACTTTTGCATACGCAAAGCATTAACAGTGCTGACAAAAATCTCTTTTTCAATAAGTACTGTCACTATGGGAAGATGGTAATACCCTGTACTTTCCATAATTACCTTAACTTCTTCATCGTATGATTTGATGAGAGTTACAAGAGAGAGGATTTCCTCCATAGTATGCTGCATCTCAAATGGTGTTTTCAAAACCTCACCGCCGGGTTTCATAATACAAACTATGCTTTTTCCTTTTGAAACATCAATTCCTACACTGATCAATTACATTCCTTCTTTCCTGTTTTGATATGTAATGTTTCCGCCTGTACTTATTACGATTCACTTTGGCTAGTTACACGAACGCAGGACTCATCCCGGAACAACCTGCTTAACCGAATCTTTATAACAAGAAGGAGGATGACAGTTTAAGCCCCGAACGCTAAGTTCACACAAAGAACCGTCAATCCATTACCTTCTCATTATAACAAAAATAAGCATAGCTTGCTAAACTACAAATAGTAATTTAGGGCTATGCTTATATAGTACCAAACAAAGAAAAGAGGAATCGAGAAATCAGAAAGAAATCTCGGTTCCGCTTTAATATTTTGCTAACAATTTATTTAAAGTGCAACGGCATCTTTTGCAACCTGCATTTCAATAGCCTGTTCTACATAACTGTTGAGCGAAATGTTTTTTGCGGATGCACCAAGACTTGCTTTTCTGTGTAGATCTGCAGTGATTCTGACATTAAAGCTCCCCTTATACTGTTGCTGAGGTTCCTTGCCTGTTTCTGCACAAAATTCAAGATATTCATCAACAGCATCATGAAAATCGTCAATGAGACTTTCTACGGTATCGCCTTCAAATGAGATAGAATCTGTTATACCAATAACTTTACCGAAGAAAACCATATCTTCTTCCGAAAAATTAACTGTACCGATATAATCTTTGTATGTTATAGTGTTTTTCATATTAAATCTCTCTCCTTCAAATCATCAATCAAATTTTGTACCTGATAGGATTTCAATATTGTTCGCGGGTGAGGCTTGTGCATACGGATGTAGTCTTTTTTGTCATTTGTAAAAGCCACTCGTGATCCTCCAGTTTTACCTCCGCTTGCAATTCTGTAATCAAAATAACCCATAAGCTGAATAACTTCTTCAAATGTAAAATCTTTTGGCTTTTCTTTTAATCTTGCTATTAGTTTTTCTTTTTTACTCATGTTTTACCCCTCACCATTGCAACTATATTTAGTTGCAATATAATTATATGTTATTTTTTAAATTTTGTCAATACTTAATTGAAAAATGATATCAAGATGGTATGTTCTTAACTTTCGTCTTCTTCTTTTCAACTAATGCTTTGCTGCCAACTAAGATACGTTGTCCGGTAAGCAAATCAAATCCGTCGCCACTATATGGTGCATAAGCATCATGTCCGTGTTCAGTCCGTAAATAATTTGCAAAAATATCTGCAACTTCATCATCAC
>JAZNCG010000008.1:0-2808 GCA_045587405.1 Ructibacterium sp. | reverse complement strand
TTATTTTATCTGTAATCATTTTTCTACTTCTATAATTTTATATTTTCTGCTATTTCATTCATAACAGAGCTTATTTCTATTTGTTGTGGACAATGTTTTTCGCACTTTTTGCACTCCAAGCAATCTGTTGCCTTTTTAGAAAGCGCAGAATATTCTTCCTTTGCCCCCCTTTTGTCACCTCTTCCAAATCTGTTATACACCTTAAATATATCAGGGATATTCAGCCCGCCTTGACAGGGCATACAATATCCGCATCCCGTACAGCCGACCATAGAACTTTTATTGAATATTTCTCCTGCCTTTATGAGATTTTCATTCTGTCTATCATTTAACATTCCGACAAATGAACGCTTCGCATACTCTAAATTTGCGGTCAACTGTTCCATATTACTCATTCCGCTGAGAACAACTCCAACTTCTTCTTTGTTCCACAAAAAGTCCAATCCCCATTCTACAGGTGATTTTCCCTTATCCAAAATTTCCTCTACGCGTTTTGGCGGTATAGCAAGCTTACCTCCTCGCAAAGGCTCCATTATTATAACATCCAAGCCCTTTTGGGCGGCATATTCCAATCCTTTTAATCCTGCCTGATAATTAACATCTGCATAATTAAGCTGAATTTGGCAAAATTCCCACCCATCATAACCATCAACTATTTTACGAAAAGCATCAAAATCATCGTGAAACGAAAAACCAATATGTCTTATTTTTCCCTCTTCTTTGGCTTTTTCCACCTTATCCAATAATCCATATCCCAAAACCTTTGTTCTCCATGATTTCCCCGTTGTACTATGCATAAGATAAAAATCAAAATACTCCGTCTGCATCTTTTCAAACTGCTTTGCAAAAATTTCATCATGGTCATTAGGGCTATTTAATAATTCCAATGGTGTTTTTGCCGCAAGCAATACCTTTTCTCTGTATCCGTCCTGAAGAGCGAGGCCTACAACAGTTTCGCTTTCCCCGTTATGATAGAACCAGCCTGTGTCTATATAATTAACACCATTATCTATTGCATATCTTATGAGATTTATAGTCTTTTCTCTGTCTATCCGCTGGTTTTCGCCCTGGCCTATTGTTGGAAATCTCATACATCCTAACCCAAGAGGAAAAACCTTTTCCTGGGTTTTTACTAATTCTCTATACAAAACATTTCCTCCTTATCCTCCATTTTCTAAAGTCAGATTACTGAAAATATTATATGCCTCCCTCGGACTATTAATATCTATTGCCTTGGTTTCCATAGGACAAAGGTCTGTATTATCTCTGTTTTTTATTCTCTCAACTAATTTATCATATGTTACCTCTATGTTGTTTTCCTCAAACACCTTTAAAGCAACACCGCTTATCACTAATGTATGTATAGCTTTTATTTTCCCGTATGCAAACAATAGTGCTGCCGCCTTGCCCACAACCTTATCACAAACGAATGCTCCCATCATTGATTTTTCATCTTGATTCAACCATTGTAATATTGGCCGTATACCCCTCTCATAGGAGATTTTCACATCATCCCTCATTATAGCTACACAAGTACAATCCTTCTCTTTAAGTATACTCTTTGCTAATTCAATTTTCTTCATTTTCCTTTATTACCCTTCTTGATGCCACTACCAAAATTAGTATTATTATAAGTTGAGTTATTATTCTGGGAATACCCGCTATCAAGGCGCCATATATATTTGCTAAAGGAGATACCTTCATTCTGAAAGCGAAAAGTCCAATTGCTAATACAACACCTTTGGCTATTCTTCCCAAAGCCATAGCCCCTACAAGACTTATATAGCAGTTTTTATTAAATGTATTTTCTATAATTCCACCACATACAGGCCCTAAAAGTATTCCCCCCCAGCAGTACGGGGATATGCATAGGCAAAAAGGTTTTTCCTGCCGCCGCTCCGCCTATTATATGAAACACCTGAGGTAATGTTATTCCAACGGCTACCAATAATGCTGTGTATGAAATTTTTCTGATGTCTATTTTATTGCTCATATTGTATTGCTCCTTTTATTAAAATTCTTAATGCTTATGTCAAGTCTTGTGAATATTGAATAATAGAAGCAACTACTTGTTTCTATGATTTTCACCGCTTTTTCCTCAAATACTTTACTTTAAAACCTGCGAAAATACTATGTTTTTTTGTTTTCGTATTATATCATAAAAACTCAAAAATTGCAAATTATTCTTTTCAATATTCGTTTTCAATATTTTCCCGATTGTTGACTTTTACTTTTCCAAATGATATACTATCATATATTTAACTAAAATATATGATAGGAGTTTCTTAATATGAAAACGGCTAAAAAAATATTTTTAGCATTTTGCCTTAATTTCTTCTTTTCAGTAATAGAATTTATTGGTGGAGCGATAACAGGAAGTGTTGCTATTATCTCTGATTCAATTCATGATTTAGGCGATAGTTTAAGTATCGCTATATCTTTTATATTGGAAAAAATAAGTCACAAAACCCCTGACGACAAACACACCTTTGGTTACTACAGATACTCTGTTTTAGGAAGTGTTATTCAATCAACAATACTATTTTGTGGCTCTGTTATCGTTATATATAATGCAATACTGCGAATTATAACTCCGCACCCCATTAACTATAATGGAATGATTATTCTTGCCATTATTGGCTTTGCAATAAATTTTATTGCTGCATATTTTACTTCCGGCGAGGACTCCCTAAATCAAAAAGCTATAAACTTACATATGCTTGAAGATGTTTTAGGGTGGGCAATTGTTCTTATTGGAGCAATAGTAATGAAATTTACAAATTGGTATTACTTAGACGCCATTCTTTC
>JAZNCG010000007.1:0-13575 GCA_045587405.1 Ructibacterium sp. | reverse complement strand
CTCTTTGAAGAAACTGTTGCTAAAGACATAGCCTTTGGGCCTACTAATATGGGTCTTTCTAAAGAAGAAATCCGAAGCAGAGTTGAATTCGCCGCAAATATGGTTGGTCTTAAACCTGAAATTCTTGAAAAATCTCCTTTTGATTTGTCAGGGGGGCAAAAAAGACGAGTGGCAATTGCAGGAGTGCTCGCTATGGAACCTAAGGTTTTAATTTTAGACGAACCAACAGCAGGTCTTGACCCTATAGGCAGAGATGAAATTCTCTTTAAAATTAAGGATATGCACGAAAGAATGGATATGACTGTAATTCTTGTTTCCCATAGTATGGAAGATGTTGCAAAACTTGCAGACAGAATTTTAGTTATGAACCACGGGCATATCGAAATGTTTGGAACATCTGAGTATGTATTTAAACACGGTGAAAGGCTCGCGGAAATCGGCTTGAATATTCCGCAGATAACCCATATAACCGATGGATTGAGAAAATGTGGACTACCCATTCGGCAAGGAATATATACTGTTGAAGATGCATATAGAGAACTTTTTGAGCTTTTCTCAAAGAAAGGAGCTTTCTAATGCTGAAGGATATAACTTTAGGTCAATTTTCCCCGGGAAATAGTGTTTTGCATAAGCTCGATCCCCGAACAAAAATTTTAATGACTCTTGCTTTTATTATTTTGACATTTTCTGTAAGCAATTTTTATGGATATGCTCTTTTAGCTATATTTATCATTTCTTGCGTTAAAATCTCGAAAGTTCCTTTTAAATTTGTTTTTAAAGGTTTGAAACCCATTTTAATTTTTATAATTATAACTGCACTTTTTAATCTGTTTCTTACCGACGGAGAACCTCTTTTCAGCTTTTGGATTTTTACCGTAACCAAGGAAGGGGCTATTTTTGCAGCCTTTATGGTTTTAAGATTAATTTTTCTTATAATCGGAACTTCTCTTTTAACATTAACCACCTCTCCTATACGATTAACAGATGGATTAGAGCTTTTGCTTAACCCATTTAAAAAAATAGGTCTTCCCGCCCATGAATTAGCAATGATGATGAGTATTGCTCTACGCTTTATACCTACTCTTATGGAGGAAACCGATAAGATTATTAAGGCCCAATCCGCAAGAGGTGCTGATTTTGAAAGCGGAAATCTTTTCCGTCGTGCTAAAGCGATGATACCTATTTTAATTCCGCTCTTTATTAGCTCTTTTAGGCGTGCAGACGAATTAGCAACTGCCATGGAGTGTCGATGCTACAGAGGCGGCGAAAACCGTACTCGTCTTCACGAATTAAAATATAGTAAAGCTGATACAATTGGTTGGGTTGTGTTTTTGGTTTTATGCGTATTGATAGTTGGGCTGAACCTTATATTTGGAAAAATTAATTAATGGAGGGTTTCCGTGAAAAATATTGCAATGAGAATAATGTATGACGGTTCCGACTTTCATGGTTGGCAGCGTCAGAAAAACGCTGTTAGCGTTCAAGAGATTGTAGAAAACTCCCTTTCCGATTTAACAAAAGAGAATATAACTGTTACAGGTTGTAGTAGAACCGATGCAGGCGTACACGCTCTTGACTATGTTTTCAATTTTCATACCGAAACAAAAATACCCGTTGATAAATTGCCCTACGCGTTAAATCATCGTCTTGGAGATGCTATATCCGCAGTTTCTGCCTGGGAAGTCGAGGATTCATTTAACGCAAGATTTTCTTCAAACGGGAAGCAATACATATATCGTATATGGAATTCAAGAACAAATAACCCTTTTATGAAAGGCTACAGTTGGCATATACCATATGATTTGAATGTACAAGATATGTTGTCTGCCTCAAAGCATTTTTTAGGAACTCATGACTTTGCAGGATTCATGGCAACAGGCGGGGATCAAAAAACAACAATTCGAACCATTCGGGTTTGTAATGTTGAGCGTAATCCCGAATCGCCACAAGAAATAACCATTATTGTTGAAGCCGATGCCTTTCTTTACAATATGGTACGAATAATCAGCGGAACTCTTGCAGAAGTTGGATTTGGAAAAATTCATCCTGAAAACATTCCTGAAATAATTTCAAGCTGCAACAGAACCTTAGGCGGTCTAACCGCTCCTCCTCAAGGGTTGTTTTTAAAAAAAGTATACTTTTAAAAAATAAATTAATATGATTTGAGATGATATATTATGAAGTTTAATAAATCAAATTTAAATACAGAGCAGATTAAAAACCAATTTTCCCTTATGCTGGCAAATGAAAGTTCGCTGACGGTAAATGGAAAGAAAATGAAGTATCGCCCAGCAAAACTGATTTTAATGTTGCTTGCAGGACTAATATGCCTTGTAATATTGATTAACCTTCTTCTTATTCCTTCCCGAATGCCTAAAACAATTAAAATGACATTTGAAAGCGGAAGCAATTACACAATGATGCCTTATCAAAACGATTTGTTAATATATAACAATCGGCACATTTCCTCAGTTTCACCAAATGGAAATCCAGTATGGAATATTGATAAACCTCTTTCTATACCCGATGTTTCCTATGCTAATGATTATGTTCTTGCAGTTGACCTTTCAGGTAATAATTATGCTGCCTTGTATAAAAATGGCGAATTTCTTTACGAATTTAAGCTTGGAAATGATATTATTGCCGCCGATGTAAATAAAAATGGTGATTGTGCATTTGCAACTGCAATTGGCGGTTATAAAGGCAGAGCTGTTGTATATAATAAAAAGGGTAAAGAACTTTTTTCATGGAATAGCGGAGAAGGATATATTACAGATTTGTCCATAAACGAAAATGGTTCTAAATTAGCTGTTTCACAGCTTTTAAGCAACGATGAAATAACTAATACATCTTCCAGAATACAATTTATTGATATAAATCGAAAAAAAGTGACCAAAACCGCTGATTGTCCAAACTCTTTGATTGCAGAAATAAGGTTTTCAGGAAAAAATCTTTTATCAGTTTCCGATAGAGAGCTAAAAGGTTTTTCTTCCTCAGGACGCGAATTATATTCTGTCTCCTTTGTCGGTAAAAAACCTGAAAAATACGATATATCAAGCGATGAATTATTAGTTTTTGTTACAAGAGATAATCGTGGAAATTCAGTACTGGAACTCTACAACACTAATGGAAAATTAAAAGGAACTTATGTGACAGGAAATTCTATAAACAATTTGGCACTATGTGATGATATGGTTATTATAACCAGAAACAGAGATTTGCTCTATATAAATAAGCATGGTAAATTAAAAAAGACAAAAACCAGTTCTCATGACATTAAAAGCATTGGTATCTTTGGCGACAACCAAACCGTTATGGCAGCCGGAAGTACCGATGCCGATATTATTAAAATGAGATAACGGGAGGTTGAAAATGCCTATTCTTGGAATTTCAAATATACTTGACTATATGTTTATAGGTGTATTGTTGGTATTTGGTTTCTGGGGTTGGAAGAAAGGTTTTATAAAAATCGGCTTTAGTCTGCTTTCATTTATAATAAGCATTATTATTGCCATTGTATTATATCCCGTCCTTTCAAAGTTTCTGATTTCCACTCCTGTGTATGACGGAATAATTAATATTATTACACCAAACATACAAAACAATTCAGTAAATTTTGAATCGGAATTTTCTGCAAATCTCTTAAACACCGTTACTGGCTCAATATCAGGTTATATAGCACTTTTTATTTTGAACATTATTACATTTATTTTAGTTTTGATAATAAGCAAAATTATAATTTCTATAATTGGTAAAACACTTAATATTTTTGCGAGCTTGCCCATAATAAATTTAGTTAATAAGCTTTGTGGCTCTGTATTAGGAGTTTTGGAAGGTTTAATTATAGCTTGCTTAATACTTTCAGCAACCTTTCTTATCCCTGCACTTAGCAATAATACCTCATTATACAACCTTATAGATACATCTTCATCTGTCCGTTACTTATATCAAAACAACCCAATAACATATTTTATATTACCTGACCCCAAGGAAATTTATGTTCCTAAAAATTAATATTAAGGAGAACCTTATGGATAATACAAAACAATTGCAAAGCCTTAAACTTGATGAATTAAAAAAGTTTGCAAAAGAACTAAACATAGAAAACTACACCAAACTTAAAAAAACTGATTTAATCGAAAGTATTGTTTCTGCAAGAGATTTGGATAATTCAACTACCAATTTAAATGCAATATCCGAAAACGAGAATATTAACTGTTCTGTTGCAAATAATAACGATATTAGTGAAAAAATCGAAAATAATCCTGACAAAGATTCTGAATACAGTGACCCTGTGCGTAAGACAAATCTTATGAGTGGTGTTTTGGAGGTATTAGCAGATGGCTATGGTTTCCTTCGATGCGATAACTACCAATCGGGAGAAAACGATGTGTATGTCCCCCAAAACCAAATACGCCGTTTTAATCTTAAAACAGGGGATTATATTGTTGGCAACGCAAGAATGCAACACGAGGGAGAAAAATATCAGGCGCTGTTATATGTACAGACTGTAAATGGTGACAGGGTTGATGTATCAATTCATAGACAATCTTTTGATGATTTAACCCCAATTTATCCAACAGAACGCCTACACCTTGCAACCGGAAAAAATGATTATTCCATGCGCGTATTAGATGTTGTTGCACCTTTGGGAAAAGGTCAACGCGGAATAATTGTTGCACCACCAAAAGCCGGAAAAACAACCCTTCTTAAAAATATTGCCAACAGCATTACATCAAATAACCCCAATGTACAGCTTATTGTTCTCCTTATTGATGAGCGTCCTGAAGAGGTTACTGATATGCAAAGAAGTATCAACGGAGATGTAATTTTTTCTACCTTTGATGAAGAACCACAAAATCACATTAAGGTTGCTGAAATAGTTTTGGAGCGAGCAAAGCGCCTTGTCGAGCACAAGAAGGATGTAGTTATACTTTTAGACAGCATAACAAGACTTACACGAGCTTACAATCTAACTATTTCTCCCACAGGAAGAACTTTATCCGGAGGTCTTGACCCCGGAGCATTGTATAAGCCAAAAAGATTTTTTGGAGCAGCAAGAAACATCGAAAATGGCGGTAGCTTAACCATTTTAGCAACGGCTTTAATTGATACCGGAAGTCGTATGGACGATATGATATACGAGGAATTTAAAGGCACGGGCAATATGGAAGTTCACTTAGACAGAAAATTGCAGGAAAGACGAATTTTCCCTGCTGTTGATATATCAAAATCAGGTACAAGAAAAGAAGAACTTCTTCTATCAGAAAAAGAACTTGAACTTATGCAAAAAGTCAGACGGGCTTATGCCGATAAAAACCCTGCAGATGTTACTGAAAGCTTTATCAATTGGATTTTTAAAACAAACTCTAATAAAGATTTTATAGATTACGCCGGAAAGGTTTTTTAGTATTATGAAAAAAATATTTATAAAAGCATCAATTATTTTAACATTCTTAGTAAGCAATATTTTCCCCGCATATGCATCTGCGCCATCCCCACCCGCTTGGCTTATAAATGCTAATGGAGGCGAAAATCCTATTATTACTCTGCCTGAAAATGGAAGTTCCGCTCCGGAAAAAGAGGACCAAAAGGTACCTATTCTTTTGTATCATCACATTTCCGACGAGGAGTTCAGTAATGGAAACGAAATCTCAATGATTTCTCAAGCAGACTTTCGGTTGCATATGAAAGCTATTAAGGTTAATTTTACTCCAATTAGTTTAAGGCATTATCTCGAGTATATTAACTGTGTTGATGGCAGTGTTACTCTTCCTAAAAATCCGATTATGGTGACCTTTGACGATGGATATTTAAGCAATTATGAAATAGCCTATCCAATTTTGAAAGCTCTTGACATTCCTGCCACTATTTTTGTTGTAACAGATACAGTGGGCGAAACAGCGGAGGGCGGAAAAGTGAACTATCCTCACTTCAATTGGGAACAAGCTCGTGAAATGGAAAAAAGCGGTTTAATTGAAATACAATCTCACACAGCCTCTCATAAAGAATTGACCACACTTGAACCTAAAGATATGATTATGGAGCTCAGAAAATCTAAGTATACAATTGAAAAAAATCTTGGAAAAACATGTGATATGATTGCCTTTCCTCATGGTTCATACGATAGCTCGATTTTAAAAGCGGCAACTTCTGCAGGGTATAAACTCAACGCAATAGTTGATGATTATTCAACCGAATTTGAATTTGATGTCAATTTAGTATCCGAGGGAGTTTCTTCCCTTTCCAGAATGACAGTCGCAGGCACTATGGGTAATGTTAATGTAATCGAAATTGTACGAAACGCTTTATCCAATAAAATAATGCCATAAATTAAATCTGCAATATATTCCGAAACATTAGCTTTCGGATAAATACATATAGAAAGGTGTGTATACATAATGAGTAAATTAATAATTCCCGACGGATATAAACCAAAACTTGGATTGTACGATACACAATCTGCAATAGAAATAATTAAACAAACATTTGTTGCAAGACTTACAGATTCTTTAAATCTGCGTCGCGTAACCGCCCCTTTGTTTGTTCAGTCTAATACAGGTCTTAATGACAATCTCAGCGGAAAAGAGAGGGCTGTTTCCTTTGATATTCCCGATGCAGATACAGAGGCTCAGGTGGTACATTCTTTGGCAAAATGGAAGCGTATGGCTCTTGGAAAATACGATTTTCATATTGGCAAAGGCTTATATACGGATATGAATGCAATAAGACGAGATGAAGAGCTATCAAATATACACTCTGTTTATGTTGACCAATGGGATTGGTGCAAGGTCATAAGCAAAAATGATAGAAATAAAGAATATTTGAAGGCTACTGTTTCTATGATTGTTGATGCAGTTTGTGACACATTAGATGTTGTTAAACAACGCTTTCCTCAAATTACTACTGAGTTATCCAGAGAGGTTAGCTTTGTAACCTCCCAGGAGCTTGAGGATATGTATCCTGATTTAACTTCAAAAGAGAGGGAAAATGCATACACCAAAGAGCACAAAACTGTTTTTATTATGGAAATAGGTGATACACTTAAGTCTGGTGAAAAGCATGATGGTCGTGCTCCGGACTATGATGATTGGAAGTTGAACGGAGATATTCTTATTTGGAATGAGGTTTTAAACTCAGCTTTGGAAATTTCATCAATGGGAATCAGAGTTGATGAAAAATCCCTTGATTATCAGCTCACAAAGGCAAATTGTAATGACCGCCGAGAACTTCCTTTCCATAAAGCACTTTTAGCGGGCGAGCTTCCTTTAACTATGGGTGGCGGAATCGGACAATCTCGTTTATGTATGCTTATTTTAGGCAAAGCTCATATTGGCGAGGTTCAGGTTTCCGTTTGGGATAAAGAAACCTTGTCAGCCTGTGAAAAAGCAGGAATAAAAATATTATAAATTAAAAACTTAAAACAAAAAATAACCTCTGCAGTTCATCAAAACTTTTAGAGGTTATTTTGTTTTAATATATACAGCTTAAATACTCAGTATTCAATAAATACCGTTTTGGAACTATCGTCCCAGTTAACTTTTGCACCAAAAACCTCGCTTATTGCCCTTATAGGAACTAATGTTTTATTATTTATCAATCGGGCAGTAACATCCAGTTCTATAACTTTTTCATTAACATACATGATGTTACTTCCAATACTTAAGACAACAGTAGTATCTTCCTTAATTGCCGTAACTGTCTGAGTGTCATCATCCCAAACAACCACCGCATCCAACTCTTCAAATATCTTTCTTAAGGGAACTAATGTTCTTCCATCTATTATAATAGGCGATTGCTCTGTAAATTCCAACTTATTTCCCTTTAAAATAACAGATACATCATCATAATCCGAAATATTAACCACATCAGGCTCTGCTCCAAAACGGATATATTCTCCTTTTTTATAAAAAGTATAGCTTTTTTCCTTGCCACAAGTAGATATTTTAAGATTATGAGCTCCATCAAATAATCCCGATATGTCTAAATTACAAGTATATGGTATATTATTTGCACTATGATACCAATTCCCATCCAATGTATAATTTACAGATATATTGGGTTGATTGGGAATATAAGCAAGGGTATGGAGTCTTATAATGCCATTATTCGCCTTCAATGTTTCGCCCTTGTCCGCAAGTGTATACATAAATTCCGCAACCGAATCTTTCTGCCTGAGATACGCTCCACTTGCTGCAGCTTCGTTAAATATGTTTACTGCATATTGGTACGGAGTTATATCGAACTTTTCTATCTCATTTGCTCTATGGGTATTGAAATAGTTTATCATCTTAACCTGCGGATATTTCATTACAACATTATATAGCATATTTCTCAGCCTTGGTGTAGCCCAATCTTCCATTATATCACCATATGAATTATTTGTTGCAACTCCACCTTCACTTATCATAAGGGGCTTTTGAATATTATTCTTTTCCATAAATTCAACAATAGGTTTTAATCGGTTTGTTGCCCATGAATAATTATCTGTCATAAAATACACTTTGCTTTTTTCTTCTGCATTTTTATTTCCCATAAAATATTTAATTGAATAACAACTAACACCAACCCAATCCACATATTCATCTCCAGGGTAAAAATACTCAAAAGGTCGATCTAATGCACCTATGTCAATGGGCGACCATACAACAGCGAAATTAGGATACTCATGTATCATGTTGGCTACATTCTTAAATATCTCAACATATTTATAAGGGTCATCACCAAGCTGAGAACAGTTCATCTCGTTAGCAAATCTTATAAACATCGGTTTATTATATTCATTTAATCTATCCAGGGTTTCCCTAATTATATTATAATTCACGCCATCCATACTATTGATAGTCCATCCAATTAAAGAAACAACGCTATCCCCTTCTATCATTATATTTGCAGGGTGATACAAATCCGTTTGATACATATCATTTATATAAGTCAAATATGAACTTACAGGCAAAAGCGGTTGTGAATTTTCAGGAATGCTACCGATGTATATTCCATTTTGAGGTTCGAACTTTGCTCCATAGTAGGGAGTATGTATCCCACTTCCTTCAGTATATAGCTCCAAATCATAGGAATTTACCATTCTGCTCTTTTCTTCATATAACGCTCCCCAATCAGGCGTTGGATATGTAAATGCAAAAGCCGATGAAATATTTAATACTAAAAACAAAATAATCGATATAACCCTTTTCCCAATATTTTTCATAATAACAACCTCCATTCTTACAAAAAAACACTTAAGGTATTATATAATTATCTAAACTTGTTGTTATAATCAACTCTCTTAATTTTTTCTTCATTAATGGTGAAAACGATTGTTCCGTTATAATCAGTTCTAAAAACTCCATTAGAATTATTTTCTAACCTGAACAATGTTTTAGATGATGGATTTCCGTACTGATTATTATAACCAACCGAAATCACCGCAAACTCAGGCGTGCATATTTTTAAAAAATCTGTTTGAGTTGAAGTATTACTTCCATGATGAGCCACCTTTAATACATCAATGTCCAAATCCTCGGAACACATATTAATCAAGCATTTCTCTGTGTTTTTTTCTATATCGCCTGTAAACAAAAATGAATTTTCTCCATAATCACATCTCAATACCAATGACGAATTATTAGTTTTATTTTCATCTTCTGTTCCCTGGGGCCATAAAACAGTATATTTAACCTTTCCTACATTTATATATCTACCAACACATATTTCTTCTATATCTATTCCCTTCTCCGAGGCAAGTCTTTTAATTTCATCATCTTCCTCAAACTCTTCGGATGTCTTAGAAACATATATTTTCCTTATTGGAAAATCGTCCTCGATAAGTTCTTTTATTCCGCTTATATGGTCATTGTGAAAATGGGTTATAAAAACTGCATCTAAATCAAAAACATAATTATGGTTAAAATATTCTCTCAAGATTTTACCTGAACCCTCGTCTCCTCCATCAATAAGAACATTCCCATCTCTTCCTCCATTTATCAAACATGAATCCCCTTGCCCCACATCAATAAATGTCACCATTATAGGCTTTGTGCTTATATATATAACCAACGCTATACATAAGCACAAAATAGAAAATATCCAGATTATAATGAGAATACGCTTTTCTTTTGGGTTCAATTCTTTATTATCAATATCTAATACTCTATCAATCATACTTATAAACTCTTAACAATATCCTTATATGTATTCCCTCTAACCTCAAAGTTTTTAAACATATCAAAGCTTGCACACGCGGGCGATAGAATAACAATATCTCCTTTTTTCGAAGCCTCTTTGGCTTTCTCAACAGCTTCTTTAAATTCATTACATCTATGAATTTTTAATCCATTATAATTCTTGGCATTTAGTGTTGCTTCTTCTATTTTAGACGATGTTAAACCAACTAAAACCAGTTCTTTAACATAATCATTAATAACCTCACCAAAATCATCAAAAGGTATTTTTTTGTCATAACCACCTGCAATAAGGATTACCTTTTCTCCTCCAAATGATTTTAATCCCGCAGTTGTTCTGGCAGGACTGCTTGCAATTGAATCGTTATAATACTTTACCCCGTTAATTTCTCTCACAAATTCAATACGATGGGGAACACCCTTAAAATCAACCGCCGTTGTCCTTATAACATCATCATCTACCAGTGAATCAACAGCCCCGATTGCTGTCATATAATTTTCTACATTATGCATACCCGGTATATATATATCATTAATATTCAAAACTTGTCTTGACACAACTCCGTTTTCCATATAAACAATATAGTTATCCTTCAGGCAATATCCATTTTCTAAGGTTGCTTTTGAGCTGAAATATACAACTCCTTCTCTTCCTTTGCCAAAGTCACGGGTTATATCATTTTCATAATTCAAAACAAGCTTTCCGTTATTTTTCTGGTATTCAAATATTGCTCTTTTGGAATCTATATATTCTTGAAAATCAGTATGCCAATCAAGATGATTCGGAGTAACATTAGTTACTACCGCAATATCTCCGCTCTGTTTCATAGTATGTAACTGGAAACTCGAAAGCTCCAAAACAACAATATCATCTGCTTTAATCTCATCTAATTCTGCGACCAAAGGATGACCAATATTTCCACCTAAATAACAATTATACCCTGCTCTGCAAAGCATATCATAAATCAAACTTGTTGTTGTTGTTTTTCCATCACTGCCTGTTACCGCAATTTTTTTAGCAGGACACAATTCAAAAAACAATTCCATCTCCGAAGAAATTTTTGCACCTTTATCCGCTGCACTTTTCAAAGCAGGAACATCAAAACGAATTCCGGGAGTTTTGAATATAACCTCAGCTTTTTCTGATATTGCATCTAAATAATTCTCACCCAAAATCATCTCAACGCCAATAGCTTTTAACTCCTCATAGGCATCTTCTAACGCCTCAGGCTCCCTCTTGTCATATGCAATTACATCAACATTGCAAGCTCTTAAAAATTTAATTAAAGGCAAATTACTGACACCAATTCCAACAACTGCCATAGTTCTGCCCTTAGCCCATTCTTTCCATTCCTTTAAATTCATCAAAATCTTCAACCCTCCCACTTATAAGCTTTAAATAAGACCAACACTTTTCACTTAAAACTATAAAATATTTTAAATATTAAAAAGGTCGCCTATCGGCGACCTTTTATAAACTATTCCGCAGATTCCTCTGAATCAAGAATGTCACCTAATGTAAAGGAACTTTCTTCTGTATAAGAACCGGATTCCTCTTCCTGTGGAGCAACCTCTGCATCTTCTACATCAGCCATCAAAGCTTTCATAGATAAACCAATCTGCTTTGTATCATTATTGATTTCAACAATCTTTGCTTCAACTTCATCGCCAATTGCCAAAACATCAGATGGCTTATCAATTCTTGTGTTGGAAATCTGAGATATATGAATAAGACCATCAACATAAGGAGCAACTTCTGCAAATGCACCAAACGGCAAGATGCGAACAATCTTACATTTAACAACATCATCAACATTCAGGTCTTTTGTTCCTTTAGCCCAAGGACTATCCTCTTCCTTCTTATAACTTAAAGAAACTTTTCCTGTTTCCTTATTTAATTCCTTAATGTAAACTGTTAAACTGTCGCCAACCTTAACAACCTCTGATGGATGCTTAATTCTCTGCCATGAAAGTTCAGAAACATGAACCAAACCATCAACTCCGCCTAAATCAACAAATGCACCAAAAGATGTTAAAGATTTAACTAAACCTGTATATTCTTTGCCAACTTCTGCATCAGCCCAGAACGCAGCTTCCTTCTGCTCTTTAAGTTCTTTAACCAAAGAAATTCTGTTGTCTTCCTTGTTCATTTCCTTGATATAAACTTCAATTTCATCGCCAACGCTAACAACTTCTGAAGGATGAGAAATACGAACAGGTGATAATTCTGAAATATGGATTAATCCGTCTATTCCACCCAAATCAATAAATGCACCAAAAGATGTCAAAGACTTAACCGTACCTTTATAGAGCTTGCCAACTTCAGCATTTGCCCAGAATTCAGCAGCAATCTTATCGCTTTCTTCCTTTGCAACAGATTTAATAGAACCAACAACGCGTTGACGGCCTCTTCTGTCTGCATCAATTTTTATAATACGGAAACGCTGTTCAGTATTAAGTAATGTTCCAATATCTGCCAAGAAACGCTCAGCACACTCGGACGCTGGGATAAATACTCTGATTCCTTTTGCAATTGTAACAACGCCACCCTTAACCAACTCAACAACACGGCCTGTAAGAATTTCATTATTTTCAAATGCTGCACGGATGTCTTCCATGCCTTTAACAGCATCAATTTTCTTTTTAGAAAGAGTTACAACGCCATCTCTGTCGCTGACATGTACAACATATACATCAACCTCTTCGCCAACCTTAACTAAAGAATTGATGTCTGAAGATGGGTCATTTGTCAACTCATCAAACGGGATTACACCGTCATACTTATTACCGATATCTACCTGTACTTCTGTCGGGGTAATTCCAATAACTACACCCTTTACTACCTCACCTGAGTTGAGAGGCTTTAAAGTTTCTTCTAATGCCTCTGCAAAATTCATTTCATTGTTTTCCGTCATGGTTAAATAAACCTCCTTGATTACCTCTTCCGGTGTTGATGCACCGGCGGTAATGCCCACTTTTAAATTTTTGTTTTTTGGGATTTCTCCCATTTTTATATACTTTTTTAATTCTTTTTCATTTTCAACGCACCAAGTCTTGGGACAGTATTCTTTACATACCTCAAAAAGCTTTAAAGTATTAGAACTATTTTTACCGCCAACAACGATAACACAATCACAACTTGAAGCAAGTTCAGCCGCCGCTTTCTGCCGTTCAGCTGTTGCACTACATATTGTATCAAATATTTCCGGATTTGTAAAATGTTTTTTTAAAATTTCTGTAAATTTTTTAAAAAAATTTTTTTGCATTGTTGTCTGAGATACAACAGTTACTAAAATTTCGGGGTTTTTAGCCAAAATTTTGGGGAATTCGTCTTCTGTACCAACAACCCAAGCTGAGTTTTCACACCATCCGTTTATTCCTTTAACCTCAGGAT
>JAZNCG010000006.1:0-12715 GCA_045587405.1 Ructibacterium sp. | reverse complement strand
GCTTGGCCTCCGACTTCTTGACAATATCACTTCTCCAATAACCTTTGACAACTTACGCCAATTAGAAATGTCAAAAGAATACATTATCGAAAACAGTGATTTGAAATACGACAACGATTCATCCAAAAAAGATTTTAGTGTTGAATATACCAACACCTCTTACTGTGGAAGTAGATGTATTAAAGAATATTTCTTTGTCGATGAACAATTAAAAATGTGCATTTTCAACATCGATACATCACAATGGCAACCAAAAAATATTTACGAAGAACTTGTGAAAAATAATGGAGAACCAGACGTTTCAAAAACAAAATCAGATAAGAAAGGGACAGATAGTTATACTTGGTATGGCAAAAACGGAGTTTTAAGTTTACGCGATGACAGTATTTCAAACAATGTAGAAGTTGTATTTGAAATATCTAAATAACTAGCGTTTTACATTAATCAAATTAACACTTTTGGAGGTATTCATGAAACTTAATCCAGATTGTATTAGAGATGTTCTTTTGTATTTAGAAGAAAATTTGAAGATTAAAGATGGGAAGATATTTATTCCTATTACTTTGAAAACGCTTCAAGAGGAATTAACTAATTATTCTTCAGAAGATGTGTTTTATAGTGTTTATAATTTACATCAAATTCGTTTTATTGAAGGTAAAATAAACGATGTACATAATATGAAAATGATGTTTTGCGATATAGAAAATATTACTTATGCCGGACATCAATTTTTATCTAACATTAGGCCACAACCAATATGGGAAAAAACTAAAAGTATTGTTTCAAAAATTGGAAATCATACACTTGGGTTTATTGAGGGAGTTGCCCATAATATTGCAGTTGAGTCTGCAAAACAAGCAGTTACTATTATGATGACACAAAATCCAACACAACAGTAAATTGTGAAGTATAAGGAATAAGTACATTAAATTTAAAACATTAGTTTGCCGATTTTGATATTTACATATACTATCGGATGCGAGAAAATCCGGTATTCTCGCGGGTTCTAAAGAAAAGTGCTTTGGAAAAATCAGTTGAAAAAATAGGGAGAATTTAGTAGGTCCTATTATTCACTGTTCTCCTAACTTGACACGAGTTTAACGTTATAGAAATGAGAAGGAGAAGATAGTATGAGAGTAGAAATAATAAATTTATGGGAAACCCCACCTGGTATGTGCAAGGAAACTCCTATGCTGACGGCATATCTGCCAGATTGTAAGACATCAATGGGAGCAGTTGTAATATGTCCGGGCGGAGCATATAGCGGAAGAGCAGCGCATGAAGGTAAGAATTATGCGGAGTTTCTTGCTGAGCATGGCTATACGTCTTTTGTTTTAGATTATCGTGTTGCTCCACACAAATTTCCTCTGCCGCTATTAGATGCACGCAGGGCAATTCGATTCATACGTTTTTGTGCTGGCAAGTATGGCATTGATAAAAATAAAATTGCAATAATGGGTTCTTCTGCGGGTGGACATCTTGCGGCTATGACATCCACATATTATGAGCCGATTGAGTTTGAAAATATCGACGAAATTGATAAAGAGGATTTTATGCCGAATGCCCAGATTTTATGCTATCCTGTAATAAAGTTATTAGGAAAAGGAAAAGCACATATTGGTTCGGGAAAAAATCTGCTTGGCGAACTGCTGCCAGATATGGGCGAAGAATTATCACCTGACTTGATAGCAACAGAAAAAACTCCAAAAGCATTTATTTGGCATACATTTGAGGATAAAGGTGTAAATGTAATTAACACAATTGACTATGCAAGACGTTTAAAAACAGTAGA
The DNA here is from genome assembly GCA_045587405.1 of Ructibacterium sp. Lineage (GTDB taxonomy): Bacteria > Bacillota > Clostridia > Monoglobales > Monoglobaceae > Ructibacterium. The sequence goes on along the minus strand of JAZNCG010000006.1, from coordinate 10,923 downwards.
TGTTCCGGTTGAATGTCACATATTTCCAGATGGACATCATGGATTGGGGCTTGCAACAGCCGATGACGAGGTTTCAAAGCATGTAAGTCAGTGGGGAGGTCTGTTAATTAATTGGCTCAAATATATAAAATTTTAAAACACAAATGGATGGGCCCCTTGCATTTTACTTTTGTCAAGTCCATACAATTTAAAAGATTAGTTTGCCGATTTATAATATTTACATATACTATCGGATGCGAGAAAATCCAGTATTCTCGCGGGTTCTAAGGAAAAGTGTTTAAGCAAAATCCAGTGAAAAATTAAGGAAAAGATAGTAGGTCTTATTATTCACTGTTCTCTTGACTTGACACGAGTAACAATTATGTCGAATGATAACAAAATAATATTATGGAGGAAATATAAATGAATCAAGTTAAAGTGAGAAAATCCAATTTGGAATTGTACCGTATTATTGTAATGCTACTTATTGTAGCACACCATTATGTTGTTAATTCAGGATTAACAAGTGCAGGTGGCCCTATTATTTCTGATCCAACATCGGGAAAATCATTATTTTTATTACTTTTTGGGGCATGGGGAAAGACGGGAATCAATTGTTTTGTATTGATTACAGGATATTTTATGTGCAAATCGCAAATTACATTTAAAAAATTTGCAAAACTTGTTCTTCAAGTTATGTTTTATAGAATTTTGATTAATTGTGTTTTTTGGATTTCTTCGTATGAACCCTTAACATTGATGGGGTTAAGTAGAATAATACCAATAAGAACAGTGGGAACAGGTTTTACGCCAGCATTTCTTTTATTCTTTCTGTTTATTCCGTTTTTGAATATATTGGTTGCTAATATGAATGAAAAACAACACATCCTTTTGCTTGGGCTTGTTTCGTTCATGTATATTTTCTTAGGAACAGTACCATTCTTTTCTATAACGATGAATTATGTGTCTTGGTTTATAGTTTTGTATCTTATTTCGTCATATATTAGAATGTATCCCAAAAAAATATTTGATAATACAAAGATATGGGGTTGGGTAAGCCTAGTATTTATAATGGTAGCATCATTGTCAGTGATTGTATGTGCATACATATCAAAAATTATTGGTAAATCGGCATGGTATTATTTTGTGCAAGATTCAAATACATTGTTAGCAGTTTTGATAGGTGTTTCAACATTTTTATTTTTTAAAAATTTAAAGATGAAACATCATCCGTTGATAAACAGAATTTCTGCGACTTGTTTTGGTGTTTTACTTATTCACGCTAACAGCGATACTATGCGTCGTTGGTTATGGAAAGATGTTCTTAACAATGTTGAAATGTATAATTCATCATTATTGTGTATTCATTCTGTATTAAGTGTATTAGGAGTGTTTGTTATATGTTCAATTATTGATATGGCAAGAATAAAATTTGTAGAGACTCCATTTTTTAATCGTTTTGATAAAGTTTATGATAGGATGTGTTTGTGGTTTAATCAGAAAAAAACCTATATTTTCAAAAAGTTAAACATCAAGGAAGATTAATTACCAACACAAGTTAATGGTTTTATTGAATTTTACTCATGTCAAGTCCTAAAATTTAAAACATTAGTTTGCCGATTTATAATATTTATATATATAATGGATTTGTAGAATATTGACAATAAAGTAAAATAATTGAAAGAAGGAATATTGATGAAAAAAAGATTATCTATTTTATCCGATGAAGTATTAAGACTTTCAGAGTTGTGTATGAAAAATGGAAAGATTGACCCTGAATTATATACTAAATACAATGTTAAACGCGGACTCAGGGATATGCAAGGAAAAGGTGTTCTTACAGGACTTACTGAAATTTCAGAGATAGTATCAAGCAAGATGATAGATGGTGAAGAAGTTCCTTGTCAGGGGGAGTTGTATTATCGAGGATATAATATAAAGAACTTGGTAAAAGGCTTTGTTAATGATAATAGATTTGGTTTTGAAGAAACAGTATATCTTTTGCTTTTTGGAGAATTGCCTACAAAAGAGGAACTTGCTGAATTTAATAAAATTCTTGCAGATTACAGGACACTACCGGTTAATTTTGTTACGGATATTATTTTAAAAGCTCCAAGTTCAGATATGATGAACACCCTTGCAAGAAGCGTTCTTACATTGTATTCTTATGATGAAAGAGCAAATGATATAACCATACCAAATGTTTTAAGACAATGTTTGGAACTTATATCTCTGTTTCCCGTTTTGTCTGTGTACGGATATCAGGCGTATTCACATTACCATAGTGGGAAAAGTTTGTTTATACATAAACCTTTGCCCGAGTTGTCTACTGCTGAAAACATATTAAGACTATTGAGAACTGATGGAAAATATTCCGAGCTGGAGGCAAAAATATTGGATATAGCTCTTGTTTTACAGGCAGAACATGGAGGAGGTAATAACTCCACATTTACGACTCATGTTGTGTCATCTTCGGGAGCAGATACATATTCAGTAGTTGCAGCATCGTTGGGTTCTTTAAAAGGTCCAAGACACGGTGGAGCCAATATAAAAGTTGTTCAGATGTTTGAGGACGCTAAAGAAACCATAAGTGATTGGACAGATGAAGAAGAAATTCGTGTTTATTTGAGGAAATTGCTTGCAGGAGAAGGTTTTGACAAGAGTGGATTAATTTATGGTATGGGTCATGCTGTCTATTCCTTGTCGGACCCAAGGGCTGATATATTTAAAAGTTTTGTTAAAAGCTTATCCATTGAGAAGGGTAGAGATAAAGAGTTTGCATTATATGAACTCATAGAGAGGATTGCTCCGGAAGTTATATCAGAAAAACGAAAAATTTATAAGGGTGTAAGTGCCAATGTGGATTTCTATAGTGGTTTTGTATATCATATGTTGGGCTTGCCACAGGAATTATACACACCATTGTTTGCAGTTGCAAGAATTGCGGGCTGGAGTGCTCATAGGATAGAGGAACTTACAAATGTTGGCAAAATTATTCGTCCTGCATATAAGGCTATTTTGCCGCAGAGAGAATATATATCTATAGATGAGAGATAAGAGTGTTTTAGAAATAAATTATTCAAGTGTGGGCGGACTTTTGTGTCCGCCCTTAAGTTATTATTTTATTGATTTTTCCCATGTAAATTAAACCAGTAGTGGTTGCAGTTGTTTGCCGAGTAAGGCTTGCTTTATTGTATCTTCGATTAAATCAAAATGTGCAACGAGAGAGTTTTCTTTTTCTATATAATCATCTTGACCGAAGGGTACGAGATAAATTTGTTTTCGAGCAAGAAGAATTCCGATGTTTTTTGCATTTCCACCCAATCCATCGTTAGTTGATACAGCAACCACAACAGGTCTGTTGTTTCTTAAATGAGATTTTGCAGCAAGAGTTACTGCTGTGTCGGCAATTCCGGAAGCGAGTTTTGCTATTGTATTTCCTGTACAGGGAGCAATAACCAAAATATCCAACATTTTTTTTGGCCCGATTGGTTCAGCTTCAGGAATGGAGGAAATAATTTTTCTGCCACAAATATTTTCTATATGTTCAATATGTTCATTATGTTTTCCAAATCTTGTATCATATCGCGCTGTGTTTTCAGACATTATAGGAATTAAAGTATAGTTTTTTGCTACCAGATTTTCAATTTGTGTAAAAACTTCTTTAAATGTACAGTGTGAGCCGGTTAAAGCAAAACCGATAGTTATATTATTGTTCACAGGCTATCACCTCCAATTCGTCAAGAATGTTAATTATAGTATCTTTTAAAATCTTTCCTGCTGTTTCGGGGGCAACTTTTCCGGGAAGAGATAAAGCACAGATTACTTTTCGTCCTAAAAGCTGTGCTGTTTCCATATCAACTCCACCGGGTTTTGAGGCTAAATCTATTATCAAACAATCGGGATTGGTTTTAGATAGCAACTTGAAATCCAAAACCAAGTTTGGAATTGTGTTGAAAATAATATCATATTCATCAAGAGATGAGCTAACATCTTCTGGAAAAAATAAGGCTTTCATGCCATTGGCTTTTATCCAGGCGAGGTCACTGTATTTTCTTGCGGAAACACTGCACAAAGCTCCTAAACCCTTAAGAGAAGCAGAGAGAACCTTACCTATGCGCCCATATCCCATAACAAGGCATTTGCTTGAGTGGAGCGTATATGGCGTTTCGTTCATAGCAATCTGTATTGCACCTTCTGCAGTTGGAATACTGTTAAGAATAGACATTTCTTCTCTGGAAGTGTAATCTATTACTTTTATTTTATTTTCATATGTAAGTTTAATAAGAGTATCGTTAATTTTACCGCCTAGAAGAATTTGATTTTTTTCCATATTATTAATAATTTCATCGATATTTATTTTTATATTGGAGAGAGGAGCTTTAATAGTTTTGTTGTCGGTGCTCCATGGAAGTGGAAGAATAACTGCATCGACATTTTCTATACATTTTTTTAATGTTTCAGATGGAGATGGCAAATTTTCATTTGATATGTTGTCAATGGCATAAATTTTAACACGATGACCCTCGTTTAAAAAACCTTTAATAGCTTGAATTTGCCGAAGGTCACCGCCGATAAAAGCAAGAGTTAAATATTTGTTCATGTGTAACACCTCTTAAAAATAATACATCTGTACTTATAGTCTATGAAAAAATGCTAAATTGGTGAGTTTTATATAGAATTTAATTGATTTAAGAGAAAAGAACCGAAAATTATGAAAAAATATAAAAAAAATCAAAAAAACACTTGCAAAATGAAAAAGTTTATGATATAGTATATGAGTTAATTATGGGCAGTCCTCTGCTGTGTGGGCATGAATGCCTGAGAAAAAGAAAGGAAATAGATATGGATATCTTAACACAAATCACACAAGAACAAATCAGAACTGACCTTCCAAAGCTTGAAATCGGTGATACCGTAAAAGTTTTTGTAAAGGTTAAAGAGGGTAACAGAGAAAGAGTACAGTTGTTTGAAGGAACTGTTATTAAGAAGAATCATGGTGGAATTCAAGAGACTTTCACAGTTCGTCGTGTTTCTTACGGCGTTGGTGTTGAAAGAACTTTCCCTTTAAACACACCTAAAATTGACCGCATTGAAGTTGTTCGTCACGGTAAAGTTCGTAGAGCGAAGCTTTATTATCTGCGTGATAGAGTTGGTAAGGCAGCTAAGGTTAAAGAAAAACTTAAATAAGGCGTACATGACAGTGGTGGTTATTTTGAATAATCACCGCTGTTTGACATTTAAGCAAAAATAAAATAAGGAGCGAGCAATTATGGAAGAAAACAATAAAATTTCATCTAATTCTGAAAATTCGGAAGTAGAACAGAATTTTGATACAGAAATATTTAATACAGAGGAAATAGTTTCTCAGGCAGGTACTGTTGCTGATGTGAATGAAGCCAAAGATGACAAAATAAATTGGGTTAAGGAAATTCGTGATTGGGTTATTGCGATCGCAATTGCGGTTGTTCTGGCATTAATAATTCGTAATTTTGTTTTCACTCTTGTAAAAGTTCAGGGTGCATCTATGGAGCCTACATTACAAAATTCAGATCGTCTTTTTGTTAATAGAATGTTCTATAATCCTGAGCGTGGAGATGTTATCATATTTGAGCCTGAGTCTGACCCTAATCATCCATATGTTAAGCGTGTAATTGCTATTGAGGGCGACACCATATATATTGACTTTGAAAGCGGAGATATATATGTAAATGATGAGCTTATAGAAGAAAAGTACATTAAAGAACCTACAGAAAGGGCTGGTTCGTATATTATGGAGCTTGTAGATAATGATAGCTATAGTCGTGAAACCCCGATTGTTGTTCAACCCGATTATGTTTTCGCCATGGGTGATAACAGAAACAACAGTAAGGATAGCCGAGAAATCGGTCAGGTTCCTGTTGATGAAATAATGGGAGAGGCTGTGTTTAGATTTTGGCCATTAAATGAATTTGGCTCAGTCCATAGAGATGCAGAATCAAACTAAAAATTCTTTGAGATAAGGACATAGGGGGAGAGGTTTATGGAATTACAATGGTTTCCGGGACATATGACGAAAACTCGTCGTATGATTGGTGAAAATCTTAAACTTGTAGATTTGGTTGTTGAAATTTTAGATGCAAGATTTCCGATGTCCTCAAGAAATCCTGAAATAGATAAGATTGTAGGTAATAGGCCGAGAGTTCTGGTGCTTAACAAAGCGGATATGGCAGATGATGGAATGACTAAAAACTGGCTTTCAGAGTTTGAAAAACAAGGTCTTGTGGCTATTGCGGTTGATAGTCAAAGTGGGAAAGGATTTTCTGCTTTGGAACCTGCTGTGTTTAATGTTATGAAGGAAAAAATTGAAAGGGACAGAGCAAAAGGTATTGGTAAGCATAGTGTTAAAATGATGATTGTTGGCATTCCTAATGTTGGCAAATCGTCTTTTATAAATAGGCTATCAGGTAGAAGTGCGACCAAAACAGGAGATAGGCCTGGGATAACAACAACTAAACAATGGATACGCATCGCAGGCAAATATGAACTTTTGGATACCCCTGGTATTTTATGGCCTAAATTTGAAGACCCTGAGGCGGCAAAGAGAATTGCATTTTGCGGAAGTATTAAAGATGAAATTATGGATATTGAGGAGCTTGCGTGTTTGCTTCTAACATATTTGTCGAATAATTATCCTGAGGCATTATGTGAAAGATATAAACTTGATGAAGATGTTCTTCAAATGGAAGTATATGATGTTTTAGAAGTTATTGGCAAGAAGCGTGGTTGTGTAGTTTCAGGTGGTAATATTGATATGTTTCGTGCGGCCAACCTGCTTATGGATGATTTCAGAAGTGCCAAAATTGGTAGGATAACCTTGGAGGCGCCAAAAGATTTTGAATAATGATTATTAGACTGTATCAACATTTTGGGTACAGTCTGTTTTCAGTTTAGGAAGTGGAGATATCTATGTTTGAATTTGAAAATAAGTATTATGAAAAAGGAATAAAATATATCGCAGGAATTGACGAGGTTGGCAGAGGACCTTTGGCAGGTCCTGTATGTGCGGCAGCGGTTATTTTACCTCAAGGAATAGAAATAAACGGAATAAATGATTCCAAAAAATTGACGGAAAAACGCAGAGAAGCATTATATGATATTATTGTTGAAAAAGCGATAGCGTGGCATGTGTCTTTTGTTGAGCCTGAGGTTATAGATGAAATTAATATAAGACAGGCGACTCACAAAGCTATGGAATTAGCTGTAGATAATCTGGCGGTTACACCTGAATTTTTATTAGTTGATGGTAATGATAAAATTCCATTTAAGGTTGATTCTGAATATATTGTAAAGGGTGATGCTAAATCTCAATCTATAGCGGCGGCGTCTATATTGGCGAAAGTTACAAGGGATAGATATATGGTTCAGATGGCAGAAAAATATCCGGGATATGCTTTTGAAAAGAATAAAGGGTATGGAACTCAGGCACATATGGAAGGAATAAGAAAAATTGGTCTATGCCCATTACATAGAAATAGTTTTATTACTAAAAAGGTGTTGGGTGAAGAATGAAAAGGTATAACAAAAATTTAGGCGATTTCGGAGAAGATATTACCTGTGAATATTTGTTGGAAAAAGGATATAAAATTTTAGCCAGGAACTTCAGGTTTGGAAGAAATGAAATTGATATTATTGCGGAAAATGAAAAATTAATAGCGTTTGTAGAAGTTAAGACCAGAAAAAATGTTGTTTTTGGTATGCCCTCAGAAGCTGTTGATAAAAGCAAGGTTGAAAAAATAATATCAGTTGCTCAATCCTGGCTTGAAAACAATCCTACGGAAAAGGAAATACGGATCGATGTTTCAGAGGTTATTGCCACAATAGTTGATGGAAATCCGTGTTTTGAAAATATCAATTATATAGCAGGCATTGTTTTAGATTAAATTTGACAAATAGTTGTAAATTGGAATTATAACTTTTAGAAAAATTATGAAAAATGACATTGAAATTTGACTGAATATATATTAAAATATATAATGTGAATATTTGTTTTAAATTAATTATTATGATAAGTTGCAATAAGCAACGGATTGGAGAAAATTTATGGAGTTAAGAATTTCTGAAAAAGCAAAAGCAATAAGCCCATCACCTACTTTGGCAATTGATTCAAAGTTTAAGCAGATGAAAAAACAGGGTATTCCCGTAGTTGGATTTGGTGCCGGCGAGCCGGATTTTAATACACCTGAAAATATTAAAGCTGCAGGTATTGCTGCAATTGAAAATAATTTTACAAGATACACACCAGCTTCAGGAACTTTGGAACTTAAAAATGCTATATGTGAAAAGGTTAATAAAGATACAGGTCTTGATTATAAAGCAGAAAATGTTATTATAAGTAATGGCGGAAAGCATGCTTTGACTAATATTTTTATGACAATTCTTAATCCTGGGGACGAAGTTATAATTCCAGCTCCATATTGGGTAAGTTATCCAGAGATGGTTAAAATGGCAGATGGCGTTCCTGTTTACATTAATACAACGGAGGAAAATAACTTTAAATTTACAATGGAACAGCTTAAAAATGTCGTTACAGACAAAACTCGTGCATTGGTTTTGAATTCACCAAGTAATCCTACGGGAATGGTTTATACAAAAGAAGAAATGCAGGCAATCGGAAATTTTGCTGTTGAAAATGAAATTTTCATTGTTTTTGATGAAATATATGAAAAACTGGTTTATGAGGGCGAGCATATTAATATTGCAACATTAGGCGAGGATATAAGACAGCTCACTATAATTGTAAATGGAATGGCTAAAACATATGCTATGACTGGTTGGAGAATTGGATATACAGTTGCTGATGCTAAACTTATCAAGGCTATGTCTAATATTCAGAGTCATGCAACTTCTAACCCAAATTCAATTGCTCAGGTGGCTTCTGTTGAGGCAATCAAGGGTGACCAATCAATTATTGATATTATGAGAGCAGAATATATAAAACGCCGTGATTATATGGTTGATAGAATAAATTCAATAGATGGCTTGAGTTGTCGTATGCCTCATGGCGCTTTTTATATCTTTATGAATGTAAAAGAAGTTCTTGGCAAAGAGCATTATGGCAAGATGATTAATACAGCTCAAGAGCTTTGCGAGGATATATTGGAAAAAGCTTTGGTTGCTTTAGTGCCAAGTGAAGGTTTTGGAATAGACGGATATGTCCGTCTGTCTTATGCAACATCTATGGAGGCTATAACAACAGGTCTTGATAGAATTGAAGAATATTTGCAAGGTAAAGCAAATAATGCATAATAGCTGTATGCTCATAAACATATAATTATGATTTGTGTGAAGAAAGGTAAGGTGTTTTACTATGGCTTATGATGTTTATGAAAGTCCATTGAATACGCGATATGCAAGTAAAGAGATGAAGTATATATTTTCTCCTGATAAAAAATTCAAAACATGGAGGAAGCTTTGGGTTGCATTGGCAGAAGCTGAAATGGAGCTTGGACTAAATGTCACAAAGGAACAAGTAGAAGAGCTTAAATCTCATATTGAAGATATAAATTACGATATTGCAAAAGCCCGTGAAAAAGAGGTGCGTCACGATGTTATGGCGCATGTATATGCGTATGGCGAGCAGTGTCCTAATGCGAAAGGTATTATTCATCTGGGAGCAACATCTTGTTATGTTGGGGATAACACAGATATAATAATTATGTATGAAGGGCTTAAATTGATTAAGAGTAAGGTTATAAAGGTAATTGCTTTATTGCGTGATTTTGCGCTAAAGTATAAGGCTATGCCAACTTTAGGCTTTACGCACTTTCAAGCCGCTCAAGTAACAACGGTTGGCAAGCGTGCGTCTTTGTGGCTTTGGGAACTTTTGATGGATATAGAAAATATTGATTTCCAACTTAACCGTGCGGCGTTGCTTGGATCTAAAGGCACCACGGGAACACAGGCAAGCTTTATGGAGCTGTTTGATGGTGACAAGGAAAAAGTTAAGCTCTTAGATAAAAAGATATGCGAAAAGATGGGTTTTGATAAATATTATCCTGTATCAGGACAGACATATTCGCGAAAGCTTGATTATCAAATGCTCTCGGTTTTAAGTGGAGTTGCTCAAAGTGCATATAAATTTGCAAATGATATTCGTTTGCTCCAGCATCTTAAAGAAATTGAAGAGCCTTTCGAAAAGTCCCAGATTGGGTCGTCGGCTATGGCATATAAAAGAAATCCAATGCGCAGTGAACGCATATGCGCTCTGTCAAGGTATGTTATTGTAGATGCCTTAAATCCTGCAATAACAAGTTCTACACAATGGTTTGAAAGAACATTGGATGATTCGGCTAATAAGCGTATAAGCGTTGCAGAGGCATTTTTATGTGTTGATGCAATACTTAATATTTATATAAATGTTGCAAGCGGATTGGTTGTATATCCTAAGGTTATAGAGCAAAGATTGTTATCGGAACTCCCATTTATGGCGACTGAAAATATATTGATGGATGCTGTTAAGAAGGGTGGAGATCGTCAGGAACTTCACGAAAAAATAAGGGTTCATTCTATGGCGGCAGGCAGAGTTGTTAAAGAAGAGGGTAAAGATAACGATTTGATTGAAAGAATTGTTGCAGACGAGTCCTTTGGACTTACTATGGAAGAGGTTCAGCAAATTTTAAAGCCTGAAAACTTCATAGGGCGTGCAGACCATCAAGTAGAAGAACTTGTTAAAGAATATGTTGACCCTGTTTTGGCAGAAAATGATATTATTGAAGAAGCTGTTGAGCTTACAGTATAGAATATAATATATTGCTAAAAAAATAGAAGGTGTGAATTAAATGAAAATTGGATTTATTGGTGGGGGAAATATGGCATCAGCCCTTTTAAGCGGAATGATAGAGGGTGGAATTGTTAAACCTGAAAACGGGATTATATCCGATAAACTTCTTGATAAATTATCTA
>JAZNCG010000005.1:0-3001 GCA_045587405.1 Ructibacterium sp. | reverse complement strand
TGCATTTTTGAATATAGCATCTCGCATAAGGTCGGAAAGTTCTTCGAGCCTTGCCGTATTTTTTGTTATCATAGGCTGTTCGGTATCACCCATAAGGGATGCTATTGAGCACTTCAAAATATCCTTTACCCTTGACCTGCTTTTGTAGATGATGTTAATGGCTTCTACGGTCTTTTTGGTCAGGTATATGTCATTTATGGAGACAGAGTGTCTGCAGTGGGCTTTTTTCCCGTCCTGTATGCGGTTTACACATCGCCACACATGCTTTTTGTCACCATTTTTCTCTACCCACATAGTTCGCCTATATTTCGCTCCGCAGTCTCCACATATAATGAGGTTGTTGAACGGGAATTTACCACTATATTTTCCATAATGTTTTTTCTTATCATTCTTTTTGATACAACCCCTTCGAGCCATTTCGCTTTGTACCATATCAAACATTTCAGGCTCGATGATTGCAGGATGATGATTTGTGATAAGGTATTGTGAAACCTGACCTGTATTTTTCTTTTTCTTCTTTGATATAGGATCGACTGTGAATGTCTTTCGGGTAAGGAAGTCTCCTTTGTATTTCTCACTCGAAAGAATTCTTTCAACGGTTCCGGGACTCCATTTTTCCTTTCCTGTAGGACTTGGGATTTTCCTTTCTTGCAAGTCCTTTATTATTCCGCCTATACTCATTCCATTTAAGTAGCCTTCATACATATGTTTCACTACCACCGCTTGTTCCTCGTTGATTGTTACGATTCCATCACTATCTTGATTGAATCCAAATACTTTGCCCATGTTATAGCAGCATTCACCATTTTTGTATTTGAATTCTCTGCCCATCTTTATATTCTCACTCATCGATTCGCTTTCAGCCTGTGCAAGCGAGCTGAATATTGCAAGTAAGCTTTCCGAGGTGTAATGCAAGGTGTTTAGGTTTTCTTTTTCGAAGAATATACCTATATCCTTATCTCTCAGTTTTCTTGCAACTTCAAGTGTGACCGTAACATTTCGTGAGAATCTAGATATGGATTTTGTTATGATGAGATCGAGTTTTCCGTTTTCGCAGTCCTGCATCATTTCCTGAAAGCCGGGACGGTTATCTGCATTAGTTCCGCTTATACCTTCATCGCCATATACCTTTACAAATCTCCAACCGGGAGTGCTTTTTATTTTTTCTGTATAGTAATTCACCTGTGAATTATAACTACCTTGCTGCTCCTCAGTATCTGTACTGACACGGCAGTATGCACCAACATTCTTTATCACTTTTCTGTCTTTTTCAAGAAAATTTCGTGTTGCAGGAATCATTTTAACTTCTTTTACTCTCATTTTATATCACGCTCCTTGTAATTATTTTTCCGTTGATAAGTTTTATCTTCAGTTCATTATCACCGCCTACATAAAATTTTGATATGATTTTATGCATAAGAGGAAGAGGAACCTTTTCGCAGTTTCCGTATTTGCAAAGTTCTTTCTTAATTCTATCAGTTACGGCACTCATATCAGTTACCGTACTGCTTTGGAATTTTAGCTTTGCAAGCTCATACAGACTTTTCAGAACTTCGTCCTTATTATATTCACCTGCCATTTTGATGTATATCTCGTTGGCTTTATCATCCGCAAGAGTATCATCAGGTATTTCAGTTATGGTTGGTTCATTGGCAAGGTCAAGATTTTGTATGAGCAGGTTTGTCATTTCCGTTATAAGCTGATAGAGTCGATTCTCTTTCACAGACTTTGCAGGACATACGGGGTTTGTGCATTTGTATGCAGTCCATGTCTTTTCATCGTGCCCTTGATGTTGTCTTTTGAGGGGCGAACTACAATCGGGGCACTCGCTATGCAATCGTATAAATTTGTCAAGCTCCGATTTTTCAGGCTCCTGCTTTACATTCTTGGAAAGTCTTGTTTTGTTCGCCTTGTTGTAAAGCTTCTCATATATGATTTTGGGATAACCGTTTTTGCCTGTGTATTTATCGTTTTCGATTATCCTTTTAACCATATTTTTGTTCCACTTGTCCGAGTCTGGATTGTACCTGATACCTGTCAACATACATCTTTCAGCGATTTCGCTATAGGATTTTCCTTTTGCATATAACTCAAAGATTGCTTTTATTAATTCTGCCTCGGGTTCGTTTATGCATATTTCGCCGTCTGTGATTATGTATCCGAATGGTAAATATCGGTTTGCCATTTATAACACCTCCTCTTTAGTAATAGTGAATTCCATTCCGTTTACAAGAATGAATGCTATGATTTCTCCACCAATTTCAATTCTGCTTATAATTCTTTTGAATGTATCTTCATTGAATTCTGCAAGTGCATTTTCTGTTTCCATTTCGCTTGCAAGCATCCTTGTCTTTGATATGACATCATCAAATTGGCTGTTATGAAGAATCTCGCTTTTGGTAGCACGGAGCTTCATTGCCTCTTTATCATGCCGGTTAAGCTCCGATATATAGAAAGCAGGATCTATCGCTCCTTTTCCGTTAAGGTTTCGGAGTAACAGAACCTGCTCTGTAATTTGTGCTATTTTTATGTTTAATTCTTCAATCTGTTCTTTTTCTGCTTTATTGACCTTTATTGATTCCGCCTGTGTGATGAACGGCAGGAGAATTCTCTCATAATTGGCTTTTAGCTTGTTATACATTTGAACGAATGCCTTTTTAAGCGTTTCTTCGCTTATAGGCATTGCCTGACATTTGTCTGAATTCTTATCGTGTGTTCTGCAAACCCAGTTGTCTGTATCGGATTTGCGTCTGTACGGGGTTTTGCATTCTTTGCAGTATATTTTTCTTGCAAATATACCGTTCTTAGCGACCGAACTGTGTGCATGCTTTTCTTGCCTTGCTTGGAGCAGGGCATTTGCCTTATCGTATGTACTTTCATCAACGATTGGCTCGTTATCATTATGTACATAATATTTCGACAATTCTCCGTTGTTGGGAACCTGCTTGTACGGAAATCCTGTCTTGAACGACTTTTGCAGTATGGCATCGCCTTTGTATCG
>JAZNCG010000004.1:0-5574 GCA_045587405.1 Ructibacterium sp. | reverse complement strand
GATTACATTAACCTTAATCTGACCCGGATATTCCATATTTTCTTCAATCTTTTTAACAATATCCTTTGCCATCAAAATTGTTTCGTCATCATTAACCGCATCGGACTTAACCATAATACGAACCTCTCTACCTGCTTGTATTGCAAAAGAACGGTCAACACCATTAAATGAATTAGCAATTTCTTCAAGCTGCTCAAGTCTTTTAATGTAAGATTCAAGATTTTCCCTTCTTGCGCCGGGACGAGCAGCGGAAATTCCGTCTGCCGCCTGAACCAAGCAAGCCTCTATAGACTTAGGCTCAATATCTCCATGATGAGCTAAGATTGCATGTATAACTTTATCATTTTCCTTATACTTTTTAGCAACATCTCCGCCAATGTTAACATGAGAACCTTCAACTTCATGGTCAATCGCTTTACCTATATCATGCAAAAGACCTGCACGCTTTGCCAAAACAACATCCGCACCAAGCTCCCCTGCCATAAGACCTGCAAGATGCGATACCTCAATAGAATGTTGCAATACATTCTGTCCATAGCTTGTTCTATACTTCAATCTGCCAAGCATACGAACCAGTTCAGGATGAAGGCCATGAACATGAGTTTCAAAACAAGCTCTCTCTCCCTCTTGCTTAACGATTGCCTCAACCTCTTTGCCTGACTTCTCAACCATTTCTTCAATTCTGCCTGGATGTATTCTTCCATCAACAATGAGCTTTTCAAGCGAACGCCTTGCAATCTCTCTGCGAACAGGGTCAAATCCCGAAAGAATAACTGCTTCAGGAGTATCATCTATAATCAAGTCAACACCTGTTAAGGTTTCGATTGTTCGTATGTTTCTACCTTCGCGTCCAATAATTCTACCTTTCATATCATCATTTGGCAACTGAACAACAGAAACTGTTGTTTCAGTTACATGGTCTGCCGCACAACGCTGTATTGCACCCGTAATAATATGACGAGCCTTTTCTTCTGCCTCTTCTTTTGCTTGCTCTTCAATATTCTTTATTAAAAGAGCCTTTTCGTGTTTAGCTTCATCTTCTACAAGCTTAAGCAAATACTCTTTCGCCTGCTCCACACTAAACTCCGCAATTTTTTCAAGCTGTGCCATTTGGAGCTTTTTAACTCTCTCTATCTCAGCCTGTGCTTCTTCCGCTTCATTAAATTTCTTTTGAATCTGCTCCTCTTTCTTTTCAAGCATCTGAGTCTTTTTGTCAATAGTGTCTTCCTTCTGTTGTATTCTTCTTTCTTGACGCTGCAAATCCCCTCTACGGTCTTTTATCTCTTTGTCTAACTCGCTTCTTAACTTATGTATATCCTCTTTTGCTTCTAATAATTTCTCTTTCTTTGCATTTTCTGCATCTTTTTCTGATTTTTCTATAGCCGCCGAAACTATGCGCTTTGCCTCTGCTTCTGCACTTCCTATATTCTGCTCTGCAAAATTTTTACGATATGAATATCCAAATCGGAAAGACACAAAGCCTGCAACTAAAGCAACTACAGCTGCAACAACTATTGTTATAATTATATTTATATCTAACACCTCCTAATTATATTAAAACAGTTAAATCGCACTTATAAAAATAACACGCACTAAACTCTTTTATTGTAACCTACACTCCGCTTTCTTTACGGAAATAATTATTTTTAGAATACATAAATTTAAGTTAAAGCAAAAAGCAATAATTTGTTAGAAGTACACTATTTTATTTTACACAGATTATTGTCAAAAGTCAAGTATTTTTTGTTGTCAGCTACCACATTTTAACGGAGCTCTTATGATAAATTCTCCAACCACAAAACTTTCTATTTGTCAAGTAAAACTTTTACTTTTTATGTAAACCAATCTGTAACATTACTGTAATAAACCTTCATTCTCTTTTTTTCGACCTTATTTTTTCTCCACTCGTTCAACCACCTATTTTTTGAGTTATTCACAGATTTATACACATTTTCCACAGCTTTTGATGGTGGAAAAGTCGTTTTTCAAAAGTTTTCCACAGGGAACGAGTTTTCGTTAATTATTAGCATCTACCACTGTATCATTTAGTTTACAATAATATTACAACTCAAATATTTTTTATCTTAAAACTATTGAAATCTCATCTTGATAATTATTAATATATATGCTATACTTAACCAAAGAAACGATTTATTTTATTAATTGATTATTTTGCCTTGACAGGCATCGAAAGGGGACTCGCTATGAAACGCTTAATAGCTATATTCTTAAGCATAACAACTATGCTTTGTTCTATCACTTTTATTTATGCAACAGAGGATAAATATGCTATTCAAAACGAGGATTACATACCAAGGAATATGAAGTATGCAACCCGAGAAGAAGCAATTTCTGAGTTCGTAAAGGCGATTGAACTTTCTACGCCTGCCGATGGGGTTAGTATACTTAAAAAATTCTCCGACTCAGGTAAAATTTCATCTGCTCATAGGCGAGAGATAGCCGCTGCAGTTTCTAATGAAATGGTTTCAGGCTACAGCGACGGAACTTTCAGACCTCAGGAATTTATTACTCGGGCAGAAGCATTGGTAATACTTAAAAGAATTTTGTCCGTAAGAACCCTGCCCGAAATTTTATCCGTTTCATTTACAGATACTCCTCAATGGGCAGAGGACGAAATCACCTCTCTTGCCTCAGCAGGTATTATAAAAGGCTATGGCGACGGAACCTTTGGCGCAAGCGACCTTCTCACAACAGAGCAGGTTAACATTTTAGTTAACCGAGCTATTCGATTTATGGGGCCTACCGGAAATTTTTATGAGTATGCAAATGAAGAATGGATTAACGAAACCGATTTGGCACCCGGGCAGAATTATTGGTCGGCTACCCACGAAATTACATCTCAGGTTATGAAGGAAACGGGCGGAATTATTTACAACCTTGCAATGCAAAAAAGCAAAGGTGAAACAGTTTTTGAAAAAGGTAGTAGTCAGCAAAAAATCGCGGATATGTTTTCTGTGGCAGGAAATTCTGCCTATCGTGATAGTTTGGGGCTTGAACCTGCCAAAGTCTTTTTGGACCAGATTGATAGCTGTACAAATATTAATCAACTTATAGATGTTATGGCAATTCTTGAATACAATGGTTTTCACGGATTATTACCTATATCTGTTTCCTCTGATGCATATAACTCAAACAGATACCTGCCAACATTTTCAGAGGTATATACAGGAATGAATAATCCTCTTGTTCAAAATCCTGATACCTCAAATAAAGTTACAACTGCTTATAATAATTATTTGAAAAAGCTTTTTGCCTTATTTGGATATATTAATCCTCAGGCAAGAGCTAACCATGTTACCGACCTGTGCAAGGCTCTCGCGATTTCGTCTATGCCAGTTGCAGACCATAATAATATTGAAGCAAACTATGACATTTACACTCTTGCAGCCGCAAGTACAAATGTTTTTACAAATGTTGATATAAAAAAATACCTTTCCCATTTTGGAATCAATTCTGTAAATGAAATTCTCATTTATGATTTATCTCTTGCCCAAAAGGCAAACAGCTACATAGTGTATAATAATTTAGAATTGATTAAGGATTATCTGCGGGCTGCTGTTATGGATGGATGCTCCATTTATTTAAACTCCGATGCTTTTGCTGTATGGAAAGAATATCAGGACGAATTAAATGGTATTGAAAGTAATGTTTATATGACAGACTATGCAATTAATACTGTTGAAGAATTGCTCAGCTGGGACCTTGCAAAGTTATATGTCGAAAAATATTCATCTCCAGATGCTAAGTCCAGCGTAGAAAATATAACCTATCAAATTTTAGACGCCTATAAGGACCAAATAAAGAATAACTCATGGATGAGTGATTTCTGTAGAACTGCCGCCTTAAAAAAATTAGACGCAATACGAGTTAAGGTTGGGTATCCTGAAAATATCGAAGAATACACAAACTCAAATTATAATATTGCCTCTCAAAAAGATGGTGGCAACCTGATTAAATACCGTTCGGACTATTGCAAAATTTATTTTAATACTGCAGCAAAATATCTTAATACAGAAACTGTTCCTGACAAGAACGATTGGTCTATGTTACCACAAACTGTTAACGCTATGTACGATATTGCAACTAACAGTATTATAATTCCATTAGCAATGCTCCGAGACCCTTTTTACAACCCCAAAAACAGTTACGAGGCGAATTTAGGAGGTATAGGAGCTGTTATATCCCACGAAATAAGCCATGCTCTTGATTCTCTTGGCTCAAAGTTTGACGAAAACGGTAACCTGAAAAACTGGTGGTTAGAGTCCGACCGTATTGCTTTCGAAAAGATTTGTTCCCAGGTTACAAATGCCTATAATAAAATAGAGGTTCTTCCTAATAAGTATATAAACGGAGAACAGACTCTTGGAGAAAACCTCGCTGATATTGCAGGAATGTCATGTATTTTAAGTATAGCTGAAAATAATTATCTTGAACTTGACGAATTATTTATCTCCTATGCAAACACCTGGAGAATGAAGGCAACAGATAAGCATACCGAAACCATCCTTGCAACCGACACGCACGCCCCTGATGATGTGCGGGTAAATAGGGTTTTATCAAACTTCCAGCTCTTTTCAAACTACTATGAAATAAAAGAGGGCGATGGAATGTATCTGCCTCGTGATGAGCGTATAAAAATATGGAATAAATAATAATTTAAAAAAATGAGAGCTGTAGCAAAATGATTCTTCAAAGTCATTTTGCTGCAGCTCCTTTTAATATTCTATTTTGCATCATACCAGCTTTTGCCCGAATTTAAATCAACTTCTAATGGGACATTCAGCTTATATGCATTCTCCATCTCATATCTTAGAATTTCTTCTACTCTTTCTTTTTCATTAGGCAAAGTTTCAACAATCAATTCATCGTGCACCTGTAAAATCAATTTTGATTTTAGTCCCTCTTGCTTTAATCTTTTATAGACATTTACCATGGCTATTTTTATAATATCTGCAGCCGAACCTTGAATTGGTGCATTTTGCGCAACTCTCTCTCCAAACACCCTTGTGTTTCGGTTTGTAGCCCTTAATTCAGGCATATTTCTCCTTCGTCCCAATATTGTCGAAACAAATCCGTCTTTATCTGCGCTTTCAATGGTGTTTTTCATATATTTCTCAACACCATTGTAATTTTCCAGATACCCTTTAATATATTCATCTGCTTCTTTTCTTGAAATTTTTAAATCCTGTGCCAAGGAAAAAGCTCCAATACCATATACAATTCCGAAATTAACTGCCTTCGCCCTGAATCGCATTGTAGAATCAACCTGTTCAACAGGAACTTTGAACACTTGCGATGCTGTATTTGTATGAATATCCATTCCCTTTTTAAACGCCTCTTGCATATTTTTATCCTGAGATATATGGGCTAAGACCCTGAGTTCTATTTGCGAATAATCGGCATCAACCAATAATTTTTCATCTTCTGCAACAAACATTCTGCGGATTTCTCTTCCAAGCTCTGTTCTTACAGGTATATTCTGGAGATTAGGTTCTGTACTGCTTATTCTTCCCGTTGCAGTAACAGTCTGATTGAAATTGGAATGAATTCGTC
>JAZNCG010000003.1:0-2718 GCA_045587405.1 Ructibacterium sp. | reverse complement strand
TAAATTATCAACGGCGTTAAAAAACCGTTTAAATGGAGGTTCTACAAATGGAAGAAAAGAAAATCGCCCTTACCGCAGAGGGCTTGAAAAAACTTGAGGATGAGTTTGAATATTTAAAAACAAAAAAACGCAAAGAAGTTTCGGAAAAAATAAAAGTAGCATTAGGATTTGGTGATTTATCCGAGAACTCTGAGTATGATGAAGCTAAAAACGAACAAGCACAGGTCGAACTTCGTATTAGCGAGCTTGAAAATATGCTTAAAAATGTTACACTTATTGACGAAGATGAAATTGATAGAACCAAAGTTGGAATTGGTACAAAGGTTCAAATTTTGGATGTAGAGTTTAATGAAGTTGAATGGTATACAATTGTAGGTTCAACCGAAGCAGACCCTACAAAAGCAGATGATAAAACAATTTCTAACGAGTGCCCTCTCTTCCTTGCTATCAAAGGTAAAGGCGTTGGCGAAACAGCGCAATTAGACACTCAAGACGGAGTTGTTGAATACAAGATTTTAGCTATTGAATAAAATTTTCAAAAGCTAAATTTTCAATCGAGAAAGGAAAATTTAAGAATGAGTGAAGAAAAGCAACAAAATGGTGGACAGGTTTCTGAAGAAAAAGAGCTTAATGAAATTCTAAAGATTCGTAGAGAAAAATTAGCTACATTGCAAGAAGAAGGCGAAGACCCTTTTGCAATAACAAAGTTTGAGCGCGAAAACAAAATTTCAGATATAGTTGAAAAATATGATGAATTTGAGGGCAAGGTTGTCATTATTGCAGGCAGACTCATGTCTAAGCGCATAATGGGTAAAATGTCCTTTGCCGACATTCAGGATGGTTCAGGCAGAATACAGCTTTGTGTAAAAAGAGATGAAATGGGCGAAGACCCCTACAAAAAATATAAAAAATTTGATATTGAGGATATCGTTGGAGTTAAAGGAGAAGTTTTCACGACCCAGAAAGGCGAGAAATCCATCAGGACTTGTGTAATCACTCTCTTGAGCAAATCTTTAAGACCTCTTCCTGAAAAATTCCATGGTATGACAAATACGGATTTAAGATATCGCCAAAGATACACCGATCTTATTATGAAC
Organism: Ructibacterium sp.; assembly: GCA_045587405.1. Classification (GTDB taxonomy): domain Bacteria; phylum Bacillota; class Clostridia; order Monoglobales; family Monoglobaceae; genus Ructibacterium. The sequence continues at coordinate 1,621 of JAZNCG010000003.1, read as the reverse complement.
AGAGATGTTATGAATACATTTGTAAATCGTTCAAAGATAATTGCAGCAATAAGAAAATACCTTGCAGAACAAGACTTCTTGGAGGTTGAAACACCTATGCTTGTATCGAACGCAGGTGGTGCTGCCGCTCGTCCTTTCGAAACACATTTTAATGCTCTTGATGAAGATTTTAAATTGAGAATTTCTTTGGAATTATACTTAAAGCGTCTTATTGTAGGCGGAATGGAAAAAGTTTATGAAATAGGCCGAGTTTTTAGAAACGAAGGTCTTGACACCCGTCATAATCCTGAATTCACCTTAATGGAGCTCTATCAGGCATATACCGATTATCACGGAATGATGGATTTGACTGAGAATTTGTATCGTTATGTTGCAAATGAGGTTCTTGGCACAACACAAATTGTTTATAATGGTGTTGAAATGGATTTAGGTAAACCTTTTGAAAGGATTACTATGCTTGATGCAGTTAAGAAATATTCCGGAGTCGATTTTAACGAAATCAATTCTATTGAAGAAGCAAGGAAAGCTGCTGACGAACACCATGTTGAATATGAAGGCCATCATAAGAAAGGTGATATTCTCAATCTATTCTTTGAAGAGTTTGTTGAGGAACATTTAATTCAACCTACATTTGTTATGGATCACCCTGTTGAAATTTCACCTCTTACCAAGAAAAAACCCGAAAATCCAGATTATGTTGAACGCTTTGAGTTCTTTATGAATGGTTGGGAAATGGCAAATGCATACTCTGAACTTAATGACCCAATCGACCAACGCGAGCGTTTCAAAACTCAGGAAGAGCTTTTAGCTCTCGGCGACGAAGAAGCTAATACTACCGATGAAGACTTCATGAACGCTCTCGAAATTGGTATGCCTCCAACAGGCGGAATTGGTTTCGGTATAGATCGTATGTGTATGTTGCTTACAGATTCAGCCGCAATCCGCGATGTTTTGTTGTTCCCGACAATGAAGCCGCTTGATAAATAAAATGGCTTAAAACAGGCTATTTCAAGCATTTACAAAGGTTGATATTTGTTATTTTACGACAGAGTTACGACAAATGACGAGCCTTGATATAGTAAACCATTAGGACATTACCACTATTATTTGGTGATGGTGTCCTTTTTATTTGCTTGATTTGTTTGCTTTTAGGAATATTGGAGTAAAATATACTATTATTCACACCGCCCCTTCTGTATATTATTATCGAACATACCACGATTTTGCAAAAATGCTGAAAATGGCTTAAAATAAGTCTTTGTAGGGTGTTGAACTTTTTACGGACCGGAACATAAAATGCCGAAAAGTCTTGAAATAACAGGGTTTTGTCGAACTCACTTACGAACTGCTATAAATTTTGTATGAATTTCATCAAAAATATTGAAAAATTTGACTATTAGTGATATAATAATTATGCTACATACTATACTTATAATGGGTTAAGTATAGTTGTGTATCGCAAAGTTTCTGTGTCAGAGTGTACGCTTTTACCTATTTAGCGTACACCTTGCGATAAACAACTATACTTAACCCATTATAAGTATAGTATGTAGCATAACTATTATATCATTAAAAGTCAAATTTTTCAATATTTTTTGATGAAATTCATGCAAAATCTATA
>JAZNCG010000002.1:0-7155 GCA_045587405.1 Ructibacterium sp. | reverse complement strand
TATCGGGTTTGTCGGTCTGAAGGTATTATCCTCATATCCTTTTATTATTCCCATTCCCGATGCCTGGTCTATGCTCTCTGTCGCCCATTCGCTTATCTCTGTCTTGTCCGCAAAGCTGTTGCTTCCCTCTCCCTTTACAGGTGAGGCACTCATTATCATCTTCGCAGCTTCTTCTCTTGTTATATTAGCTTCAGGGTTTGCCTTTCCTTCATATCCTGCTATCACTCCGTTTGCATATGCTGTCTGCATTATATCTGCATACCAATCGCTGGCCTCTACATCGCTGAACGCTCCTGCAAACTTCACCACATCATAGCCCATAGCTCTTACTATCATCGCTACAAATTCGGCTCTCGTTACCTGTCTGTCAAGTCCTAATCCGTTATCGTCACCCTTTACTATGCCTTTATCCATCAAGCTTCTTATCTCTGCTTTTGCCCAGTGATTTTCAAGCTCTTTGTTTATCCTATCCTGCTTATCCAATGCTGAACCTTGGCTTCCATCTGGTACATACTGACCTGATGCTGATATGTCAACATTAAAGTTTCCACCTCTGTCTCCGTTACCGCTGATAATCGGGGTTCCTGCATCTCTGGTACCTTTAAGGGCTGTCTTTACAACCTTTGTTTCTTCGGCTTCATTATTTTTTGCCAATACAGTTACCGTTACACTCTTTGAGCTGTCTATTGCTGGATAATATACCTCGTATTCTTCTCCGCTCTTGGTAAATTTAACCGAACTATCGCTACAGCTGTAGCTGAACTCCGTTCCAAAGTTCTTACCTTTTGCAGGTAACTTGTCGCCACTTCTAATGAACTGATCAATCTTAACATCGCCCATATCCAGATAAATTTTTTCGCTATCTGATGGCATAAAGAACGCTGTTATTTCGTTTATACCTGTAACATCACCCTCTGTTTTTCCAATAGTGAGCTTGATAAACTGACCATAGATTGGTGTAAATACAAAGTCCCCCTTGGCTCCAACTTCACTTGCAGAGAATACTTCTGTGTATTCCTTGTCATCTTCGCTGACAGAAATCTTAATATCACAAATCTTTCCGCTGACACCCATAGCCTCATAAACAGAAACCTTGTTAATATATCTTGCCTCATCAATTTTAACAGTAATCTCATATTCGTCAGCTCTGGTAGTGAACGCCAATTCCTCGGTTCCATCTACCAAATTTCTGGCATGGCCTGGATATACTGCAACAGCATTTGACGAAGCCCTAGTTTGATATAACATATTATTTATTGCAATATCAAATACTACATCTTTATTTTCTTCGCCTTTATAGGATAAAGTTACATATAACTTACAATATCCTCCCTCAGTATCTGCATTAACTTCACCTGTTTTACCATCAATAAACGAATCATTCTCACTTATGTAGGAAACATCCGCATTAAAAATCTTGTAAATATAGCTCAATGATTTTGTTGTGTTTATATGCGTTTCCTCAGAAATTTTGTCATAAGTAAACTGTTTTTTAATTATATCCAAAACATCTTCGCAACGGAATGAAAGTTTGAAATCCGAAATCTTTTCTGTGCTGGAAACAGAAGTAAATTCAGGTTCGTCAACTTTCGCTTCAGGGGCAATTAAACGATATCCTATACCATAATCAATATATATATCCGCTTTTCCATCAATTACCTCTACGCGATACTTTAATTTCTTTCCTGCTTCAACTTCTTTAGCTCCTACTACTGTTCCGTCATGTTCCAATACAATAGAACCATTCTTTTCGATTATCTTAACAACAGAACTTCCCAAGTCTAACTCTGCATACTTATCGTTAAGGGACATTTCAAATTCTAAAACATAATTTCCCTTCGGTTTAAATCCGTTTTCGCCCTCGTAGATATATTTCTTAACCCCTTCTTCCAAAACAAATTCATCGTCAGCAACCTCTTTTATTGTCTGAAGCTCACCTGTTTTAGGCGCTTTAACTATTGTTTGGAATTTCTTGACGAATTTCTCGCCCGTTTTAAGCGTAATATTTGCAGAAAGCATTACAGGAGTATCCTTATCTGTTCTTGTAACTTTACCTGTTTCTATATCAATTAACTCAGAACTACTTTCCCATTTAATCTCTGCTTCATCATCTTCAAAAGCAATATATTCAGGCAGATTTGAGTTAATATCTGATGTAATACTTTTTAAAGGCTCGTCTGTAATATCTTTATCTAAAATACTATTCGAAATATTCGCACCATCAACTGTACAATATGCCTCAATTTCTGCAAGAGGAACCAATTTTTCTGCTCCCTCTGCTGATAACTTAAGGTATCTGTAAACATTTATTTCCTCAAAATCAATAATCTTACTCCGCAGATCTCTGCTGTTGTCCTTAGTTTGAGCTAATTCTCCTACCTTTTCCCAGTTCTCTCCATCATCTGATACATATGCAACAAATTTATCCGCATTGTTACCATATTCATAGAAAACAATCTTGTCTATAGGTGCATCTTTTCCGATATCAAAAATGATATCTTTGTTCTCACCATACATATAGAATCTGTTTTCGCCATCACCTTTAACGCCATCAACCAACGCTTTTGCATCACGGCCAACAACACCATCCTGACAATGCTCTCCTGCCATAATGGTTGAATCCTCTAAAACATTTCCTGATTTATGTACGGAACCATCATATTCATCATAATCTACCACAGGATAGAATGTTTCTGATGCATCATTACCTTTAAATACCTCGGCAGCGTGAAGTATTATTCCTCTTGCCCCTAAATTTGGATGAGATGTTCTTTCTCCAAAAACAATATATCTTGCAGATGTTGGCTCAAAATCAATAACATCAACAACCTTACGCTCACTAAATGTTTCTTGTACATATGTACCATCGATCTCTTTCATTTTAATACTTCCTTCACAAAGGAGTCTAAATCCACTATTCTTAAGTCCTTCTTCTGTGAACTCAACCTTATTTTCCTTTCCTGCGCGTTCTCCAACATAATTACTCCATGCCTCTGTGTTGTCAGATACATATATAACATAATCCTCAATTACATCGGTCTTTGGTGTCAACTGCAATCTGCTAAATTCGGAAACAGCACCCAAATCTATCGCAAACCATGGAATGTTATCAGGAAAAGTCAGTTTAGTATGGTTTATAGGAAGCGTAGTAATCATAGCCATGTCTACATGCTGCAGAGCCATCTCTATATCACCATATGTTGCATTTGTCGGAGTAGTTGTATAACCTGTAACATCGGTAAAAATATTCTTATATGCCAGATCCATCTGCGCAGTTCCGTATTCATAAAATCCTGCTATGTCACAGATTTCTCCGGCAGCTGATGAAGTGATTTTAATATATCTTCCAACAACTGTATCACATTTAATCTTTGTTGACACAGGATGATTATATTCGTTTGCTTCTGCAAACTTACCCTCTGCAAACTGAGTATACTCCCCGTCAAGTTCAGAAGAATATAAAAGCTTGAAATTATCAGCTCTACGGTTTTTCTCTGTTATACGGACAGAATTAAACCATTTATTTTCGCCCAAATCAATGATGGCCTCGCCGCCAACAAGCTTAATTGTGGTTCTGTTTTTACCATCTGTTAAAGCCGCATATGCATATCTTTCTTTTGCATCATCATATAAAGTTGGGTCAACAATATGCTTTTCAGCATTCAAAAGCTTTCCGCTTGCAAAAACATTTGGTGTTGTTTCAAAATATTCGCCCTCGCTTGGATTTTCTCCCGGAGTACTTTCAGAATCTTCTTCAGTAGGGTTCTGAAGGATTGTATTCCATACTCCTATTCCGTAAATAAATGGAGATGTTCCCGCCAAGGTTTCCTTATCAATAGATACCATAATGTATCGAGCTGTTGCGCCATCTTCCAACGCAAAGATAGATTTTCTTCCATCTTTTCCATAGGCAACCTCCTCGGTTTCATTGAACTCATCTTTAATTCCTTGTTTAAAACCGAATGAGTTTGTTTCTTTAGCAATCAACGCTTCTTCCTTAGAAATACCATTTTCTGTGAAGAAGGAATATTCTTCTGCGGTATCTTCTAAAGACAGCTTATCCCATGCTAACGCTTTATCATATTGCTCTTGTGTGAGCTTATAAACTGATGCCTCTTTAATTCTGTTGTATTTCTGATATAAAACTACGCTGTTAAAATCTCTTTCCTGTCCCAAATCCAACAATACAAATGATGGTTGGGTAAGCGCAGACTTCGTATCTCTGTTAGCACCATTTACCCACACAGAACCTTTTCCTGCTCCCTTAACGGGTTCAGTATCTTTATTTACGCTCTGGTCTACCAATGCCATAGCATCGTTTGTAGGCTCCGAGTACGCGCTGGACCACTCTGCTTTAGCATCAGGATATTCTGCTTTATCAGCATAGTTGCTAACCACGGGCTTCTCACCAAGCACTCTGAATGACCAAAAACTAAACTCAGAATCCAAATATACTCTATCCACAACAAAAACAACATATCTCGCCTTATGCTCAGGGAAATTTATGGTATCAACCACATCATTTTCTCTTATACCATTACTAACAATTGTAGGTCCGTTTAAAACATAATAGTTTTTTATTGTTGGTGTTTTACCATCAATCAAAGTATTAGGGTCATATTGTGCATCACTCGTATGGTCTACCTCAGTACCGCTTATAACAGGATCACCTAACTTATCAATAATACCATCAACACTTAATTTTTTGTTCGATTCAGGCACATCACTGGTCTCGGTTATATTCTCCATATCCGCCACACTTGGCACGGCATCTTTTTTATACATAAATGGTGCTCTTCCTTTTTCGCTAAGACCATAAGATACTCTCGCACTATATGGATCACCATCAGTATCTAACGCCTCATGTTCCATATTGTCTAATTTTCCGTCCTTATCATTATCGGCATAATAATTCTTCATCTCATTCCAAAGTGCAGTATCACTGGTAGTAAATACTCTATAATCTCTTAGTCTAGCATAATTCTGAACTAATTCTATACCCGAAATGTTTCTTTTAGTACCTAAATCAACAGCAACCCATACATTGGAAGCCCTTCCATATCTCCAAGCCAATCTTTTTGATTTTGTTACACTTGTCTTTATAGGTTGACCTGGCACAAGAGGATAAGGATCCTCCGCACCTACATCTGTTCTTACAAGGTTTGGATTCAACATTGATTCTGGATTATAAACAAGGCTTCCTGTCACACTTACTCCTCTATATTCAGATATATCCGCAAGGTTTACTCTTTCATCTAAAACCTCTTCCTCTTCTTGCTCGGAAGTATCTGTTTCTTCGGCTACCTCTCCTGTTAATTCTACCTCTGTGTCTATAGTTGCTTCTTCATCTGTTTCTATCTCAGCTTCCGCTTCAACTTCAACATCTGTATCGGCATCTGTTTCAACTTCAACATCTGCATCGGTATCTGTTTCAACTTCTGTTTCAACTTCTGTTTCAACTTCTACTTCAACATTTTCTGCTACAGTTGTTTCTCCCTCTGTTTCTTCGGCATACGAGCCTAACATTGTTATTGGCAACGATGTAAATATCATTGTAATTACCAATATCATACCTAAAAATCTTTTCATTCTAAGTCTTCCTCCTTTAAGGGTCGTTTTTAATATATAAATTTTAATTATTTTCCGTTATTTTAGGGTCGCTTAGCTTTGAAATGCAAACCTCTTTGCAATCCGCCAACCAAAGCCGAGCATAGTGAAGTGGCGATAGCTTTGTCAATATACCATACATATAATACCACAGTTTTTCTCAAAAGTCCATTCTAAAAAGTAAAAAAATTTTTACCATAATTGGGTTTTGTTGTAGAAAAAAAACTCATTTTCTTGTGCAAGTTTCACAAAACTGCTTCCAATATTTTATAAATTAATCTTTTTGCCCGATTTTATTTGCGTTTCTGGTTGTAGAACAAGAACTATGCCAAATCATTAAATTCTCTCACCAACGCCATACAAAAGAACAAGCAGCTGCTAATCTGCAACTGCTTGCTACATAATTTCATTTTAACTCTTTACCCCAACTATTGACAAAGAGCCCATAAACAACAACCCTTAAACCTACAAAAGCATTTAAAGATTGTTGCCTCTTTAATATTCAATTTTCTTGTAATCAAAGACTTTTATCCAAGAAATTTTTCAACCGCTTTCAACCATTTGTTACCCTCTTTTTTCCCCATCTGATAAACTCTTTCCAGTTGATTTGCATCTTTTTCGCCAGCCTTTATATTTAGCGGCTCTAAAGGGCGAATAACAATAGCTCGCCCCTCCTGCTCTGCTTGTTTTATATATTCAAGCTGTTTATTATACATAATATGCCTGAATTTTATCGCTTCAACAAGTTTGGGATATTTTCTGCAAGCAACCTTAAGTATAGGGAAAAATTTATTTGGTTCCTTTACATAACCCATAGGCTGGGTGGTAATAACAACATTTCTATCATAGCCTATCTTTTCAAAATACTCCAACGGGATTGAATCTGTCATTCCGCCATCGGAATACTCTCCGCCATCAATTTCTACAACTCTTGAAAGCATAGGCATTGACGCAGAGGCTCTTAACCAGCGTATATCATATTCATCCCCATTCATAATCTTTTTATAAACAGGTGTCCCGCTATTTACATCAGTTGCCACAACATAAAATTCCATAGGATTTTCACTATACACCTTAACATCAAAGATGTCGTATTTGGTAGGCACTTCTCCATATACAAAGGGAACATTATAAAAATCTCCTGTTTTAAGCCAAGAGCCCCATCCGCTATAGCGTTTATCGTTACAAAACATCTTGTTATAGCGTATTGCTCTGCCTATTTGTTCGGATTTGTAGTTGCAACCAAAGGCTGCCCCCGCAGATACTCCTATCGCTCCATCAAATGTTATTCCTTTTTCCATGAAAACATCAATAACTCCTGATGTAAACATTCCTCTTAAGGCACCGCCTTCCATAACAAGGCCTTTTTTCATTACATACACTTCTTTCAGTTCATGAATTATATTTGATACTTTTCTTTATAAGCCTGATACTGACTTATAAAATCATTTTCGCCATCGTTTTTAACATGGCTTAAATATTCATGAGGTTCAAATCCGCTCTCTTCCCTTTGAAGAATAGAAACACCAATATTGGAACAATGGTCTG
>JAZNCG010000001.1:0-15158 GCA_045587405.1 Ructibacterium sp. | reverse complement strand
ATTCATATATTCTTCATCAATAAACATTTCTATCATCCTCCCAGTGGATATATACTAGTACATTTTACACCCATCAATAATCTTTGTCAATAGTTTAACACAAAATAGGTTGGCAAAAAACCAACCTATATCAATATATTGTATATTAATTATAAATTCACAATACTAATCAAAAATACTTTGTTGAACTTTTTGGGCTAATTCGTATTCCGCCAATCTTTTTTCATCATCTTTTTCTTTTTCGTATAACGCTCTTGTACACCAATATATATTTTTGCCCTGTGCCGGATTAACTATATTCATCAGCTCTTCGCTTTTATTTATATTTACAGATTTTTCAAAAGCCCCGTCATAGCTTGGTGTATCTAGGATATTATTAAAAAAATCATCTAAAAGATAAACAGGATATGATGATGCCGTTATTTCTGCGGCAAATTTTGTCTGAATTGCCACAGCCGCCTCTTTATTAGAATCAACCAACAAATCTCCTGTTTTATTAACCGGTCCGTTAGTTGGGTATATTTTAACATTTTTTATACCATTTCCATCTACATCATCAACAAATTGAGATATATAGTTCTCCATTTCAATAATCATCTCATCACTAAAATAACACTCACTAAACAACGATATTTCCATATCATAAGTTGGTCTTGTTGCAATTTCGTAAATTGTACTTCCAATTAAAATTAAAGCAATTGGAATGCCAATAATCCAAGATTTATAATATTCCCAGATATATAATAATTTGTCTTTTAAAGGTAAGTTTTTTGCCATTTCTTTTGCTTCTTTGCTTTGTTTATCCATATAAATCACCCACTTATTTATTATAATTAAATCCTGCGACTCAAAATATCAATTTTAGAATTTTTATAACTTTCAAAATAATCATTGTCAATTGCTTTCCTTATTTCTTCCATTAGATTATTATAAAAATATAAATTATGTATAACAGCTAACCTCATTGCCAGCATCTCTTTTGCCTTAAATAAATGGCGTATATAGGCTTTGGAGAAATTTCTGCAAGTTGGACAATTACACTCGGCGTCTAATGGCGTATCAGCTCTTTCGTATTTCGCATTTAAAATATTTACAATTCCCGCAGATGTAAATATCGTTCCATGCCTTGCATTTCTGCTTGGCATAACACAATCAAAAAAATCAACCCCACGACTAACTGCCTCTATTATATTAACAGGAGTACCAACTCCCATTAAATATCTTGGTTTATCTTTTGGCATAAATGGTTCAACAGCTTCAATAACACTATACATTTCTTCTGTAGATTCTCCAACAGCAAGACCACCAATCGCATATCCTGATAAATCCAATTCCGCAATTTGTTTCATATGTTCAATCCTCAAATCAACATATGTACTTCCTTGGTTTATGCCAAAGAGAAGTTGATTTTTATTAATCGTTCCATCTAAAGAATTTAATCTGTCTAATTCTATTTTACATCTCTTAAGCCATCTTGTTGTTCTATCTATAGATTCTTTAGCATAATTTTTTTCACAAGGATTTTCAATACATTCATCAAATGCCATCGCAATTGTTGATCCTAAGTTTGATTGTATTTGCATGCTCTCTTCAGGTCCCATAAAAATTTTCCTGCCATCAACATGAGAAGAAAAATAAACTCCTTCTTCTTTTATATCGCGAAGCTTTGCAAGGGAAAACACCTGAAAACCACCACTGTCGGTCAAAATCGGTTTATCCCAATTCATGAATTTATGTAAACCACCCATGTCTCTTACAACTTCATCTCCGGGTCTTAAGTGAAGATGGTAAGTGTTGGAGAGCTCTACCTGGCAACCAATTTCTTTCAAATCCAGTGCAGTTAGAGCGCCTTTTATTGCTGCAGCAGTTCCCACATTCATAAAAACAGGAGTTTGTATAGTGCCATGAATAGTTTCGAAGCTTCCTCTTCGAGCATTTCCATTCTGTTTTATCAGTTTAAACATTTGTATCTCCTTCTATAAACATTGCATCCCCAAAACTAAAAAAACGATATTTGTTTTTAATAGCTTCGTTATACGCATTAAACACTTTATCCTTTCCGGCAAAAGCAGAAATAAGCATCAAAAGCGTAGATTCGGGTAAATGAAAATTGGTAATCATAGCATCAATTATTTTGAAATTATACCCAGGGTATATAAAAATATTAGTTTCGCCCTTTCCTGCAATTATTTTACCATCGTCTGTTCCAAGAGTTTCTAATGTTCTGACAGATGTAGTTCCTACCGCAATAACTCTACCACCATTCTTTTTTGTTGTATTTATAATATTTGCAACATCATCAGACAACTCAAAATATTCTGTATGCATTATATGATTTTCTACATTTTCAACAGAAACAGGCCTGAATGTTCCTAATCCCACATGTAATGTAAGGTAGACAACATTAACTCCTTTTGATTTAATTGTATCAAGCAACTCATCTGTAAAATGCAGTCCCGCAGTTGGTGCTGCCGCAGAACCTTCAATCTTAGAATAAATCGTTTGATATCTTTCCTTGTCTTCTAACTTATGATGAATATATGGTGGAAGTGGCATTTCTCCCAGTTTATCTATGACTTCTTCCCAAACCCCTGTATAAGTAAATTCTACTATTCTTTTTCCATCTTCAATTATTTCAAGAACCTCAGCTGTCAGTATACCATCACCAAATACAAATCTACTACCAATTCTTGCTTTTTTTCCAGGTTTTAAAATAACTTCCCATTTATTGAGTTCAATTCTTTTTAAAAGTAAAAATTCAATTTTTCCACCAGAGCCTTCTTTAACGCCATATAATCTTGCCGGAATTACTCTTGTATTATTTAGAACAAGACAATCACCTTCAATTAGATAGTCTGTTATTTCTTTGAAAACTTTATGCGAAACAGTACCTGTTTCTTTGTTTAAAACAAGCAATTTAGATGATGTTCTATCCTCAAGGGGAACTTGCGCAATCAATTCCTGCGGTAAATCATAATAAAAATCTTTTGTTGTCATATTTAATCCTCTTTATTTTAATAAGCATTTTCTAAATTTGTGTCAAGAAAATAGTGTTGCAGAATACTTAAATAATCATAGCCTGCTTCTGCCATACCTTTTGCTCCATATTGACTCATACCAACGCCGTGTCCCCAGCCCACACCTTTAAAATAAAAATTTTCATTTATACCACCTGATGATTCGACAATTTCATATTTTTCTTGAATAGCACCATTGGTAGCATATAAAATATTACTCTCCAAAGTTTTTCGTCCTGCGGATGTTAATAAAATAATCTTACTTATTGCCGGATTTGATGTATTAACACCATCGGTTACCTTTATTTTGGGGACACGCTTTCCGGCAACTCCATCTCCAACAACAGTAAACATTTGACTCTTAGTAACACTATTAAACACAAGTCTGCAACTTTCTCTGTCAAAAATTTTATATCCTTCTGTTCCCGTAACTTTTAAATGTAATACTCTTCCGCTTTCCGTTGTCTCCATAACTTCAATGTTAGTAACATCACCAACATCATATCCTTTGTTTTTCATTATTGCAGATGCTTCATCAGCGGTTATAGTGCCCGACCAAACCCCATTTGGAATATTTTCGGTATCTTCATAAGAATTATCTACACTGACCAAATATGGTAAGGAATTACCCCAAACATTTTGAACATCTTCTGTGGTAGGACCCATTGATGAAGAATAAAATAATTTAGCAAGTTCTCCATCATATGTCAAAACTTGACGCGTAGTTTCATCGACGGGCGCATAACTTTTTTCCGTCTCAAAAGATGTACCTGAATATGCCTGACAATGAACATTAGCGCATAAATCAAAACCTTGCGAACTGTGCTTATCTATGTTTTGCACAGCGTAATTTCTTGCACATACAGCCTGAGCTTTTAATGCTTCAATATGCCAACTTGGGCTCATTTCACGGGAGATAACACCATATAAATAATGGTCCAGAAATACGACATTAACAACTGTTAACGAACCATTTGAGAGTATGATATCAACTCCGCCTCTATATTCGGTTCCATTGATATTAAACACCTGTTCCATCCCGGATGCATTAGGAACAATCCCTATATTATCAACATTATTACATATTTCGGTACCATTTCTGGTATCATAAACATTAATTTTTCCAACACCATTTATCGCAACTTTAATTGAATTAGTATCAGTAGAGCTTTCTTTAATAAATGTTCGTTCGTTATACTTACCAATATTAAATCCAACAGTTGATGTCAGCACGATTGTGTTTTCTGCAATATTCCCATAAAACAAACCTATTCTTATATGGGAGGGTAAATAAAAATCAGCATATGAATGCATAGGAAAAATATTAAAAATAAATGTAATTATAAGTAAAACTAATAAATTTATTTTTTTCATAATTATCACCAACCATATTTTTTAGCTCATTTTAGCACAAATTCTGAATAAATTCCAGTACTTTTTATTAATTTTCTGTTAACATCCTCATTTTTATGTTACAAACACTTTACAATTCCTGAAATGTTGTTTAAATATGTATAAAACATCTATTTAAATACATAAAAACATTTGACATCTATCTTGTCTTAGCATATAATAATTATGATAAACAATAGATTAAGTATAATATGTATCTTTACGAAATACAAGGAGGAATTTTTAAGTGAAAAAGTATAATGTAGGAATCATTGGCGCAACAGGAATGGTAGGACAGAGGTTTATTACTCTTATTGATAATCATCCGTGGTTTGATTTAAAACTTATAGCGGCATCACCAAGAAGTGCCGGGAAAAAATATATTGACGCTGTGGGTAACCGTTGGGCAATGCCTACAACTATTCCTGATTTTGTAAAGGAAATGGTTGTTTATGATGCAACTGCTGACATTGAAAAAATAGCATCACAGGTTGACTTTGTCTTCTGTGCTGTTGATATGAAAAAAGATGAAATTCGTGCTCTTGAAGAAGCTTACGCAAAGGCAGAATGTCCTGTTGTTTCAAACAACTCTGCACACCGACATACTCCGGATGTTCCTATGATTATTCCAGAAATTAATCCTGATCATGCAGATATTATTGAAGCACAGAAAAAGCGTCTTGGAACTAAACGCGGATTTATATCAGTTAAGTCAAACTGCTCTTTACAAAGTTATGTACCTGCTCTGCATCCGCTAAAAAAATATGGAATTAAAAATGTTTTAGCTTGTACATATCAAGCTATTTCCGGTGCAGGAAAAACTTTTGAAACCTGGCCAGAAATGGTAGATAATGTTATTCCATATATTGGCGGCGAAGAAGAAAAGAGCGAAATTGAACCATTGAAAATATGGGGTAAAATTAAAGGGAATGAAATTGTAGATGCAACATCTCCTGCTATTACGACACAATGTCTTCGTGTAGCAGCTACAAACGGACATATGGCAGCGGTGTTTGTTAAATTTGAAAACAAACCAACTATTGAGGAAATTAAAAAGGATTGGAAAGAATTTAAAGGCGTTCCTCAGGAAATAAATCTTCCATCTGCTCCAAAACAGTTTTTAAATTATTTTGAAGAGGATAACAGACCTCAGACTAAGTTAGACCGTGATATGGAAGGCGGTATGGCTGTATCTATGGGTAGGTTACGAGAGGACTCTCAGTATGATTATAAGTTTGTTTGCTTATCCCATAACACTTTGCGTGGTGCTGCAGGGGGAGCAGTTTTAATGGCAGAGTTACTGGCCGCAAAAGGATATTTTGACTAAATTTTAATTCAAAAATAAAATTTAAATTTAAGTTTATTTCCTCTACTTTATTAGATTATTATATGCCGACGCAGGGCGGCGGAATGGAGATTATTATGAAGATACCTATTTTTACCGGGTCAGCTGTTGCACTTATAACGCCATTTACAAAGGATGGAGTGGATTTCAGCAAGCTCGAAGAATTAATTGAATATCATATTAATAACAACACAGATGCAATTGTTGTTTGTGGAACAACCGGCGAATCTTCAACTATGCCTGATGAAGAGCATAAGGAAGTTATTCGTTTTACTGTTGAAAAAGCAGCAAAGCGTATAACTGTAATTGCGGGAACCGGCAGCAACGATACCGCTAAAGCTATTGAATTGAGCCAATATGCGGAAGAAGTTGGTGCTGATGGATTGTTGATTGTTGCTCCTTATTACAATAAAACAACTCAAAAAGGCTTGTGTGCTCATATGAAAGCTATTGCAGAAAGCGTAAAGCTTCCAATTATTTTGTATAACATTCCCGGCCGTACGGGGGGACTGGGCTTTTCATTGGAGACAATCAAAGAACTGGCAAAAATCCCTAATATTAATTCAATTAAAGAGGCAACGGGCGATTTAGCGTTCGCAGCACAGATTGCTGCCGAAACCGATTTGGCTATATATGCAGGAAATGATGATATTATTGTTCCAATTATGTCTATTGGTGGTCAGGGAGTTATATCCGTTGTTGCTAATATATTGCCTCAAGAAACTCATGATATTTGTGCAAAATATTTTGCTGGAGATTTAGATGGCTCTAAAGAACTATTCTTAAAATATCTAAAACTTATTAAAACTTTGTTTATTGAAGTTAATCCTATTCCTATAAAAGTAGCGATGAATATTTTAGGATATAATGTTGGGAATTTAAGAATGCCTCTTTGTGAAATGACTGACGAAAATTTTGATATACTAAAAAACACATTAAAGGATTATACTTTAATTTAAACAATCACAAAATGTAATATAAAGGTGTGAAACACAAATGATAAAAATACTTTTAAGCGGAGCTAATGGCAAAATGGGTCAGGCTGTAACTCGTGCAATTTCTTCTAATAATAATTTCAAAATTTGTGCCGGTTACGATGTTAATACAACTCAAAAATCCGATTTTCCGATTTACAATACATTGACCACAAATATTGAGATTCCCGATGTGATAATTGATTTCTCTCATCCTGCATTATTGGATTCTTTGTTAGATTATGCTGTTTCTAACAATATTCCGGTAGTTATTTGTACAACCGGTCTTAGTAACGAGCAACTTTCCAGAATTGATTATGAGTCCAAGAATATACCTATTTTCTTTTCTGCAAATATGTCTATTGGAATTAATTTGTTAATTGATTTAGTTTGTAAAGCTTCTAAAATTCTTGAAAGTAATTTTGATATAGAAATAATCGAAAAGCATCATAATCAAAAAATTGATGCTGCAAGCGGTACAGCGCTTGCAATTGCAGATGCAATTTCCAATACTGTATCTTATGAGCCTGAATATGTATATGATCGCCATTCTGTTCGTCAAAAACGAGATAAAAAGGAAATTGGAATTCATGCAATTCGAGGTGGCTCTATTGTCGGTGAACACGAAGTTATCTTTGCAGGCCTTGATGAGTTTATAGAAATAAAACATTTTGCAACTTCTAAAGAGGTATTCGCTATTGGAGCAGTCAAAGCTGCGGAATTCTTGACCAATAAGGGGCCTGGTTTATATAATATGAAAGATTTAATTTCTGAGCAATAAGGAGAATTTTATGATTAAAACAATAACAGATATAGGCTATTTAAACGATGTAGCACTTGTGACAATTAATAATATTCCAAATACACCTCAAAATCTATCCTTTATTATGAATGAAATTTCAAATAGAAAAATAACTGTTGATATGATTTCCAGAACCGCACCATATAAAGAATGTTTTAACCTATCTTTTACAGTTCCGCAAGAAAATTTGAGTGATGTTGTAGATGCTACATCAACTTTTAAAACTTTAAGTCCTGAAATATCTACTGATTTAAATGGGAATAATATTAAAGTTATACTTTCAGGCGCCGGAATGCGTTCCGAATATGGTGTTGCTGCTGAATTATTTCAAATTTTCTCTGATGCTGATATTTCAATTAAATTAATTACAACAGCAGAAACGGAAATATCCTGTTTAATAGATATAAAAGACATTGACAAAGTTAAAGCTCTTTTAAATAAATAAACTGAATATTTATGCAACAAGTTTTGTGCTTGTTGCTTTTTATTGATAAGTTTTGGTTAAGTTTCAAGAAATAGTATGTACTTTTTGGAAATTAATGCTGTTTCGTAACCTTCTCTGACGCAGCGTTGAAAGAACCTCAATGCAATTAGTACTGTTACCCCCTCTAATAAATTAAAACTTACTCCAAGTCATCTTATATGTTGTATAACTATAAATGAGTAAATTATAATTCCAGAATTCGTAATTAATTACAAATTGGAGCTTCTGTTATTGTTGTTACATTAGAACAAGCCCTCAGTTACATAAGTGATATTTATTATTTATAAATTTATATTAATTACTTTACTAATTTGAAAATTTATGATATAATATGCTTGTTTTTTATATGAATACATATTTAAACTTTTTCAATATATAAATAAAGTATAGGATGTGATTTTTATGCCAATCAAGGTTCAAAATAATTTACCGGCGATTGAAACATTAAATCAAGAAAATATTTTTGTAATAACAGAAACTCGTGCATTGACCCAGGATATTCGTCCCTTGAAAATTCTTATTTTAAATCTTATGCCAACGAAAATTGATACAGAAACTCAATTGCTAAGGGTTTTAGGGAACACACCATTACAGATTGATGTAAGTTTTATGAATACAAAAACTCATAAATCAAAAAATATCTCAAAAAGTCATTTAGAAACATTTTATGGAACCTTTGATGATTTTAAATCACAAAAATTTGATGGAATGATTATTACGGGAGCGCCTGTTGAAACTCTTAAATTTGAAGATGTTGATTATTGGGATGAGCTTTGTGAAATAATGGAATGGTCAAAAACAAATGTTACCTCGACATTTCATATTTGTTGGGGTGCTCAAGCTGCTTTATATTACCACTATGGAATAAAAAAATATCCCCTTGAAAAAAAACTTTTTGGTGTTTTTCCTCATAATGTTGTTTCAGAAAAGCGTCATAAAATTCTATTAAGAGGTTTTGATGATACATTTTTTGCTCCACATTCCAGGTATACTGAATTTAGAACTGAGGATATTAAAAATGTTTCTGAACTTGAAATTTTAGCCGACTCCCCTGAAGCAGGGGTATATATTGTTACTGCCAAAAGTGAAAGACAATTTTTTGTTACAGGTCACTCGGAATATGACAATATTACTCTTGCAAATGAATATTTCAGGGATAAAAATAAAGGTATGGATATTGATGTTCCTAAGAACTATTTTCCGCAAGACAATCCTAATAACCCTCCTTTAGTTTCTTGGCGGGCTCATGCCAATTTGTTATTTTCAAACTGGCTTAACTACTTTGTTTATCAAACAACGCCATACAACATCGATGATATAGATTAATTTAAAAGAAAGGTATGATTATATGTATTTAATAGAAATTTTAAAAACTATAATTTTAGGGGTAGTTCAAGGAATAACAGAATGGCTGCCCATATCAAGTACCGGACATATGATTTTGGTTGACCAGTTCTTGCCGTTAAATCAAAGTAAAGAATTTATTGATTTATTCTTTGTTGTAGTACAGTTTGGCTCAATTTTGGCTGTGGTAACTTTATATTTTAACAAATTAAATCCATTTTCTCCAAATAAGACTGTAAAAGAAAAGGCTGACACCTGGACAATGTGGTACAAAGTGTTAATAGCGTGTATTCCTGCCGCTATAATAGGGCTTTTATTTGATGATATTATTAACAAATACACCTATAATGCATGGGTTGTTTCTGCAATGCTTATACTTTATGGTGTTTTCTTTATTATTATTGAGAATCTAAATAAAGCACCTACAATCAACCACATAGATTCTTTGAGTTATAAAACAGCTTTACTTATAGGTTTATTTCAGGTTTTATCTCTTATACCTGGTACATCCCGTTCAGGCTCAACAATCTTAGGAGCTGTTATTTTAGGAACTTCGAGGGTTGTTGCTGCTGAATTTTCATTTTTTCTCGCAGTTCCCATTATGTTTGGAGCAAGCTTTTTAAAGATTGTTAAATTTTTCCTTGAAACAGGTAATGGATTTTCAACAGTAGAATTATCTATTTTAATTGTTGGAATGGTTGTAGCCTACATAACTTCTATGTTTGCAATTAAATTTCTTATGGAATATATCAGAAAACATGATTTTAAAGTATTTGGGTATTACAGAATTATCATTGGAATTATAGTTATACTATATTTTCTTACATCAGGAGCAAGCGTGGTACGGTAATTTATTTCTAAATAATTACACACTTTTTACAACTCACAATTTCCACAGTTTTTTCCACACATAATAACTTGATATTATGTAAAAAAATGTGGTTTTCCACATTTTTATAAGCATATTAACTAAATAAATTTTATTATACTACGGAGGTAAATTATGGGAGGATTTTTTGGAATAGTTTCTAAATATGATGCGGTACCTAATGTTTTTTTTGGAGTTGATTATCACTCTCACTTAGGAACAAGGCGTGCCGGCATCGCTGCATATGATAATGAAAAAGGCTTACAGAGGGAAATACACAGTATAGAAAATTCCCCATTCAGAACAAAATTCGACGATGTATTGGATACAATGAAAGGAAACGCCGCAATTGGTTGTATAAGCGATTTTGACCCACAACCTCTTTTGTTTCGCTCTCATTTAGGAATATATGCAATGTCTGTAATTGGGGTTATAAATAATTCTGAAGAATTAATAGAGCGTTATTTAAGTTCAGGCAATAGTTTCTTTAACGCTATGACCAGCGGAAACATAAACACAATCGATTTGGTTGCAGCCTTAATAAATCAAAAAGAAAGTTTTGCCGAAGGAATACGATTCGCACAAGAAAATATCGACGGAACTGCCTCTATCCTCATTTTGACAAACGAAGGAAAACTTATTGTAGCAAGGGATTATATGGGAAGGTTGCCTGTTTTATTGGGCAAATGCGAAAGCGGTCACTGTGTAGCCTTTGAATCGTTTTCATTTCAAAAATTAGGTTATGAATATTTAAGAGATTTAGGTCCTGCTGAAATTGTTGAAATTTCAGCTACAGATATAAAACAGCTGATTAAACCAAGGAAAGAAATGAAAATATGCTCATTTTTATGGTCATATTATGGTTTTCCTACCTCAACATATGAAGGTGTTAATGTAGAAACTATGCGTTATCGTAATGGCGAAATTATGGCTAAAAACGACTTAGAAATGAATAATGTTGAAGGGATTGACTATGTTAGCGGCGTTCCTGATTCAGGCACAGCCCATGCTATCGGATATGCAAATGCAAGTTCAATACCTTTTTCAAGACCATTCATTAAGTATACACCCACTTGGGCAAGAAGTTTTACACCATCTAACCAGGCTATAAGAAATAAAGTTGCTAAAATGAAGCAAATCCCAATTCACGATTTAATAACAGATAAAAATCTTTTATTTATTGATGATTCAATAGTCCGTGGAACACAATTAAGGGAAACAGTTGAGTTTCTATATTCGAATGGAGCTAAAGCGGTTCATATGCGTTCAGCATGCCCACCGATTATGTATAGCTGCAAATATTTGAATTTTTCAAGAGCTACAAATCCAATGGAACTTATTACCCGAAAAACAATGATGGAAATTGAAGGTGAGGAAGGTTTTAAACATATTGATGAGTATAGCGATTACTCAACCGAGCGTGGAAAAAATATGAGACAAGCAATATGTAAAAAATTTAAATTTGCATCCTTAGAATTCCAATCTCTTGATGGACTAATAAAAGCTATTGGTTTAAAACCATGTAATCTATGCACATATTGTTGGAACGGTAAGGAATAATATATAACATAAAAACAACGCCCAATTGCGTTGTTTTTATGTTATATTTCTATTTTTAAAACTGTTAAAATATTTTTATCTACACTAAAATGTACATCTAAATTCGCAAAATTCATTTTATATATCCGAGAAATATCACTAATGTATGAAGGTCTTGGGTCATCTTTTAAACATTCAATCAAAGCCTCTTGCTTATCATATGGAACCAAATTTAATAAATCCTCAGGAAAATTTACTTTTAAAGAATGAGCACTCATTTCATCTCCATAACTTCCTTTTGCATCTTTATGAATGTCTGTATACGGCAAATATGGTTTAATATCATAAATTGGAGTTTTGTCAATTAAATCAATGCCTGCTACATTTAAAACAATTCCGTCATTTACTGTTTTTTCAATACTTTCCAGCCTAACTGACGAAATTCCCAAAGAATTCGGTCTAAACGGAGAGCGACTGGCAAAAACACCTACTCGTTTATTCCCTCCTAATCTCGGAGGTCTTACTGTTGGTGACCACTTATCTCTATGGGCCCTCGAAAAATCAAATATAAGCCAAATATGCGAAAATTCATCTAATCCAAACAAGGATTCTTCATTTCTGAATTTATGTTCAAAAATAATTTTTCCTTTAAGGTTTGGCGCTCTCCCTCCTTGACGGGGTACGCCAAACTTCTCTTTAAAATCTGTGTGAATATACGCTATTGGTTCAATTTCTCTTTTACCCATCTAATCACCTTTAAATTAGGCTATATCAAAAACATTGATATAGCCTATAAATTTTAAGCAGTAACTATTTTGCTTGCTGCCTGAAGCCCTAATGTATCAACCGCTTGTTCTCGCATTTTATATTTTAGAATTTTACCGGCTGCATTCATTGGAAAGCTATCAGTTAAAATAACATAACGAGGTACTTTGTGTTTTGCCATGTTGTTTCTCACATACTCCTTAACATCCTCTTCCGTTAAAACTTCATTTTCCTTTACTATAACACAAGCACATATTTCCTCACCATACTGTGCATCCGGAACACCTATAACTTGCACATCTTTAACTTTATCGTGAGTATATATAAAATCTTCGATTTCTTTTGGATATATATTCTCGCCGCCACGAATAATCATATCTTTAATTCTACCGGTTATCTTATAATACCCATCTGAAGTTCTACGCGCTAAGTCACCTGTATGCAACCATCCCTCATCATCAATGGCTGCAGCTGTTGCCTCGGGCATATTATAGTACCCTTTCATAATATTGTATCCTCGGGCAACAAATTCACCATCAACATTGTCAGGGAGCTCTTCTCCTGTTTCTGGGTCAACAATCTTACACTCAACACCAAACATCGCCGTACCAACTGTATTAACCCGTTTATCAATTGAATCAGTTGTTTTACTCATTGTACAACCCGGTGAAGCCTCTGTTTGACCATAAGTTATGCATATATCTCTCATATGCATTTTTTCTATAACATCTTCCATTACCTTAATCGGGCATGGACTTCCGGCCATAATTCCGGTTCGTATATTTTTAAATTTATCTGCATCAAAATCAGGATGCTCCAATAAAGCAATAAACATTGTTGGAACGCCATGGAAAGCTGTAATTTTTTCCGTATAAATACAATTTAAGGACTTTCTTGGAGAAAAAGCAGTTATAGGTGACATAGTGGTTCCGTGGGTAGCAGATGCTGTCATAGCAAGAACCATTCCAAAACAATGAAACATTGGTACTTGAATCATCATTTCATCTGCTGTTGATAAATCCATACAATCTCCTATATTTTTCCCATTATTAACAACATTATAATGAGTAAGCATAACCCCTTTAGGAAAACCGGTTGTGCCGGAAGTATACTGCATATTACAAACATCATCTTTTTTGACTTCTGCTGCCATACTGTATACGCGTTCAATATCAACATTTTCACCCTCGCGTAAAGCTTCTTCAAAAGTATATGCACCATTCATCTCAAAACCAATTGTAACAACATTTTTGAGTTTAGGAAGTTTTTCGCTTACTAACGGCTTATTTTTTTCTTTAGTATTAATTTCAGGGCATAAAGTCTGAATAATTTCTTTATAATTTGAGTCTTTCAGACTTTCAATCATAACCAATGTATGCGTATCAGATTGACGAAGTAAATATTCAGTTTCATAAATTTTATATCCAGTGTTAACAGTTACTAACACGGCACCAATTTTAACTGTTGCCCAAAATGTAATATACCATTCGGGCACATTTGTTGCCCAAATTGCAACATGATCACCTTTTTTTACTCCTAATGCTATCAATGCTTTAGCAAATGCATCTACATCATCTCTGAATTGAGGATATGTACGAATATAGTCAAGCTCTGTATATCGAAATGCATATTGCAAAGGAAATTCTTCGCAAATTCTATCCAAAACTTCGGAAAATGTGTAGTTAATTAATTTTTCTTTAGGCCATACATATTTACCTTCACCTGAAATACTTGTCTGCAACGGATTTTTATGAACTTTAATATATGGTTTCATATAATATGCAAATTGCGGAAAAACAATTCCCGCCTCAGCTAAATCACGCGCCCAACGTTTAACCCATTCTAATGTGATATAGCCTTCATATCCCTTAGTTTTTAATAGATTAAGCATATCTTTAAGAGGCATATCTCCGTCACCCATCATAAAGTAAGAAAGTTCGCCATTTATAAATTTTGAATCCTTAACATGAACATAACGAACATATTCCCCTATGTTTTCAAATGTTTCTTCTGCGGATTCGTTAAAAAATCTGTATGGATGTTGCAAATCCCACAAAACAGCAACAGAAGAACTGTTAACCAATTCAATCAGACTACGCAATCGTTTTGTATTGGCAAAAGCTCCGTTACTCTCAACAAGTAATATAACTCCTGCCTTTTCAGCAACAGGAGCAAGCTTTTTTAAAACTTCAGCAATATATTCATCATCAATATTACTTCCATCAGGTTCAGGATTAGCATCAGCAAGAACTCTAATATATGAAGCTTTAATTTTTTTTGCAAGCTCAATATACTGGGTTATTTCATATATATTTTGCTCTTCTTTTTCTTTACAATTTATACAGCACCCAGAAGAAAGGCATGGGATTTCAATGTTTAAACTTTCTAGTTTTTTAATAGTATTGTTTATTTCTTCATTAGTAAATGGTTTCGCTTTTACAGCAAAAATAGCATCACCTAATCCTCGTAATTCAATACCATTAAATCCAATATCTTTAGCCATTGTGTATATATCCGACCAACTAAAATCCGGACATCCCAATGTAGAAAATGCTATTTTCATAAAATTCATCCCTTCTTTTATGCATAATCAAGTGACATTATTTATTTTAAAGTTTATGTATATAC